>NZ_DASSRA010000335.1:0-10502 GCF_035702065.1 Rhizobacter sp.
GCTCATCAAGGCCGCGCTCAAGCGGCACAACGAGCTGGTGCTCAACATTCCGCTGCACCGCCAGGTAATTCCCTGGGCGGCTCGCGCCAACGTGGATGCTGTTCACCGCCCCGACAACTGGCTGGAGTGGCGCTGGATCACTGTGAAGTAGGCCCCCCAGTCGCTCTCGCTCCTGCCCCCGAGGGGCGCCACCCAGCGGCCCGGCAGAGCCGGTTCCGCGGGTGTTGCTTGATGTGAACCTGGCTTCGCTGGTTCGTTAGCGGGTCGCGCGGCGCCTGACGCAGTCGATGTACTTGTGCCCGTCGGGTGGCTGGCCGCTGCGCTGGGATTCCCACATCATCTCGCCCAGGCACTCCATCACCTCGTGGTGGGCCTCGTGCGCCGAGCCGCGCTTGGCGGCGAGCAGCGCGTAGGCCTGCTTGATGCCGCGCGGCTGGTCGATGCTCACCTGCTCGCTGATCGACAGGTGCATCGACAGGTGCAGAAAGGGGTTGGTGCGGCCGGCCTCGACGTCGTAGACCGCGGCAAGCGCCGCTTCCACGTCGCTCAGCTCGGCGTGGTACTCGGGGTGATCGTCGATCCAGTCGGCCGCGGCGGTCTCCATGGGCGTGAGCGGCAGGCCTTCGCGGCGCTTGCGGAAGGTGTCGCAGAAGAATCGGCGTACGTCGTGCTGGGAGGGGGCGAACATCGGAGAATTGTCTCTTTTCGCCTGAATGATCACCGACCCTGGGTTTTATGCCGTGGCCGTGCCCGCGGTGCTGATGATGGGTTTGGCCAAGAGCGGCTTCGGCGCCGGCTTCGGGCCTCTGGCCACGCCGCTGATGGCGCTGGCCATTCCCGTTCCCGAGGCGGCCGCCATCATGCTGCCCCTGCTGCTGGTGATGGACGCCGTGGGCGTGAAGGCGCTGTACCGGCAGTGCGACCGCCAACTGCTGCGCCTGTTGCTGCCGGCCGGCCTGCTGGGCGTGGGGCTTGGGGCGATCACCTTCGGCGTGCTGCCGAGCAAGGTCGTGGCCGGCATCGTGGGTGGCCTGACGCTGCTTTTCCTGGCGCAGCGCATCGCCTTCCCGCCGCGAGCCGACAGCGGGCCGCCGCCGCGCTGGCTGGGCCGGCTGCTCGGCATCGCCTCGGGCTTCACGAGCTTCGTCTCGCACGCCGGTGGGCCGCCGCTCAGTGCCTATGTGCTGCCGCTGCGCCTGCCGCCGATCACCTTCACCGCGACCACGGCCATCTTCTTCGCGGCGGTGAACCTGTCCAAGGTGGCGCCCTATGCCTGGCTGGGCTTGATCGACCTGCGCAACATGAGCACGGCGCTCGTGCTGATGCCGCTGGCGCCGGTGGGCGTGTGGATCGGCGTGAAGCTGGTGCCGCACATTCCGCAGCAGCTGTTCTACAAACTGGTCTACGTCGGGATGTTTCTCACGGGTGTCAAGCTCCTGTGGGACGCAGCAATTTAAACGGCCGTGCGAAAATGTCGGCTTCGCTCTGCATTTCCAAGAATCGAGGAACCACCATGCCCACTCGCAGCTTCCTGATGACCGCCGAAAACTACATGGGCGCAGGCTGCCTGGCCGATGCCATGTCCGTCATCCAGTCGCGCGGCTTCAAGCACGCGCTGATCGTGACCGATGCGCCCCTGACGGCCCTCGGCGTCACGGACAAGGTGGCCGCGTTGCTGCGTGAGCGCGAACTTGCTGTCTCGGTGTTCGATGGCGTGAAGCCCAACCCCACCGTTTCCAACGTCGAAGCCGGCCTGGCCGTGCTCAAGGAGGCCGGGGCCGACTGCATCATCTCGCTGGGTGGCGGCTCGCCGCACGACTGCGCCAAGGTCATCGCCGTGTTGGCCACCAACGGCGGCGCGGTGATGGACTACCGAGGCGCCAACAAGGTCAAGAAGGCGCCGCTCGCGCTGATCGCGATCAACACCACGGCCGGCACCGCCAGCGAGATCACCCGCTTTGCGGTGATCACCGAGGAGACCAAGCACCTCAAGATGAACATCGTCGACCGCCAGCTGGCCCCGCTGATCTCGGTCAACGACCCCGAGCTGATGCGCGGCATGCCCGCCTCTCTGACTGCCGCCACCGGCATGGATGCGCTGACGCACGCCGTCGAGGCCTACGTGTCGATCCTGGCGACCCCGGTGACCGACGCGTGTGCCCTGCACGCCATCAAGCTGATCGGCCAGTACCTGCCGCGCGCCGTGTCCAACGGCAAGGAAGACATCGAGGCACGCGAGAACATGACCGCCGCGCAGTTCCTTGCCGGCATGGCCTTCAACAACGCCTTCCTCGGCTATGTGCACGCCATGGCGCACCAGCTGGGCGGCCAGTACAACCTGCCGCACGGCGTCTGCAACGCGCTGCTGCTGCCGCACGTGGAGGCGGTGAACGTCTCAGCCTGCGCACCGCGCATGGCCGATATCGCCCGCGCGCTCGGTGTTGACACCACCGGCCTGAGCACCGAGGCCGCCGCCCAGGCGGGCGTGAAGGCGATGGCCGATCTGGCCCGCGCGGTGGGCATCCCCGCCAAGCTGTCGGACTTGGGCGTGAAGCGCGAAGACTTCGCGATGATGGCCGTCAACGCGATGAAGGACGGCTCGGGCTCGACCAACCCGCGCAAGCTCTCGCAAGCCGAGATTGAAGGGATCTTCGAAGCGGCGTTCTGACTAGGACCGCAACTTGCGCTCACTCCTGAGCGCAAAGTAGAACCACTCGTTGCCCGGGAGGGCCGCGGGGTTCGGGAACACGATGAAGCCATCGGCCGGCGCATGCAGCGCCGTGCCGTCGGCGCGTGTGCCGATCAGCTCGCCAGCGCGCAGCGGGTCGTAGCTGGCCCAGTCGCGGGCGAAGCGGTCGTCCGGGTGATGTCGGTCGGTCACTTCAGCGAGCCTCAGGAACTCGATGTCCGTTCGCGCCGGCGGCTCGGGCTCGTCCACCAAGCGCAGGTGCGCCAGTGTGTGGCGGATGGCGCGGTAGGCCACCTCGGGTGCCCGCGGGTCGGCGTGCTGGCCGCACTCGAGCGTGATGGCGTAGCCGCCCTGGCTGCGCATGTACTCCGTGGTGCCCACGCCATAACTCGGGTCCGTGCTGAGCATCTGCGCGCGATCAGCCGGTGTGCTGCGCCGCAGGCGCTGCTGGACACCAGCGGCATAGGTGTCGAGCCAGCCTTCGACGATGCGGCGCGGGCCCAGGCGCAGCGCCAGGGCTTCTTCCTCCGCGGCATGGGCGAAGGGCTCCAGCGTGCCGCTGTTGTCGGCTGGGCCGATCATCGCGAAGGGCTGTCCAGCGGTGTGGAAGGAATGCAGGTCCAGCAGCACCTCGTGCTCGGCCAGCAACGGGCACAGCACGTTGGCGATGCGGTCTTCGTAGTCCTGCGGGTCGGCGTTGGGCCGCAGGTTGCGGTTGAGATTGCGGTCGCCCGCGCGCTGGCCGCGCTGGTAGGCCAGCGGGTTGGTGACGGGCACGAAGGTCACGCTGCCGCGCACGATCTGCAGCGCGCCGCTGTCGAGCTCTTTCAGCACCCGCTCGATGCCACGCGTGCCGCTGGTCTCGTTGCCGTGCACGGCGCCCAGCACGATGAGCCGGCGGCCAGGTTGCAGGGCTTTGAAGGCATGGGTGCGCAGGAAGGCGGTCATGGGGTTCTCTCGGTCGTCTGTTGTTCCGACGCGTTCTGTTCGGCCTCGACGCTCCAGCCGGCGCGCCGGGTGCGGGCCTGCGCATCGGCGCGTTCCTTGGCCCAGAGCTGCTCGAGCTGGATGCGGCCCTGTTTGGCAACGGCGATCAGTTTGGCTTCGTCCTGGCGATGGAGGTTCATCTCTTCCAGCAGTTCGATGCTGTGGCGGCGGAAGCGCAGCGCCAGGTTGCGCGCCTGGTGGCGCTCCCAGCCCAGGGTTTCGAGCACGCTGCGCGCGCTCATGAGGGCCGAGTCGAGCGTCTCGCGTTCGATCAGCGTCACGCCGCGTTCGCGCAGGCCGTAGTAGTGCGTCACATTGCGGGCACGGGCGACGATGGTGAGGTGCGGGAAGTGCTCGTTCACCACGTCGACGAGCTTGAGGCTTTGCTCCACGTCGTCGATGGCGACGACGATCAAACGCGCTTTCTGTGCCCCGGCGGTGCGCAGCAGGTCGAGCCGGGTGGCGTCGCCATAGAAGGCCGGCCAGCCGAACTTGCGCAGGCCTTCGACTTGCTCGGCGTCGTGTTCGAGCACGGTGGCGTCGATGCCGTTGGCAAAGATCAGGCGGCCAACGATCTGGCCGTAGCGGCCGAAGCCGGCAATGATGACCGGCGCGCTTTGCGGCTCGCTGATCTCGGCCATGTCCACGCGCTTGTGCTTGGCCAGCAGCGGTATCCACCACTTGTCGGCGGCCACCAGCAGCAAGGGCGTCAGCAGCATCGAGATCGCCACCGACGCCACCAGCAGCGACGAGGTGGGCGCGTCGATCACACCGGAATTGGCTGCGCTCTGGAACACCACGAAGCCAAACTCCCCGCCCTGCGCCAGCAGGATGATGAACACCGGCCGCTCCGGCTTGGGCAAGGGCATGGCCCGGCCCATGCCCCACAGCACCGCGGCCTTGAGGGCCAGAAAGGCCAGCACCACGGCAGTGACCAGGAGCGGCCGCTGCAGCACCACCGCGAAGTCGATGCTCATGCCCACGGCGATGAAGAAGAGGCCAAGCAGCAGGCCCTTGAAGGGCTCGATGTCGGTCTCCAGCTCGCGGCGGTATTCGCTTTCGGCCAGCAGCACGCCGGCCAGAAAGGCCCCCAAGGCCATCGACAGGCCCACCACCTGCATCAGTGCGGCCGTGGCCACCACCAGCAGCAGGGCGGCGGCGGTGAAGATCTCGGGCGTGTCGCTGCGGGCGATCCAGCGCAGGGCCGGGCGCAACAGCAGGCGCCCGCCGAGCACGATGGTGGCGATCACGGCCACCGCCTTGGCTGCTGCGAGCCAGGCGTTGCCTTCCGCGTGCGCGCCGCTGGCGGCCAGCAAGGGCACCAGAGCGAGGATGGGGATGGCGGCAATGTCCTGCAGCAAGGCGACGCTGAGCAGGCTTTGCCCGCTGGTGGTGGCCATCAGGTTGCGCTCGGCCAGCACGCCCAGGCCGATGGCGGTGGACGACATGGCCAGCCCCAGCGCAGCCACCAGGGCGATCTGCCATGGCACGCCCGCCACCACGCCGAGCACCACCAGCAGAGCCGTGGAGCCGAACAGCTGCACGCTGCCCCAGCCGAAGATGGGCTTGCGCAGTGACCACAGGCGGCGTGGCTCCAGCTCCAGGCCGACGAGGAAGAGCATCAGCACCACCCCGAACTCGGCGAAGTGCAGCATGTCCTGCGGGTCGGTCACCAGCTTCAGGCCCCAGGGCCCGATGGCGATGCCCGCACCCAGGTAGCCGATGATGGCGCCCAGCCCCAGCTTCTTGGCCAGGGGCACGGCCAGCACGGCCGCAGCGAGGTAGATGAGGCCGCTCGTGAGCCAGCTGCTGTGTTCCATCTCAGTACCTCCCGGCCGTTCCGAAGGTACTGAGCGCCCCCTGGGGGGGCAGCGAACGAAGTGAGCTTGGGGGTTTCATGTCACGCCACCTCGGCGGTGGGGGTTGACTCTTCCTGCGGGCGTGCCGAGCGCGGCACCTCGCAGGCGACGCACTCTTCCATCTCGTCGAGTTCGGGCCAGGCGGGGTAGCTGGCCAGGCGATCGGTCAGCGTGCGGGCATGGGCCTCCAGCCCGGCCGAGCTCACGCGGTGGGCACCGTGCAGCACCATGGGCGGCAGGAATCGCATGCCGCACAGGGTGGCGCTCTGCTCGTAGGCGGGCATGAACGCGTCGAAGTGGTAGCGGTTGTAGCCGGTGGGCTGGTACGACTCCTCGGCGCCGCCGGTGCTGGTGACGAGCCACAAGTCCTTGCCTTGCAGCGCCGTGCCCTCGGGCCCGTAGGCCCAGCCGAAGGCCAGCACCTCGTCGAGCCAGAGCTGCATCAGTGGGGGCATGTGGTACCAGTGCATGGGGTGCTGCCAGACCACCAGTTGGGCCGCCTTGAGCGCGGCCTGCTCGGCGGCCACGTCGATCAGGTAGTCAGGGTAGAGGGCGTACAGGTCACGCACCTCGACGCGCGGAACTCCGGCGGCGGCCTGCATCAGCGTGCGGTTGACGCGCGACAGCTCCATCTGCGGGTGGGCGGTTATCACCAGGATGTCTGTGGTTTGGGCCATGAAATTCGCTGGTAAGTCTTGATGGGCGGGGCTTGAGGGGGCCCGTTAACATAACCGCAAACGCAAACTCGGGAGCAGCGCATGCCGGTGATCGTGGTGGCCAATCCGAAGGGTGGTGTGGGCAAGAGCACCTTGTCGACCAATGTGGCGGGCTATCTGGCGCACGCCGGGCACGCGGTGATGTTGGGCGACGTGGACCGCCAGCAGTCGACCCGAACCTGGCTCTCCCTGCGCCCGGAAGGCCTGCCCAAGATCACGGGCTGGGACGTGAATCGCGACGAGATCGTGCGTCCGCCCAAGGGCACCACGCACGTGGTGCTCGACACCCCGGCCGGCCTGCACGGCAAACGGCTCGACGAGGTGATGAAGCTCGCCGACAAGGTGATCGTGCCTTTGCAGCCGAGCATCTTCGACATCCATGCCACGCATGCGTTCATTCGCGAGTTGATCGCCAACCGGCGCAGCAGCAAGGTCGAGATCGGCGTGGTGGGCATGCGCATCCGCGAGGGCACCATCTCGGCCGACCAGCTGCGCAGCTTTCTTGGCACCTTGGAGACGCCGGTCATCACGTTCCTGCGGGACACTCAGAACTACGTCCATCTCGCCGCCCGTGGCCTCACGCTGTGGGACGTGGCGCCCAGCCGCGTCGAGCGCGACTTGGAGCAGTGGCAACCCCTCATCAGCTGGATCAACGCATGAAAGTTTTCGAGAAGATTTCCGATCTGCAAACCCTCGTCGGCCAGGAGCTGGGTGTCTCCGAGTGGACGACCATCACGCAGGAGCAGGTCAACAAGTTCGCCGACGCAACGGGCGACCACCAGTGGATCCATGTCGACCCCGAGCGCGCGAAGGCCGGCCCCTTCGGTGCACCCATCGCCCACGGCTTTCTCACGCTCAGCCTGCTGCCCGAGATGACGGCCTCGGCCTTCCAGGTCAAGCAGACGCGCATGGGCGTGAACTACGGCCTCAACAAGGTGCGTTTCCCTGCGCCGGTGCCGGTGGGCAGCCGCCTGCGCGGGCGCTTCAAGCTCGTCGAATATGTGCCGCTCGAAGGCGGTGCACAGATGACGGTCGAGTGCACCATGGAGCGTGAAGGCTCCGACAAGCCCGTGTGCGTGGCCGAGTCCCTGGCCCGGCGCTACGCCTAGGGCTTGCCCCAGCGCCCCCCTTAGGAGGGAACCGGTGCCTGTGACCCCTCGCATACGATCCCGAGTCGCACACACCTAGGGGGAACAACGATGAAAGTGCTGCTGGTCGATGACCATCCGCTGATTCTTTCGGCGCTTCAAACGGTCATCAAAGGCTTGGGAGACCACGTCAATGTGGTGGGGGCGGGCAGTGCCCGTGCGGCACGCGAGGCGCTCAAGAACGAGAGCGATTTCGACCTCGTGCTGCTCGACCTGCAGCTCGGCGACGCCGACGGCTTCGATCTGCTGGTGGAGTTCCGCGCCGGCTACCCCGCGCTGCCTGTGGTGGTGGTGTCGGCCTCCGACCGTGCGAGCGACGTGATCCGTTCCATCGACCTGGGCGCCATGGGCTTCGTGCCCAAGCGCGCCACCAACGAGACGCTGTTCGAGGCGCTGCACATGGTCATGTCCGGCGGCATCTACGTGCCGCCCATGACCATCGGCACCGAAGCCCCGCCACCACGCAACCGGCGCAGCACCGACCTGCCCGGCGGCCAGCTCAACGTGGTCAGCAAGGAGGCCACCGACAGTGGCTTCCAGACCCAGCCCAGCCTCGCCTCGCTGGGCCTCACGCCACGCCAGACCGACGTGCTGGCCTTGTTGCTGCAGGGCAACCCCAACAAGCTGATCGCACGCGAACTCGGCCTGTCGGTCGAGACCGTCAAGGACCACGTGGCGGCGGTGCTGCGCGCTCTGGGCGTGAGTTCGCGCACGCAGGCGGTGCTGGCCGTCAGCCAGATGACGCAGCAGCACGGCGGCTTCTCGACCTGGCGCGGCAGCCAGACCAACTCCCGCTGACATGCCCACGCCACCGCCCAGCCATGACCTGTCCGCACCGCTGGGCGAGGTGAGCAGCAGCGGCGGCGCGACCGATACCGCCACCAAGGCCATGCTCGACGATCAGGCCTCGGCCGAGCGCGTGGCCGACATCTACGCCTATCTGCCCACCACCACGGTGGCGATGGTCGTGGGCGTGACGGTGGTTGTCACCCAGTACTGGCGCCTGGTGCCCCGCCCGGGCATGGTGGCCTGGCTGGTGGCGCTGGGCGTGTTGGGGTTGGTGCGAGCCTGGATGTCCTACGCCTTCAAGCACCGCCCCAACGACGACCGCGAAGCCCTGCTGCGCTGGTACCAGGCCTGGCGCGCCACCACGCTGTGCGCCGGGGCGCTGTGGGGCGTGGCGGCCTGGTTCTTCTACGGCTATGGCAGTGCCACCGAAAGGGTGATCCTGATCCTCACCATCTACAGCTTCTGCATGGCCGGCATGCAGATCCTTTCACCGCAGCACAACACCTTCTACGAGTTCTGCGCGCTCTGCCTCACCCCGCTGGTGGTGCGCACGGCGCTGCCGGGAGACTCCAAGAGCTTGATGCTGGCAGCCTACCTCCTGGTGATCTTCGGCATCACGGTGATGCTCGCGCGGCTGTACCGCAAGAACAACCAGGGCCTGGTTCAACTGAAGGTGCGCGCCGACCAGCTGCTGATCCAGCTGCGTGCCGAGAAGGCCGCCGCCGAAGCGGCCCGCCAGGAGGCCGAGGTGGCCAACCGCGCCAAGACCCAGTTCTTCGCGGCGGCCAGCCACGACCTGCGCCAGCCCTTGCATGCGATGGGCCTGTTCGCGGAGGCGCTGCGCCAGCGCAGCCACGACGAAGAGGTGTCGCAGCTCGTGGCCAGCATCAACGGCTCGGTCGATGCGCTCGAAGGCCTGTTCTCCGAACTGCTCGACATCACCAAGATCGACACCGGCGGTGTCGACGTCACGCCCGAGCACTTCAACGTGGGCGAGATCTTCCGCAAGTTGCGCCTGCATTTCGAGCCGGTGGCCTTCGAGAAGGGGTTGGCCCTGCGCTTCCGCGGCAACCAGCACAACATCTACGCCGACCCCGTGCTGGTGGAGCGCATCCTGCGCAACCTGGTCTCCAACGCCATCCGCTACACCAACGACGGCAGCGTGCTGGTGAGCTGCCGCCGGCGCGATGGCCGCATGCTGCTGCAGGTGTGGGACACCGGCGTGGGCATCCGCGAGCGCGAGCAGGAGCACATCTTCGAAGAGTTCTACCAGGTGCCCTACAGCGAGACGCTCTCGCCGCAGCAGCGCAAGGGACTGGGCCTGGGGCTGGCCATCGTCAAGCGCCTCGCCGCGCTGATGGAGGTGCCGCTGACGCTGCGCTCCGAGTCAGGCCGCGGCACCGTGTTCTCGCTGCAGCTGCCGCCCGGCAAGGTGCCGCGCGTGCGCGGCCCGAGCGACGTGGCCGGCAAGGTGCCGCTCGGGCTCACGCTCGACCGCAAGTTCATCGTGGTGGTTGAAGACGAACCCGCGGTGCGCGGTGGCCTGGAGGTGCTGCTCAAGGGCTGGGGTGCGCAGGTGGCTGCGTTCGAGACGGTCGAGGCCTCCAGCGCTTGGGCGCAGGCGGCTGATCCGGTGGCGCAGCGCCCGGACTTGTTGGTCGTCGACTACCGCCTGGAGCAGGGGCGCACGGGTGTGGAGGCGATCCAGGCGCTGCGCGAACGCTTCGGCACCGAGATACCGGCCATCATGGTCACCGGCAGCACCATGACCGGCCACGAGGCGGCAGCCCAGGCGCACAACTTCCACCTGCTGGTGAAGCCGGTCGTACCCAACAAGCTGCGGGCGATGATCGGCTTCAAGCTCGGCGTGCGTGCGTCGAACTCGTAGAGCCGGTTCAGCGGATCAGAACTCGAGGTTGTCGATCAACCGGGTGGTACCCAGGCGGGCCGCACCCAGCGCCACCAGCGGGCCTTTGGCATCGGCTTCGATGGGCGCCTGCAGGTCGTTGCGGCGGCGCACCGTCAGGTAGTCCGGCTGCCAGCCGCGCGCAGACAGACTTTGTGCCGCCTGGGCTTCGAGAGCGGCCAGCTGGCCCGGTTGCGCACGGTAGCCATCCGCCAGGCGTTTGAGCGTTTGCGACAAGGCCAGCGCCTCGGCCAGTTCGGCCTCGCTCAGGTAGCCGTTGCGTGATGACAGGGCCAGTCCTTCGCTGCTGCGTCGTGTTTCGCCGCCTTCGATGACGATGGGCAGGGCGAACTGCTCAACCATGCGGCGGATCACCATCAGCTGCTGGTAGTCCTTCTTGCCGAACAC
>NZ_DASSRA010000336.1:0-4646 GCF_035702065.1 Rhizobacter sp.
TTCACCGCGGCGATCGTGCCTACCAGCAGGACCAGGTGCAGATCATTCCGCACCTGCGCGTGCCAGGCAGCGTGATGGCGGTGCTGGCCGACGGCATGGGCGGCAAGAGCGGCGGTCGCAAGGCGGCCGATCAGGTGATCCTCACCGCCTCGCAGATCTTCGAGCGCTTCGCGCCTTCGCGCGACGACGCGGCCGAAGCGATGAAGCAGCTGGTGCTCGAGGCGCACCTGATGATCAAGCTGACCGCGATCACGTCCGAGGAAGAGCCGCACAGCACCGTCGCCGCGTTCATCATCGGCGCCACGCGCGAGTGCCACGTGATCCACGCCGGCGATTCGCGCGTGTACCACTTCCGCGGGCCCGACATGGTCAAGCGCACCATCGACCACTCGTTCGTACAGCGCCTGGTCGACGAAGGCCAGATCACCGAGGACGAGGCCAACACCCACCCGCAGTCGAACCTGCTCACCGGTTGCCTGGGCACGCTGCAAGACCCTCCGCTCACCCTGCACCACATCGACCGCCTCGAAGTCGGCGACACCATGCTCGCCTGCAGCGACGGCCTGTGGCACTACTTCACGCCCAAGGAACTGGGCGCCATCGTGCACACCCTGCCCCCGCGCGAAGCCAGCGAGATGCTGGTCAGCAAGGCGCGCCAGCGTGCACGGGGGTCGGGCGACAACCTGTCGCTGGCCCTGGTGCGAATCGACCCGCTGAGCTGATCGGCCCTCAAGGCCGCCCGGCACTGGCCGGCACTGGCAGCGGCGTAGGCGGCTTGCGTGCAGCGCGTTCGGCGTTGCGCTTCTCCACCTCTTCACGGTGTGCCTCGATTTCGCGCTGGCGCGCTTCGTAGGCCTCGCGCTTGCGTTGCTCCTCGGCGCTGCGGTCGGGTGCCGAGGCCTTGACCGCCGGCACCTTGGTAGATGGCTTCTTGGCAGGGGCGGGAGCCGACGCAGCCTTCGCAGGCTTGGGCGACCTGGGTGTCTGCCCTGCCTCGCGTTCCTCGGCCTCCTTGGCCTTCTCGGCCATGCGCTGCGAGTGGGCTTGTGCACGCTCGCGCCGCCGGGCATCGTCCAGGGTGGCTTCCTGCTCGCGCAGGGGCTTGAGTGCCTTCACCCTGTCGAGGCGTGCCTTGTCCAGGCATGAGGTCACCACGAACTGCTTTCGGCAGGTCTCCTGCTGCTGGGCGTACTGCGTCTCGATGGCCTGGCGCTGCTGCCGGATCTGCGCGCGCTCAGCCTCGTCATTGCCATACGCCAGCCCGCACAGTGCGAGCAGCATCCAGGCCAGGTTCGGCCTCATGTGAGCGAAGTGTCCACGTCGCGCCGCGCCAGGGCCAGGAACTCGGCCGACTGCATCTCGTTCAGGCGCGACACCGTGCGCGGGAACTCGTGCGCCAAGGGGCCATCGGTGTACAGCGCTTCCGGCTCGACCGCGGCCGACAGGATGAGCTTGACGCGCCGGTCGTAGAGCACGTCGACCAGCCAAGTGAAGCGCCGCGCCTCCGAGGCCAGGCGAGGCGACATCTGCGGCACGTCGGACAGCAACACGGTGTGGAACTGGGTTGCCAGCTCCAGGTAGTCGTTCTGCGAACGCGGGCCGCCGCAGAGCTGCTTGAAATCGAACCACACCACACCGCCGGCCTTGCGGCGCGCGTGCAGTTCGCGGTGCTCGATGTGCAGTACGGGCGCCTCGTCCTTGGCTTCGGCCAGGCGGGTGAAGGCATCGCTCATCTCGGCATCGGCCTCGGCACCGAGCGGCGTGTGATACAGCTTCACGTGCTCCAGTGTGCGACGGCGGTAGTCGGTGCCGTTGTCGACGCTGATGACCTCCATCTTCTCTTTCAGCAGCTCGATGGCCGGCAAGATGCGGTCGCGGTGCAGGCCGTTCGGGTACAACCCGTCGGGCTCGAAGTTGGAGGTGGTGACGATGCTCACGCGGTGCTCGAACAGCGATTCGAGCAGGCGGTGCAGGATCATCGCGTCGGTCACGTCGGCGACGTGGAACTCGTCGAAGCAGATCAACCGGTAGCGGCGCGAGATGCGTTTGCCCAGTTCGTGCAGCGGGTTGACCGTGCCCTTGAGCTCGGCCAGTTCGCGGTGCACCTCGCGCATGAACTCGTGGAAGTGCAGCCGCGTCTTGCGGGTCAGCGGGACGGCATTGAAGAAGCAGTCCATCAGGAAGCTCTTGCCCCGCCCTACCCCGCCGTACATGTAGACACCGCGCGGGATGGGCGGCCGCACGACCAGCTTGGTGATCGCGTTGCTGCGGCGGGCCTTGTAGTCGGCCCACTCGCGCTCGCAACGCTCCAGCGCGTCCACCGCACGCAGCTGGGCGGGGTCGGGCGCATAGCCCCGCTCCGCGAGGGTCTGCTCGTAGAGCGCCCTGACCCCCACGACCGCTGCCACGTCAGAAGTTCAGCGTGCGCTTGTCGACCGCGAGTGCCGCTTCCTTGGTGGCTTCGCTCAAGCTCGGGTGGGCGTGACAGATGCGCGCGATGTCTTCGGCCGAGGCCTTGAACTCCATCGCCACCACGGCTTCGGAGATCAACTCCGAGGCCATGGGGCCGACGATGTGAACACCGAGGATCTCATCAGTCGCCGCGTCGGCCAGGAACTTCACCATGCCGGTCGTGTCACCCAGTGCGCGTGCACGGCCGTTGGCAGTGAACGGGAAGGTGCCGGCCTTGTAGGCACGGCCCGCGGCCTTGAGCTGCTGCTCGGTCTGGCCCACCCACGCGATCTCAGGCGAGGTGTAGATCACCCAGGGGATGGTGTTGAAGTTGACGTGCCCGTGCTGGCCGGCAATGCGCTCGGCCACGGCCACGCCTTCTTCCTCGGCCTTGTGCGCGAGCATGGGGCCGCGCACCACGTCGCCGATGGCCCAGACGTTGGGCAGGTTGGTCTTGCAGTCGTCGTCGACCACGATGGCACCGCGCTCGTCTAGCTTCAGGCCCACGGTTTCGGGGTTCAGGCCGATGGTGTTGGGCACGCGGCCGATCGAGACAATGAGCTTGTCGACTTCCAGCGTCTGCGCTTCGCCCTTGGCGTTGGCATACGCGATCGTCACGCCCTTCTTGCTCGACTTGACCTCGCCGATCTTCACGCCGAGTTCGATCTTCAGGCCTTGCTTGTTGAAGGCCTTGGCGGCCTCCTTGGCGATCTGCTCGTCCACGGCGCCCAGGAAGGTGGGCAGCGCTTCAAGCACCACCACCTCAGCGCCCAGGCGACGCCACACCGAGCCCATCTCGAGGCCGATCACGCCGGCACCGATCAGGCCAAGCTTCTTCGGGACCGAGGGGATGCGCAATGCGCCGTCGTTGGAGAGGATGTTCTCTTCATCGAAGGCCGCGCCAGGCAGCGCCCGTGGGTTGGACCCGGTGGCGACGATCACGTGCTTGGCGGTCAGCGACTCTTCCGCCGCACCCGCCACCTTGATCTCGTAGCCGGCAGCGTCGGCCTTCACGAAGGAGCCACGGCCGTGGAAGAAGCTGACCTTGTTCTTCTTGAACAGGTACAGGATGCCGTCGTTGTTCTGCTTCACCACGGTGTCCTTGCGGCCCAGCATCTTGGCGACGTCGATGCTCAGGTCGGACAGGCCGATGCCATGGTCGGCAAAGTGCTTGCCGGCATGCTCGAAGTGCTCGCTCGACTGCAGCAGCGCCTTCGAGGGGATGCAGCCCACGTTCGTGCAGGTTCCGCCCGGTGCGGGGCCGCCCTTGCCGTTCTTCCACTCGTCGATGCAGGCGACGTTGAAACCGAGCTGCGCCGCGCGGATGGCGGCGATGTAGCCACCGGGGCCGCCACCGATGACGACCACGTCGAATGATTTGCTCATGGTCGTGCCTTTAGATGTCAAAGAGGAGGCGAGCCGGGTCTTCCAGCGCTTCCTTCATGGCCACCAGGCCCAGCACAGCTTCGCGGCCGTCGATGATGCGGTGGTCGTAGCTCATCGCCAGGTAGTTCATCGGGCGGATGACGATCTGGCCGTTCTCGACGACGGCACGGTCCTTGGTGGCGTGCACGCCCAGGATGGCCGATTGCGGCGGGTTGATGATGGGCGTGGACAGCATGGAGCCGAAGGTGCCGCCGTTGCTGATGGAGAAGGTGCCGCCGGTCAGCTCATCGAGCGAGAGCTTGCCTTCCTTGGCCTTGGCGCCGAACTCGGCAATCTTCTTCTCGATGTCGGCGAAGCTCATCTGGTCGGCATTGCGCAGGATGGGCACCACCAGGCCGCGCGGCGAACCGACCGCGATGCCGATGTCGAAGTAGCCGTGGTAGACGATGTCGTTGCCGTCGACCGAGGCGTTGATCACCGGGTAGCGCTTGAGAGCCGCCACGGCCGCCTTCACGAAGAAGCTCATGAAGCCCAGCTTCACGCCGTGCTCCTTCTCGAACTTCTCCTGGAACTTCTTGCGCATCTCCATCACCGGGGCCATGTTCACTTCGTTGAACGTGGTCAAGATGGCGTTGGTGGCCTGCGACTGCAGCAGGCGCTCGGCCACGCGGGCACGCAGGCGGCTCATCGGCACGCGCTCTTCAGGACGGTCGCCGAGGTCGGGCGCGCGGGTCGGCGCAGCAACCTGCGGCAGCGCCGCCTTGGGCGCGCCGGTCGGCACGGGCACGGGTGCCGCCACCTTCGCGGTG
>NZ_DASSRA010000337.1:0-10770 GCF_035702065.1 Rhizobacter sp.
GCACGCGGCCCTTGAGGCGCGGCTGCGCCACCACCTGCGGCACCATGGCCTTGTAGCGGTCGTTGCGGATGCCCATCTCGACCTTGTGCTCGAAGTCGATGCCTTCCACGCGTTCGAGAAAGCCGTGCACGAAGTGCTGGCGCGACTGCTCACCGTCGCCGATCACGTCGAGCCCGGCGTCTTCCTGCGCCTTGATCCACAGCAGCGTGGCATCGAGCTTGGCCTGCGCGAGCTCGGGCCCGCTGGCCTTCCACTGCGGCCACAGCTTTTCGGTTTCGGCGAGCCAGGCGGGTTTGGGCAGGCTGCCGGCGATGGCGGTGCTGAACATGGCGGTCTCCTTGGGGGTCAAGCTACTCAGGCAGGCGGCTGGGGAGGCCGCAGGATCGCTGCCGCCTCTTCGGAGAGGCTGCGCAGGTGCAGGTCGTGCTGGCTGAACGGGATGCCGATGCCGGCCGCGTCGAGCTCGCGCAGGATGCGCGTCATCATGTTGCTGCGCAGGACCACCCAGCCGTCGTAGTCCTGCGTCCAGGCGCGCAGCGCGAAGTCGAGCGAGCTGGCCCCGTAGTTGCGGAACACGGCCGACGGCGCCGGCTGCGTCATCACGCCGGGGGTGTCGCGCGCAATGCCTTCGAGCAGGGCGATCACCTGGGCCGGGTCGGAACCGTAAGCCACGCCCACGGGGATCTCGAAGCGGCGGCGGCGGTCGAGCAGCGTCCAGTTGGTGAGGTTGCCCGAGAGCAGCGAGCCGTTGGGCACGACCACGTCGGCGCCGTCGAAGGTGCGGATGATGGTGGCGCGGATGCCGATGTCGCGCACTTCGCCCGAGACGCCGGCGATGTCGATGATGTCGCCCGGCTGGATGGGCCGCTCGAACATCAGCACCAGGCCCGAGACGAAGTTGTTGACCACGCCCTGCAGGCCGAAGCCGATGCCCACGCCGAGCGCGCCGAACACGAGGGCGAACTGGCTGACCTGGAAGCCGGCCGCCGAGAGCGCCACCACGAAGCCGAGGATGAGCACCGTGTAGTAGCTGAGCGAGGCCACGCTGTTGCCCACGCCGCGCGGCAGCGACAGGTGGCCCAGCAGCTCGTCGCGCAGCAGCACGCGCACCAGGCGCGCGACCCACACCGCCAGCAGCACCGAGAGCACGAACACCAGCACCTTGCCCAGGCTGAGCGAGAGTTCGCCCAGCGAGACGCTGTACGCCAGCGCATCGCCCAGCGCCGCCCGCACCGGCCGCAGGATGCGAAAGCGGCTCATGGTGTAGACCACCCAGCCGAACACCGCCCCCAGCGCCAGCGCGCGCCGCAGAAAGCGCTCCAGCGTCGCCGCGTTGTAGCGCACCAGGCGCAGCTGCGCCACCGCCGGCACGGCCAGGCCCGAGCGCAGCAGCGCGGTGCTGACGGTCACGCCCGCATAGAGCAGCAGGCCGAGGTAGCCGCTGTCGATCACACCGGTGGTGAGCATCTCGGCCAGCGAGACATTGCCCACCACGTTGGACACCGCCGCCACGGCCAGCAGGCCCACGGCGCCCAGGCCGAGGGCGCGCATGACGGCCCGCAGGCGCGGCGTCAGCTTGCCGGCGGGAACACGCGAGCGCCACAGCAGCCACAGCATGACCCCCAGGGCCAGCAGGCTCAGGCCGAGCTGGAGCAGGCGGTAGGGCAGGCCGTCGGGCGCCACCACGAGGCCGAGCCGGCTGGCGAGGTAGAGGCCGCTGGCCACGTAGGGCCACACACCCAGCAGGCGCAGGCTGTGCGGCGGCAGCAGGCGCAGCACAGGCACCAGGGCCACCAGCAGCGCCACCTCGTGCACGAACAGCGGCGCGTCGGCCTCGAACACCAGCACCGCGATCATCGACAGCAGCACCCATGAGGCGATGGGGCGCCGCAGCACGCGCGCGGTGGTGTCGTCGGCGGGTGGGCTGTTCCCCGCCGCAGCAGCCTGGCGCCGGTGGCGCAGCGCCAGCCACACCAGCAGTGGCAACAGCAGGAGCTGCACGAAGCGCAGCACGTGCAGGTTGGTCACGTCGACGGCGGCGTACTCGCGCGCAAACTGCGATTCGATCTCCAGCCCGCGCTCCAGCGACATCGCCTCGTCGCTGCGGCCGGCGGGCTGCGGCTGCGCGGCCCACAGCGGCGGCACGTCGAGACGCAGCAGGCGGCGGTCGATGTGCTCGATGGCGCTGGCCACCGCGTTGCGGCCGGCCTGGATGCGCGCGCCGAGCGCGTCGGCGCGGTGGCCCAGCTCGATCAGCCGCGACAGGGGCACCGACAGCCCGTCTTCGGCCGCCCGCAGCTCGCTGATCATGGTGTCGACGGCACCGCTCATCGCCGCCGGCACGCGGTCGGGGCCGATGGCCGCGCGCGTGGCCTCCCACGCGGCACGGCGACGCGCCAGGCCGGCCAGGTCGTCGGTGTAGGGCGCCACGGTCTGGCGCAGGTCGACCTCCCAGCGTTCGAGGCGGCGCGCGTCGAAGAGCCAGTGGCGGTCCAGGCTCTCCAGCCGCATCACCGGCAGGCGGCGCAGCTCGTCGGCCTGGAAGGTGCGCAGCTTCTGGTCGACCGGGCGGGCGATCTCGTCGAGCCGCGCCGCCAGGCGTTCGCCCGGGTCGCGGCCACGCGCCTTGCGGTTGGCCCGCTCGACCACGCGCCGGTCTTCGTCGGCACGGTTGAGGATGTCGGAGGCGACGATGGGCGCGCTCTCGCGCGAGGCCGCGGGCGCCGCCGGAAGGGCCTTGGACAGCAGCTGCGCCTGGGCCGGCGCCAGCAGGGCAGCAGCCAGGCCCAGCGCGCAGGCGAGGCGGCGCCAGAGCTGGGTGGAACACGCTGTGGCCATGGGAACGTGTCGGGTCGGTGGGCAGGATGATCGCACGCCCTCCGTGTTGCCCGGCCGGCACGAAGCGTGTTGCCGCAGGCGAAGCGCGCGGGCATCATCCGCGCACCCGCAACCACCGGGGCGCGCGACACGATCGCGCCGCCCCACCCAGCACATGCGCCTGCTTCAGCACCCCGTTCGCGCCGCTCTCGTCCTGTCGGCCTGTCTCTCGTCAGTGCCCGGCTTCGCGGCCGACGGCCCGCCGGTGGCACCCGTGCGCCCCATCACCGACACCTACTTCGGCACCGAGGTGGTCGACCCCTACCGCTACCTGGAGAACCTGAAAGACCCCGAGGTGCAGGCATGGATGAAGGCGCAGGCCGCCTACGCGCGCGGCGTGCTCGACCGCATCCCGGGGCGCGACGCGCTGCTGGATCGCATCCATGCACTCTCCAACGTGGACACGCGCCGCCGCGGCTTCGTGCAGCGCGGCCAGCGCTACTTCTACGAGGTGACCGAGCCGGGCGCGGAGCAGCCCAAGCTGTACTACCGCGATGGCCTGAGCGGCGCCGAGCACCTGCTGCTCGACCCCGCCACGCTGGGCCAGGGCACGGACACGCACTACGCCGTCGACTACTTCACCCCCTCGTGGGACGGCAAGCTGCTGGCCTACGGCCTCTCCACCGGCGGCTCCGAGGCGAGCGTGCTGCGCGTGCTCGACGTGGCCACGGGCAAGAACCTGCCCGAGGCCATCGAACGCGCGCACGGCTCGACGGTGACCTGGCGCGCCGACAACCGCTCGTTCTTCTATTTCAAGTTCAACAAGGTGGGGCCCAACACACCGCCCAACGAGACCGAGTTCAACGCGCGCACCTACCTGCACCAACTCGGCCGTGGCCCCGACGGCGAGGCCGACGCGCTGGTGTTCGGCCGCGGCGTCTCCAACAAGCTGGATGTGCCCGAAGGGCAGATCACCTACGTGATCGGCTCGCCGCAGTCGAAGTGGGCGGTGGCCGTGGCCAACCACAACGCCGACGACAACCCCTCGACCTACTACGTGGCCCCGCTCGCGCAGGTCAACGGGCCGGCCACGCCGTGGAAGAAGATCGCCGATGTGGACGACGGCGTGAGCGCCGCGGTGGTGCGCGGCGACACGCTGTACTTCCTCTCGCGCAAGGAGGCCTCGCGCTTTCGCATCCTCGCGCTCTCGCTGGCGCGGCCCGACATCCGCAAGCCGCAGGTCATCGTGCCCGAAGGCCCCGGCGTCATCACCGACTTCGGCATCGCCGCCGATGGCCTCTACTACCGCGTGCGCGACGGCGGCTTCGCCAAGCTGATGAAGACCGGCTTCGACGGCCAGGGCGCGCGCGCCGTGCCCCTGCCCTTCGAGGGCAACCTGTTCGGGCCGGTCACCGACCCGTCGCAGCCCGGTGCGCTCTTCAACATGCAAAGCCCCTCGCGCCCGCCGCAGGTCTTCACCTACGACCCGGCCAGCGACAAGACCGCCGACTCGGGGCTGGTGCCGCCTTCGAAGGTGGACGCCTCGATGCTCGAATCGAAGGAGGTGATGGTGACCAGCTACGACGGCACGCGCGTGCCGCTGACGCTGGTCTACAAGAAGGGCCTGGTGCTCGACGGCTCGCACCCGACCATCCTCGACGGCTACGGCGCCTACGGCATCGTGGCCGAGAGCTTCTTCTGGGCGCCGGCCATCGCCTGGGTGGAGCGCGGCGGCGTGATCGCCACGGCGCATGTCCGCGGCGGCGGCGAGTTCGGCGAAGACTGGCACCAGGGCGGCATGAAGCGCACCAAGCTCAACACGGTGCTCGACTTCATTGCCTGCGGCCAGTACCTCGTCGACCAGAAGTACACGACTCCGAAGCGCCTGGTGGCCGAAGGGGGCAGTGCGGGCGGCATCACCGTCGGCCGCGCGATGACGCTGCGGCCCGAACTCTTCGGCGTGGTGCTCGATCACGTGGGCATGTCCGACACGCTGCGCTCCGAGACCGAACCGAACGGCCCGCCCAATGTGGTCGAGTTCGGGTCGGTGAAGACGAAGGACGGCTTCCACGGCCTCTACGGCATGAGCCCGTACCTGCATGTGGCGGCCGGCACGCCCTACCCGGCGGTGATGTTCCTGACCGGTGCCAACGACCCGCGCGTGGCGCCCTGGCACATGATGAAGATGGCCGCCAAGACCCAGGCCGCCACGTCGAGCAAGAACCCGGTGCTGCTGCGCATCGACTACGACGCGGGCCACGGCCTGGGCTCCAACCGCTCGCAGCGCGAGATGCAGCTGGCGGACACGTGGGCGTTTGCGCTGTGGCAGATGGGGGAGCCGGCGTTTCAGCCGAAGTGACCCGCGCGGCCGGGGGGCGCCTGGCCCCCTTCAGGCCGCGTCGTGTCCGCCGCCGCGCAGGCGGATGAAGCCGCCCAGCGCTGCCAGCGCGATGCAGGCCAGCGCGTACACCGCCATCGCCCGCGGCGACGAGCGGAAGGTCACGAGCGACAGGATCGCACCGAGCACACCCACCGCCAGCACCTGCAGCCGCGGCAGCTGGCGGGCGAAGCGGGCCGCCAGGTAACCGCTGGCCAAAGGCGGCAGGAACAGGCCGAAGAACGCGACGAACGAGGCCAGTGCCTGTCCGATGAGCCCGGACAGGGCCTCGTGCAGCGTGGACGCGAAGAGCAAACCCACGACCGCGGTGGGCAGCACGTAGCAGGCCAGCAGCACGACGATCACCAGCTTCCAGTCGATGTGTTTCAGGTAGGTGGACATGCGCGGATCATCGCCGAAGGATCTTCTCCATCGCCTTGCCCTTGGCCAGCTCGTCGACGAGCTTGTCCAGCTGGCGGATCTTTCGCATCAGCGGGTCTTCGACCTCTTCCACCCGCACGCCGCAGACCACACCGCGAATGAGCGCGCTGTCGGGGTGCATCGCGGGCGCCTGGGCGAAGAAGGCCTCGAAGTCTGTCTTGCGCTCGATCTGCTGCTGCAGGCCCGCCGGGTCGTAGCCGGTGAGCCAGCAGATGACCTGGTCGACCTCGTCCTGCGTGCGCCCCTTGCGCTTGGCCTTCTGGACGTACAGCGGGTACACGACGGCAAAAGGGGTCGAGAAGATTCGATGGGCGGCCATCTTCGGGTCTCCACGTGATGCGAGGGGTGTGCACGGCATTGTGCTCAGGGTGCCGCGCCGCCGCCCCCTAAAATCCCTGCCCCGCCCATTCTTGCGAAGACACACCGTGGACCTGAAGCTGCCGATCACCATCACCGACGAGCTGAGCGACGAGGTCATCACCTCGACCGGCATGCTGGACCTGGCCAGCGGCGAGATCCGCAGCGTCGAGTACGAGGACTACGACGCCTCCACCCAGGGCCTGCCGGCCGAGCGCGAAGACTACGAGTTCACCTCGGGCGCGCTCTCCAACGGCAAGAAGGAAGTGGAGTTCGGCATCCAGGTGAACCTGGCCACCGGCGCCTATTCGGTGACGCCCAACGAACTGCTGGAACTGAAGGGCCGTGCGGCCAAGCTGTTCACGCTGGCGCCGGGCGAGACCACGCGGCCGGAGGCGGCGGGCAAGAAGGCGCCGGCTGCCACCAAGCGCAAGCCGGCCTGACGCGCAAGCGAAGCGACGCGCCCCTCGGCCACGCCCGCGGAACCGGCTTCGCCGGGCCGCCGGGCGGCGCCCCCCGGGGGCAGGAGCGTGAGCGACTGGGGGGCTGTCAGATCACCCGCTTGCGCAGCCGCGACGAGGCCATGTCGATCAGCGAGACGGCCACCACCAGCATGAGGATCACCGCCGCCGTCTGCGCGTACTGAAAGCCGCGGATCACGTCCCACAGCACCATGCCGATGCCGCCCGCGCCCACCATGCCCACCACCGAGGCCGAGCGCACGTTGGACTCGAAGCGGTACAGCGCGTACGAGATCCACAGCGGCATGACCTGCGGGATCACGCCGTAGAGCACCTCGGCCAGCGGGTGTGCGCCGGTGGCGCGGATGCCCTCCACCGGCTGCGGGTCGATGGCCTCCACCGCCTCGGAGAACAGCTTGGCCAGCACGCCCGTGGTGTGCACCCACAGCGCCAGCACGCCGGCGAAGGGGCCCAGGCCCACCGCGACCACGAAGAGCAGCGCGAACAGCATCTCGTTGATGGAGCGGCAGGCGTCGAGCAGGCGGCGCACCGGCGTGTGCACCCACCAGGGCGTGATGTTGGCCGAAGCCAGCAGTGCCAGCGGCACCGAGCAGGCGATGGCCAGCGCCGTGCCCCACACCGCGATCTGCAGCGTGACGACCAGTTCGTCGAGGTAGTGGCGCCAGTCGCTGAAGTCGGGCGGAAAGAAGCCCCGTGCGTACTGCGCCATGTTGCCGCTGTCGCGCAGCAGGTCGAGCGGGCGCATGTCGGCACCCTTCCAGCTGCCGGCCAGCAGCGCCAGCAGCACACCCCACAGCAGCCAGGTGGCAAGCGAGGTCCGCGGCGGTCGCACGCTCGCAGCAGGCACCGCCAGGCTCAGCGTTGAGGCAGACGACACGGCAGGCGCTCCTTCTTTCTTACTTGGCGGAGGCCAGCTGCTGCGCCAGCTCGTTGAGCTTCTGGTCGATCTCCTTGAGCCTCTTCGCCTTCTCGTCGGCCGGCAGGTTGGCGTCGGCCTCGGTCTTGGCGCGCTCGCGGGCCAGTTCCAGCTGGCGGATGGGCGTGAGCTGCTGGTTGCCGGACGCGACGAAGGCCGACCACGTCAGCGTCTTGAGAACCTCCTTCTCGCGGGCATCGCGGCCGTACGCCATGAAGAAGTCGCGCAGCTTCTTCTTGGTGGCTTCGTCGAGGTCGCGGCGCCACACCAGCGGGTCGCTCGGGATCAGCGGCGAGCGCCACACCTCGCGCAACTCGGCGGCCTTCTCGGGCATCTTGATCTTCATGCGGTCGACGCCGTCGCTGGCCACCGTGGCGACATCGAGTTGCTTGTTGGCGACCGCGAGGATGTTGCTCTCGTGGTTGGAGCGGGCGCTGCGCTTGAAGTCCTTGACCGGGTCGACGCCGTTCTTGCTCCAGGCGTAGAAGCCAGGCACCAGGGTGCCGCTGGTGGAATTGGTGTCGCCCATGCCGAGCGTGAGGCTGGCGCGGCTCTTGAGCACGTCGTCCAGCGTCTTCAGCGGGCTGTCCTTGTGCACGATCATCAGGCTCCAGTAGCCCTCGGTGCCGTCCACCGACACCACCTTGCCGAAGACCTCGCCCTGTGCACGGTCCACGGCTTCGAGGGCCGACTTGTTGCCCATCCAGGCCACCTGCACCTTGTTGAAGCGCATGGCCTCGATCACGCCGGCGTAGTCGGGGGCGAAGAAGGCGGTGACCTTGAGGCCGGTGCTCTTCTGCAGGTCGTCGATGAGCGGCTGCCAGGCGGTCTTGAGGTTGGCCGACGACTCGGTGGCGATGATGCCCATGCTGATCTCGCGCGCCTGCTGCGAGTGGGCCTGGCCGAACCACAGCGAGGCGGTGGTGGCGATGACGAGGAGGGTGGCTCTGCGGTTCATGGGGTGCTCCTAGGTATGCGGGGTGTTGGTCCGCACGCCACCGCCCGCTCGGGTGAACGGACGGAGATGCGCGGGCACGGGTCAGGCGGCCAGCAGCTTGGCTGGTTCGGGGGGCATGGGTTGGGTCGCTTCCGGCTGGGATGCAATCAGCTCGTCGCTCTGCGTGCCGTACAGGTCGCGCAGCCGCTGCGGCGTGAGTGCCTGCGTGGGGCCGTCGTGCACCACCTCGCCGGCGCGCAGGGCGATGGTGCGCGGGCAGTAGGCGAAGGCGTAGTCGATCTGGTGCAGCGAGACCAACACCGTCACGCCGAACTCGCGGTTCACCTCGGCCAGCAGCTCCATCACGCGGCGGCTGGATTCGGGGTCGAGCGAGGCGATGGGTTCGTCGGCCAGGATCACCTGCGCGCCCTGCACCAGCGCGCGCGAGATGGCGGCACGCTGCTGCTGGCCACCCGACAGCGTGGAGGCGCGCTGCCACGCGCAGCGCTCGATGCCCACGCGCTGCAGCGCTTGGTAAGCCCGCTGCAGCTCGGCCTGCGGAAAGCGGCCCAGCAGGCCGCGCCACAGCGGCAGGCGGTGCAAGGCGCCGGCCAGCACGTTGCGCATCACCGAGAGCCGGTCGACCAGGTTGAACTGCTGGAAGATGGCCGCCACCTTGGCACGCGTGGCGCGGATGTCGGCGCCGAGGCGGCCGTTCTGCTGCACCCGCCTGCCGAGCACGGTGACGGCCGAGTGGCTGTCGGCGTCGGCCCGGTGCAGGCCGTTCAGGTGGCGCAGCAGCGTCGACTTGCCCGAGCCAGAAGCTCCGAGCAGCGCCACCATCTGGCCGCGCTCGATCTGCAGCGACACGCCGCGCAAAGCGGCGTTGGCGCCGAAGGTCTTGCGCAGCTGCACCACATCGATCACCACGTCGGCCATGGCCGTTCCTCGCATCAGACGATCGCGGAATTGTGGTGATCGGTCGTGACGTTTGCGTGACGTGTCGGCGGCAGGGAGATGAAAGACATCTAGATCAATCGCCGCACCTGTCGGTGCCGCCATACCCCCCGGTAGAAGCCGGTCTGCAGCAGCAGCATGGCGATGAAGGTGGCGACATACGCCCACCAGATGCCGGCCATGCCGATGCGTGCGTCGAGCCACCAGGCCAGCGGCAACTCGATGCAGAGGATGCCCGCCAGCCCCAGGCCGGTGGGTGCCCACACGGTGCCGCTGGCGCGCATCACCCCCACCAGCACCATGCTCGCGCCGCGCAGCAGCATGGTCCACGCGACCAGGCGCAAGAGGTGCAGCGCGAGCGCGATGACGGCCGCATCGGTGAGGAACCAGCCCAGCACGGTGGGCGACGCCGCATAGGCCACGGCCACGAAGGCGCCGGTGAACAGCAGGTTCATCCACAGGCCCGTACGCGCGATGGCGCCGAGCCGGTGGGCGCGCCCCGCCCCGATGGCATGCGAGGCCAGGATGGTGGCGGCGATGCCCAGCGACATGGCCGGGAACTGCAGCCAGTTCATCAACTGCGTGACCGCGCCGTAGGCCGCCGTGGCGTGCGAGCCATGGCGGTTGACCAGGCCCAGCAGCACCAGCTCGGCACAGGCGATGGTGAGCATCTGCACGCCGGTGGGCAGGCCGATGGCGACGAGTTTGCGCAGGATGACGGGATCGAGCCTGACCGCGCTCCGCAGTGCGGCCGTGGGCGCGAGCGGGTGCCCCCTGCGCCACCAGTGCCACAGCGTCCAGACCAGCGCAATGGCAAAGCCGAGCAGCGTGGAGACGGCCGCGCTGCGCACGCCGAGCTGCGGCAGCCCGAACCATCCGCGGATGAAGGCGGGCGTGCAGGCCATGGCGATGGCGGTCACGAGCGAGAGCGTCCACAGCGGCGACACCGCATCGCCCACGCTGCGGCTGAGCGAGGTGACCAGCCACAGGACGAAGAAGAGCGGCATGCCGGCCAGCATCAACCGCGCATAGGCGCTGGCTTCGGCCAGCACGTTGGGCGGCGTACCGAGCCCGCGCATCCACTCGGGGGCGAAGACGCCGCCGAGCACGCTGACCGCCGCGCCCAGGCACAGCAACAGCGCGAGGGCCGTGCCGGCCACCGCGCGCACCGCAGGCAGGTCACCCGCGCCGAAGGCCTGGCCGGCCAGCACCGTGGCGCCCGAGCTGAGACCGAGTGCGATGGCGAAGAACAGGAAGAAGAGCGGGAAGAAGGCCGACACCGCGGCCAGCGCGTCGACGCCGATCATCTGGCCGAGGTAGATGCCGTCGAGCGTGCCGGCTAGGCCTTGCAGGATGTTGGTGAGCAGCATCGGCACGAGGATGCTGACGTAGGCCTTCCACAAGGGCGGTGGCGTGGAGACCGACGAGGTCGCGGAAGCGGGCAGTGCGGTGGTGGACATGGTGGTGGATCTCGAAAGAGAGAAGG
>NZ_DASSRA010000338.1:0-3245 GCF_035702065.1 Rhizobacter sp.
TGGTCGGAGCTCCCGCGCGCCACGGTGAGCACCGAGCTGGGCGGGCGGGCCCGCAGGAAGGCGCCGAAGTCGCTGTACGCCTGGTCGTTCTGGGCCAGCTGGCGGGCCACGGCGGCGGGCGCTTCGCGCGCCTCAACCAGCATGCGCGTGTTCAATGGACGTTCCTTCCACGTAGACATCGGTCAGTTTCAGATCGCGGTCGAGCACCGCGACGTCGGCCCAGGCGCCCTGCGCAAGGCGGCCGCGGTCGGTGGCGCCAAGGTAGTCGGCCGCGTTGGTGGCGACGCGGCGCGAGGCGTCGACCAGGCCCAGGCCCAGCTCGTCGACGAGGTTGCGCAGTGCCTGGTCCATGGTCAGCGTGGAGCCGGCCAGCGTGCCGTCGGGCAGGCGCACGCCGCCCAGGCACTTGGTGACCTTGTGGCGGCCGAGCTTGTACTCGCCGTCCGGCATGCCGGCGGCGGCGGTCGAGTCGGTGACGCAGTAGAGGTGCGGGATGGCTCGCAGCGCCACGCGGATCGCCCCGGGGTGCGCGTGCAGCAGGTCGGGGATGATCTCCGAGTAGGTGGCGTGCGCCAGCGCCGCGCCCACCATGCCGGGCTCGCGGTGGTGCAGGCCGCTCATGGCATTGAACAAGTGGGTGAAGCCGGTGGCCCCACGCTTCATCGCCTCGACGCCGTCTTCGTAGCTGCCCAGCGTGTGGCCCAGCTGCACGCGGTAGCCGGCCGCCACCATGGCCTCGATGGCGTCCATGTTGCCGGCCGTCTCGGGCGCCAGCGTCACCAGGCGGATCGGCGCCAGGTCGTTCAGGCGTCGCAACTCCTCGGCATGCACCGGCCGCGCGTAGTTGGGCTGCGCGCCCAGCTTGCCGGCG
This sequence comes from Rhizobacter sp., assembly GCF_035702065.1. Lineage (GTDB taxonomy): Bacteria > Pseudomonadota > Gammaproteobacteria > Burkholderiales > Burkholderiaceae_C > Rhizobacter. Next base: position 872 of record NZ_DASSRA010000338.1, read on the forward strand.
TTGATGTAAGGCCCTTCGAGGTGGACGCCGAGCACGCGTGCGCCCTGCGGGCTGCGCGAGGCACACACCGCCTTGAGGGCGCGGAAGGCGCGCTCCAGGTCGCTCATCGGCGCCGTCATCGTCGTGGCCAGCAGGGCCGTGGTGCCGTGCGTGGCGTGCAGCTCCGAGACGCGCGCGGCGGCATCGCCGCCTTCCATGATGTCGCGGCCCGCACCACCGTGGACGTGCAGGTCGATGAAGCCCGGCACGACGATGGGCAGCAAAGCGTCGCGCACTTCGCGTTCGTCTACGCCCGTGCCCTCGATGCCGGCGATGCGCCCGTCGTCGGCGAACGTGATGCGCCCCTTGACGAAGCCAGACGGCGTGAGGATGTGGCCTTGCCGTGTCGTGCTCATCCTTCGCGCCTCATCTCTGCCACGAAGTCGTAGTAGTCGCTGCGGCAGTACGAGTGCGTCAGCTCCACCGCCTGCCCCGATTCCAGGTAGCCGATGCGGGTGATGAACAGCACCGCCTGCCCCACCGGCACGCCCAGCTGCTCGGCCAGGCGCGGCTGCGCGTTGAGCGCGCGGATGTGCTGCAAGGCGCGCACCGGCGCCATGTGCACGCTGGTCAGGTACTCGTAGAGCGAACCATCGACGGTCTCGGGGCTGGGCAGCACGCTTTGCGGCAGCACGCTCACCTCGTAGGCCATCACCACCTCGTCGGCCAGGCGCAGGCGCTCAAGCCGCGCCACGCGGGCGCCGGGCGAGAGGCCCAGGCTCAGCTGCTCGTCGGGCACGGCCTGCGTGATGCTGCGCTCGAGCCAGCGCGACGACGGCGTGTAGCCGCGCTGGTGCAGCTCCTCGGAGAAGCTGGTCAGGCGCGACAGCGGCTGCTCGATGCGCGGGGCGATGTAGTTGCCGGAGCCGCGGCGGCGCACGATCAGGCCCTGGTCGACCAGCTGGTCGATGGCCTTGCGCGCGGTGACGCGCGACACGTCGACCGACTCGGAGAGCACACGCTCGGAAGGCAGGGCCTCGTCGGCCTGGTAGCGCCCGTCGCGGATGGCCTGGCCCAGCTTACGGGCCAGTTGCACGTAGAGCGGCGAGCTGTCGCGCGCATCGGGCTTGAATTCGAACAGGGCCTTCTTCATCGGCGGGTCTCGTTCTCTTTCTCGAACTCGCGGCGGATCAGCATCAAGGCGCCGGCGGCGGGGCCATCGGCCGCCTCGACGCAGCGGCTGCGCACCGCCGGCGAGAGGCGGTCGGCGAGACGCTTGCCCACGCTGCCCAGCACCACCAGCGGCAGGCCGCCATGCGGGTCCAGCGCGAGCGCGGTGGCGTCGAGCGCGCTCACGGCGCGGCTCAGCAGGTGCGCGGCGGCCGGGTCGCTGGCCTCGGCATCGAAGATGGCCGGCGCGAGCTGCGCGTAGGCAAACTGCCCGGCGTGGTCGCACCAGGCCTGCAGGTGGTCGCGGTCGGCGCCGCAGGTGGCCCACACGTGGCGCACCAGCGGGCCAGCGTTGATGCGGCCGTCCATCGCGCACTGGGCCAGGCGCACGGCGCGCAGGCCGAGCCAGGCGCCGCTGCCCTCGTCGCCCACCGGGAAGCCCCAGCCGCCCACGTTGAAGCGCGAGCCGTCGGGGCGCAGCACCTCGCCCACGCTGCCGGTGCCCGCGGCGACGATGGCGCCCGGCTTGCCGGCGTGCGCGCCGACCAGCATCACGAAGGCGTCGGTCTCGACCAGCAGCTTGCCGAAGCCCTTGTTCTGGGCCACGAACTTGTCGCGCCAGGGGCGGTTGCTCACGCCGGACAGGCCGGCGCCCAGCGCGCAACGCCGCCAGGGCGGCGGCTCCATGCCGGCGTCGGCAAACGCCGCCCGCACCGCGGCCAGCACCTGCTCCCAGGCGGCTGCGATGCCCTGCCCCAGCGCCGACGGGCCGGCGCGACCCTGGCCCAGCACGGTGCCGTCGGGGCGCGCGACGATTGCACGCGTCGCCGTTCCGCCTCCGTCCACCCCGATCAGAAAGTCGATCATGTCGGCTGCTCGGTTCCTGTAGTTTTGCCGGGCGTCAGGCCCAGCGATAGGACCAGTTTAGTACCAGTAATACCAGTATGTCAATTGGTATTAACCGGCAGCGAACTCACTTGATGAACTGCTCGTTGCCGACCATGCCGAGCTTGCTCACGCCCAGGCGCTGCGCGCTTGCCATCACCAGCGCGACGCGCTCGTACTCGACCAGCTTGTTCGGCCGCAGGTGCACCTCGGGCTGGTCGGGCTGGGCCGCCGTGGCGCTCAGCCGGGCCTCCAAAGCTTCGCGCGAGGGCAGCGCCTCGCCGTTCCAGAAGATGCTGCCGTCGAAGTCGATGTCGATCGTCACCACCACCGGCGGCGC
>NZ_DASSRA010000339.1:0-3270 GCF_035702065.1 Rhizobacter sp.
AGGTGATCGGCACCTTGTGGCGCAGCCGGCGCTTCTGCAGATCGCGGCTGAAGATGAAGCTGAACTCGTAGGCCGGGCCGAAGCAGCTCGCGCCGGGCATGGCGCCGATGACGGCCGGGCCGGGGTCGTCGAGGAACTTGCGGTATTCGCCGAGCGCGTGCTCCGCGTGGTCGACAGTGCAGATCGACTGGGTGAAGCCGCCCAGCGGCCCGGCCCCGGGCACTTCTTCGAACGCGAGGCGCGGGCCGGTGGTGATCACGAGGTAGTCGTAGGTGATGCGGCTGCCGTCCTTCAGCGTCACGGCGTTGCCCTCGGCGTCGATGTGCATCACCGGCTGGGCGATGAACTCGATGCCCTTGGCCGCGAGCGCCGGGCCGATGGGCAGGGTGATGGCCTCGCGCTCCCGCCAGCCGACCGCAAGCCAGGGGTTCGACGGCACGAACTGGAAGTAGTCGACCGCGTTGATCACGGTCACCCGGTGCTCGCGGCCGAGCGCGGCTTTGAGCTCATACGCGGCGGGCATGCCGCCGATGCCGGCACCGAGTACGACGATGTGGGCCATGTCTGTCTCCTTCAGGGGCGGGTGGCTTGCAGCAGTGCATTGGCCTGCTGCACGGTGGCATCGTCCAGCTCGCCGGCCAGGGCCGCCAGCTTCAGGCGATGGGTGATGAGCTGCGTTCGCGCCTGCACCAGCGAGAGTTCGGCGGCAGCGGCGTCGTTCTCGGCGTTGAGCAGGTCGAGCGTGGTGCGGTCGCCGGCCTTCAGGCCGACGCGGGTGGCGTCGAGGCGGGCGCGGCTCGCTTCGAGCGAGGCGGCCAGGGCGGTGGTGCGGCTCTTGCCCACGGCGAGGTCGAGCCAGGCGGCGCGGGTCTGCTGGGCCACCGATTGGCGGGCCTGGTCGAGCGCGGCCTGGGCCTTGTCGGTGAGAGCGCGGTCTTCCGTCGCTTGTGCACTTTGCAGGCCACCGGTGTAGAGCGGGATGGCCAGTTGCACGCCCACCGCGCTGTTGCGGGCGGCACTGCTGGCGCTGCCGAAGTCGCCGTCGCCGGAGAGGCGCTCGCCCCCCACGTGGGCCACCAGGTCGACCGTGGGCGTGAAGGCCGCAGCCGACGCGCGTGCCCGCGCCTCGGTCGACCGCAGCGAGGCCTCGGCCAGCTTCAGCCCCGGGTTCTGCCGCTCGGCGCGCGCGAGCCAGTCGGCCAGGCTGCTGATGTCGTCGACCGGCGCGGCAGAAGGCAGCGGCAGGGGCGTGGTGTTCACGGGCAGGCCGGTCAGGTCGGCGAGCGCGTTGTGGGCCAGTGCGAGCTGTGTCTCGGCACTCAGCCGCTCGGCCTCCAGTGTGGCGGCGCGCGCGGTGGCCTCGTGCACGTCGGTGGCGGGGCGGTCGCCGAGGCTGAAGCGGTCTCGCGCTTCTGCGGCCGCCTTGTCGACCGCCTGCTGCTGGCGCTGCAGCAGCTGCAGCCGTTCGGCCGCCAGCGCGGCGTTGAAATAGAGCTCCGTGGTGCGCAGCATCAGGGCCTGCCGCGATTGCAGCCATTCATGCTCGGCCGCTTCGGCGGCGATGCTGAGCGATTCGCCGCGTGCACTGCGCTCACGGCTGTAGACCGGCTGGCGCAGGCCCAGCGCATAGCGGCTGGCGGTGCCGCCGGTGACCGAGGTGTCGAAGGCCACCCCCGTGGACGAGCCGAAGCCCGGTGCCGAGAACTGCGCGCCGCGCACGGCGGTTTCGCCATTGGCGTAGGACACGCCGCCTTCGAGCATCACGCTCGGCCGCCACAAGGCCTTGGCCTGCTCGCCGCGCGCTGCACCGGCTTCTCGTGCGGCGCGGGCCAGCGCTGCGTCGGGCGCATGCTGCTCGGCGCCTTGCCAGGCCTGCATCAGGTCGAGCGACCAGGCGGCGGGCGCAAACAGCGCCGCGCAAATGGCCATCGCATCGCGTAGGCGACGCGTGATCGTCATGACACCGCTCCGGTCGCGGTGATCTGCGACTGAACCCAGCGCACGATGTCGGGTGCGGTCATGGCGCCGGAGCGGCGTGCCACTTCCTTGCCGCGCTGGTACAGCACCATCGTCGGGATGCTGCGGATGTGGTGGCGCATGCTGGCCTGCGGCGCGGCTTCGGTGTCGACCTTGGCAAAGCGCACCTGAGGCAGCTGGCTTGCAGCCGCTTCGAACTGCGGCGCCATCATGCGGCAGGGGCCGCACCATTCAGCCCAGAAGTCCACCAGCACCGGCAGTTCGGTGCCATCGATGAAGGCCGCGAAGCGCTCATCGCTGAGTGCCACCGGCTTGGCGGCCATCAGCTCGGTGCCGCATCGGCCACAGACCGGGCCGTCGGCCAGGCGTTGGTCGGGCACCCGGTTCTTGGCGCCGCAAGAAGGGCAGACGAGTTGCATGTGCGCCTCCGGTTCAGCAGCCCGACTTCACGCCCAGCTTGCGCAGGATGATCTCCAGCGGGCACCAGCGCGTGAGGGAGCTTTGCAGCAGGTTCGCGCCCACGAAGGCCGTGAACGCCAGCCACCAGGGGCTCACGAACAAGGGGCTGCCGGGCACGCCGAGCGCCAGCGACAGCAGGATGAAGGTGCCTGCGAACAGGCGGACGAGTTGCCATGAGCTCATGTGGATGCTCCTTCTTCAGTGGATGAAACAGGGGGACGGGTCGGCGCCGGCGCCTGCCGGTAGGCCACGAAATACAGCAGCGGGATCACGACCAGCGTGAGCACCGTGCTGACGAAGATGCCGAAGATCAGCGAGATCGCGAGGCCGTTGAAGATCGGGTCGTCGAGGATGAAGAACGCGCCCAGCATCGCGGCCAGGCCGGTGAGCAAGATGGGCTGGGCCCGCGTGGCGGCCGAGCGCACCACGGCTTCTTCGAGCGGCATGCCCTGCGAGACCTGCAGGCGGATGAAGTCCACCAGCAGGATGGAGTTGCGCACGATGATGCCGGCCAGGGCGATCATGCCGATCATGCTGGTGGCGGTGAACGGCGCTCCGAGCAGCGCATGGCCGGGCATCACGCCCACGATGGTGAGCGGGATGGGCGCCATGATGATGAGCGGCGTGAGGTAGGAGCCGAACTGCGCCACCACCAGCAGGTAGATCAGGACCAGGCCGACGGCGTACGCCGCCCCCATGTCGCGGAAGGTCTCGTAGGTGATCTGCCATTCGCCGTCCCACTTGATGGCGTAGTCGCGCCACGGGTCGGCGGGCTGGCGGATGAAGGTCTCGCCGAGCAGGCCGCCGCCCGGTGTCTTCACCTGGGCGAGCACG
>NZ_DASSRA010000340.1:0-4379 GCF_035702065.1 Rhizobacter sp.
TTTTCGTCCACCACCATGGTGCCGATGCCGTCGTGCGTGTACACCTCCATCAGCACTGCGCCGTCCACCGCGAAGGGGATGATGTGCGAGCGTTCCACGCCGGCGCGGCAGGCTCTCATGCAGTGCTGCAGGTAGCGCACCGTGTCGCTGGGTTGCGCGGCATCGCCCTGCACGGCAAGCAGCTTTTCCGCATCGGCCACGGCCAGCTCGGTGTCCACGGGGCTCTCGGGGTCGGCCGGGTTCTCGCGCACGCCGGGCACTTCGGCCACGAACATCAGCTTGTCGGCCTGCAGCGCGATGGCAATGCTGGTGGCCACGTCTTCCATGGTGAGGTTGAAGGCCTCGCCGGTGGGTGAGAAGCCGAACGGCGACAGCAGCAGCACGGCGCCGATGTCCAGCGCGCTGCGGATGGCCTTGCTGTCCACCTTGCGCACCACGCCCGAGTGCATGAAGTCCACGCCATCGACGATGCCCACGGGCCGCGCGGTGAGGAAGTTGCCGGACACCACCCGCACGGCGGCGTTGGCCATGGGGGTGTTGGGCAGGCCCTGCGAGAACGCCGCCTCGATCTCGAAGCGCAACTGCCCCGCGGCCTCCTGCGCGCAGTCCAGCGCAATGGCGTCGGTGATGCGCTGGCCGTGGCTGAAGCGCGAGCTGTGCCCCTTGGCGGCCAGTTGTTCGTTCAGCTGCGGCCGGAAGCCATGCACCAGCACGAGCTTGATGCCCATGGCGTGCAGGATGGACAGGTCCTGCACGAAGGCATTGAGCTTGCCCGCTGCGATGGCCTCGCCCGCCAGCGCCACCACGAAGGTCTCGCCGCGGTAGGCATGGATGTACGGCGCGACCGAGCGGAACCACGGCACGAAGGTGTGGGGAAAAACCAGGTCCATGGGCACTCGGCGAATTGGAGGGCTGCGATTTTGCCGTACCGCGCCTGCCACATTGCCGTGCGGTCTTCCGCACGGATAATCCGCGCCTCGTGAATTCGCCCCGCCCCCTCTCCAAGCCGCCTGCCCGCTCCCGCACGCCGGGGCCCAGCCGGCAGCACAGGCCGCCCGCCAACCCGGTGCCGCCGATCACGTTCCCCGAGTCGCTGCCGGTCTCCGGCCAGCGCGAGGTGATCGAGCGGGCCATTGCCGAGCACCCGGTGGTGATCGTCTGCGGCGAAACCGGCTCGGGCAAGACCACCCAGCTGCCCAAGATCGCGCTGGCGCTGGGGCGCGGCCCCGGCCGGGGCACGGGGTTGATCGGCCACACCCAGCCGCGCCGCATTGCCGCCTCCAGCGTGGCCAAGCGCATTGCCGAGGAGCTGAAGACCCCGCTGGGTGAGGTGGTGGGCTACAAGGTGCGCTTCCAGGACCGGCTGCAGCCCGGCGCCTCGGTGAAGCTGATGACCGACGGCATCCTGCTGGCCGAGACGCAGACCGACCCGGACCTGCGCGCCTACGACACGCTGATCATCGACGAGGCGCACGAGCGCAGCCTGAACATCGACTTCCTGCTGGGCTACCTGAAGCAACTGCTGCCGCGCCGGCCGGACCTGAAGATCATCGTCACCTCGGCCACCATCGATGCCGACCGCTTTGCGCAGCACTTCGCATCCATCCGCGGACCGGCGCCGGTGATCCTGGTGAGCGGCCGGCTGTTCCCGGTGGAGCAGCGCTGGCGGCCGTTCGAGGAGACCCGCGAGTTTGACCTGAACGACGCGATCGCCGATGCCGTGGATGAACTGTGGCGCAGCGGCCCCGGCGACGTGCTGGTGTTCCTGCCCGGCGAGCGCGAGATCCGCGAGGCCGCCGAGCAACTGCGCCGCCGCCATCCGCCGGGCGTGGAGGTGCTGCCGCTCTTTGCTCGATTGAGCCAGGCCGAGCAGGACCGCATCTTCGAGCCTCACGGCGCGCCGCGCATCGTGCTGGCCACCAACGTGGCCGAGACCTCGCTCACCGTGCCGGGCATCCGCTATGTGGTCGATTCCGGCCTGGCCCGCGTGAAGCGCTACAGCTACCGGACCAAGGTCGAGCAACTGCAGGTCGAATCGGTCAGCCAGGCCGCGGCCAACCAGCGCGCCGGGCGCTGCGGCCGCGTGGCCGACGGCGTGTGCATCCGCCTGTTCGACGAGAAGGACTATGCGGGCCGGCCGCGCTTCACCGACCCGGAGATCCTGCGCTCGTCGCTGGCCGGCGTGATCTTGCGCATGAAGGCGCTGCACCTGGGGCACGTGGAAGACTTCCCGTTCCTGGAGCCGCCGCCGCGCAAGGCCATTGCCGACGGCTACGCGCTGCTGGGCGAACTGGATGCAGTGGACGATGCCAACGAGTTGACGCCCATCGGCCAGGAACTGGCCAAGCTGCCGCTGGACCCGCGCGTGGGCCGCATGATCCTGGAAGCCCGCGACCGGCAGAGCCTGAGCGAGGTGCTCATCATCGCGTCGGCCCTGTCGGTGCAGGACGTGCGCGACCGGCCCATGGAGCATGCCCAGGCGGCCGACGAGAAGCACAAGAAGTTCGACGACGAGAAGTCGGAGTTCATGGGCTACCTGAAGCTCTGGCAATGGGTGGGCGAGGGCCGTGGCACGCATGGCCATGCGGATGCGGCGGTGGCCGCCGTGGACACGCACCGCCTGAGCAACCGCCAGCAGGAGCAGCGCCTGCGCGACAGCTTCGTCTCGCCGCGGCGCGTGCGCGAGTGGCGCGACATCCATTCGCAGCTGCACACCGTGGTGGCCGAGCACCGCTGGCGCCTCAACACCAGCCCCGCCAGCTACGAGCAGGTGCACTTGGCCATGCTGGCCGGCCTGCTGGGCAACATCGGCTGCAAGAGCGACGACGAAGACTGGTACCTGGGCGCGCGCGGCATCAAGTTCTGGCGCCACCCGGGCGCGCACCTGTCCAAGAAGCCGGGCCGCTGGCTGGTGGCGGCCGAGCTGGTGGAGACCACGCGGCTCTATGGCCGCGGCCTGGCGGGCATAGAGCCGCAGTGGATCGTGCAGATCGCCGGCCACCTGCTGAAGAAGCAGCTGCTGGAGCCGCACTGGGAGAAGAAGGCGGCCGAGGTGGTGGCGCTGGAGCGGGCCACCTTGTACGGCATCGTGATCTACAACAACCGGCGCGTGAACTTCGGCCAGGTGGACCCGGTGCAGGCGCGCGAGATCTTCATCCGCGAGGCGCTGGTGAATGGCGAGTGGGACACCAAACTGCCGTTCCTGGCCCACAACCACAAGCTGATCCGCCAGGTGGAGGAACTGGAGCACAAGGCGCGCCGCCAGGACGTGCTGGTGGACGATGAGCTGATCTACGCGTTCTACGAGCAGCAGCTGCCGGCCGAGGTGCACTCCGGCGCCAGCTTCGAACACTGGTACCGCGAAGAGCAGAAGAAGCAGCCGCGGCTGCTGATGCTCACGCGCGAGGAGCTGATGCGCCACGAGGCCGCGGGCATCACCACCGAGTCGTTCCCCAAGACCTTGCGCCTGGGCGGTATCGACTGTGCGGCCACCTACCTGCATGAGCCCGGCGACCCCAAGGACGGCGTCACCGTGACCGTGCCGGTGTATGCGCTGAACCAGGTGAACGACGAGCGCTGCGAGTGGCTGGTGCCCGGCATGCTGAAGGACAAGGTGCTGGCCCTGGTGAAGAGCCTGCACCAGCGGCCGCGCTCACGGCTGGTGCCCTTGCCGGACTATGCCGAGCAGTTCGTCGCGGCCACGCCGTTTGCGCAGGGCGGCCTGCTGGATGCGCTGCTGAAGGCTGTGCGCGAGAAGACGCAGATCGACGTGCTGCGCAACGACTTCAAGCTCGATGCGCTGTCACCACATCACACGATGAACTTCCGCATCGTCGATGAACATGGGCGGCAACTGGGCATGGGGCGCAACCTCAGTGCCTTGAAGGCCGAGCTGGGTGGGCAGGCGCGCAGTGCCTTCCAGGCGCTGGCGGGGCTGCGCCTGCCGCGCAGCGAGGCGCCGGCGCCGCCTGCCGCGGGCGGTGGTGGGAGCGCGGCGGCGCGTGCCGAGGCCGCCCCCGCGCCGCAGCCCCAGCGCTACACCAGCTGGGCGTTCGGCGAACTGCCTGAGCTGATGGAGGTGCGGCGCGGCAGCCAGAGCCTGATCGGCTTCCCGGCGCTGATCGACAAGGGCACGCATGTGGAGGTGGAGGTCTTCGACGAGCCCGACGTGGCCGCGGCCAAGCACCGTGCCGGGCTGCGGCGCCTGGTGGCGCTGCAGATCAAGGAGCCGCTCAAGTACCTGGAGAAGAACATCCCGGACCTGCAGGCCATGGCGGTGGCCTTCATGCCGCTGGGCAGCCTGGAGGACCTGCGCGCGCAGATCATCGACGTGGCGCTGGATCGCGCTTTCCTGGCCGAGCCGCTGCCCACCACCGAGG
>NZ_DASSRA010000341.1:0-3099 GCF_035702065.1 Rhizobacter sp.
CAGTGCATCGCAGGCGTCGAAGAAGGCGCTGTCTTCGTAGACCCCGGTGCCGGCCACGCGCAGCATGTTCATGCCGGCCTCGCGCACCTGTGCCACCGCCACCCGGCAGGCTTCGGGCGTGGCACGCAGGCTCACCACGTCGAGCGGTGTCCAGCAGGCACCGCGGCAGAACACGGGCACGCCGTTGACGCGCAGCGAGAAGCCGCCATCGGTGGTGTCGGCTTCAATGGTGCGAAAGCCGAGCCGGCCGAGCGGCACACGCCGCGGTGCCGACTCGCCTTCCAGCTGCACGAGCAATTGCGCCGTGTACAGCGCAGGCGTGCCGTGGGTGTGGGGCCACCAGAGCGTGGGCTTTTCGATGGCCGCCGAGACGGTGAATGCTCCCATCGGGCCCGGCACCAGCGACGCACGGTGCGTCTGACCCTCGTGATCCAGTTCCAGCACCGCCGACATCACGCGCTGGCCGGCCGGTGCTTCAAGTGCGCAGGCCAGGTCGACACGGCCGGCACCGTCAGCCACCGAAGCGCGCAGCGTCAGGTTGGACACCTGCAAGCCGGCGCGCCGCTCCAGCCACACGTCTTTCCACACCCCAACGGCCGCCGCGGGCGGCGACCAGCCGGGTGTGCGCCCGAGCAGCGTGTTGCGGAACCAGCGCAGCTGCTGGTGCTCGACCATTGGTGCACGCCAGCGCGGCCGCGGCCGGCGCTGGGCGAGCAAGGTGTCGAGTGCATGGAAGCGCAGCACGAGCGTGTTGCCACCACGGTGCAGACGCTGGCCAATCTCGTGTTCGCAGGCAACGAACATATTGGTCGACCGGGCCAGCAGCTCGCCGTTGAGCCACACCTCAGCCACACCGGCCAGGCCATCGAAGCCGAGCCACAGGCTGCTCCCGTCTTCGGGTGGTGACGCGTCGAACTCGACGCGGTACCACCAGTCATCGGCATCGAAGCGGCGAGCCGGGCCGTCGAGCGACCAACGGCCCACCGAGCGCAAGGCCGCAGCGGCAAGCGCCGGCTCCGGCAGGTCGATCCACTCGCGCGGCTGGGTCAGGAAGTCGGGAAAGGAGCCCTCGGCCGGTGCAGCAGCGCAGACCTGCCAGCCCTGGACGATGCGCTCACGCGATGCGCTGGCGGGGCGGCTGGCCGGGGTCATCACATGGCTCAAGCCTGGGTGAGCTCGGCCACCGCGTCGCGGATCGAAGCCACGCTGTTGAACACGCTGCGCTTGAGCATGTGGTCGGCGAACTCGATGTCGAAGGTGCTCTCCAGGGCGAGCATCACGTTGACGCTGGCGTGGGAAGTCATGCCCGCCTGGTACAGATCGGCCGAAGTGTCGAGCTGGTCGATGGGCTTGTTCAGGCGACCGTGGTCGCGCAGCACCATCCGGATCTGGGCTTCAAGGGTGTCGGGCGTGCTCATGCAACTGCTTTCAGGAAAAAACGGGGGCTGCGGTCAGGGCGGTCACCACGGCTGCGGCATAGGCGCCGTCATGGCTGAGGCTGAGCGCGATATCGCGCACGCCCAGCTGCCCCACCCGCTCGGCCGCCCTGCCGTGCAGCGCCAGCTCGCAGGCGCCGCTGGGCAATTTGCGTACCTCGATGTCACGCCAGTCGATACCGGTCTCACCGAGATCGAAGGCCTTGATCGCCGCCTCCTTGGCGGCGAAGCGAGCCGCCAGCCTCTCGGCCGCCTGGCCGGCGCCTGCCAGCGCGTAGGCGATCTCTGCATCGCTGAACAGGCGCTTCATGAAGCGCTCGCCGAAGCGGTCCATGGATTCGCTGACGCGCCGGATCTCGACCACGTCCAGGCCGGTGCGCAGGCACTTGGTCGGGTGGTGGGGAATCTCGAGACCGGTCAACGGCGTGGACATGGCGAGGTCAGACGAATCGGCAATTCGACAGGGGAGCATCGGCGATCTTGACAGCGAACAACATCCCCTTCCTGAAGGGGGCATGAAGCGTGCCGCGCAGGAGCTCGAGCCTGCGCACTATTTCTCGGATTGGCCGACGCGCGTACCGCCCAGTTCACTCCATTCGCGGGATACGCCGACAGGCCCGCCGCGCTATGCTTTGCGCATCCCTTCCCCGCCAGGCCGCGACCGCCCGGCACCCCTGCCATGAACGCACCCACCGGCCTGCCGTGCCAGAGCTTTGCCGACCTGCTGGCAGCCACCCGCGAGATCGCCGCCGGCGTGGCCGCACGGCATGCGGCGGAGGTCGACAAGGACGCCCGCTTCCCCATCGAAACCGTGCAGGCCCTGCGTGCCGCCGGTGTGCTGTCGGCACCGGTGCCGCGTGAGCTGGGAGGCGCCGGCAGCGACATGCGCGAGTTGACCCAGCTGTGCTCGACGCTCGCCCAGGGCTGCGGCTCCAGCGGCATGGTGCTGGCGATGCATTTCATCCAGGTCGCCTGCATGGCACGCCACGGCCAGGGGAGCGAGTTCTTCACCGGATACCTGCGCGAACTGGTGGCGCGTCAGACGCTGCTGGCCTCCATCACCTCCGAGGTGGGCACCTTCGGCGAGACGCGTTCCAGCGTGTGCGCCGTCGAGCAGCGCGGCGGGCGCTTCGTGCTCAACAAGGACGCCACCACCGGCTCCTACTGCGCGCATGCCGATGCCATGCTCGTCACCTGCCGCCGCGACGCCGACGCACCCAGCAGCGACCAGGTGCTGGTGCTCGTCAAGCGCGAAGACGCCCAGCTCACCCAGACCACCACCTGGGACACGCTCGGCATGCGCGGCACCTGCAGCCCGGGCTTCCGCCTCGAGTCCTCCGGCCCGGCGGTGCAGATCCTGCCCGGCTCCTTTGCCGACAGCTCGGCGCAGACCATGGTTCCGTACTCGCACATCCTGTGGTCCTCCCTGTGGTGGGGCATCGCCGCCGATGCCGTCGGCCGTGCCGCCACCTACGTGCGGGGCGAGGCGCGCAAGAAGCCCGGAACCGTGCCGCCCACCGCCACGCGGCTGGCCGAGGTATCGGCCCAGTTGCAGGCCATGCGGCAGCAGTGGCAGTCCGCAGCACAAGCTTTCGACGACACCGTGGCCAGCCCCGCGGGCGAGCTGGAGCTCCTGGGCATGGGCTGGGCCCTGCGTCTGAAC
>NZ_DASSRA010000342.1:0-4231 GCF_035702065.1 Rhizobacter sp.
GTCGCATTGACGGTAACTCAGGATGACGCGAGCCGCCTGGCCGCCCATGGATTGACGCAGCGCAATGCCCTCCGCGTGGTGCTGCCTACAGTGGCTGATGCAATCACGGAGCACGGCATGAGCAAGGTCTTGGTCATCACCTATTCATACACCGGCACCTCGCTGCAGCTGGCCAAGCGGCTGTGCGCGCTGAAGGGCTGGAACCTCGGGCAGATCGAAGAGACCTCGCCGCGACGCGGCCCGTTCGCGAACTGGCGCTGCGTACTCGACTCCCTGCTGCGCCGCCGGCCGCAGATCGACTACTTCGGCCCCCCGCCCGCCGCGTTCGACGCCGTCGTGCTGGTCTCACCCATCTGGGCGTATCGGCTGGCCGGCCCGATGCGCAGCTTCGTGGATCGCTACAAGGCGCAGCTGCACGACTTCGCCGTGATCTCGGTGATGGGCGGCCGCGGTGCACCCAACGCCGTGGCCGAGATCGTCGATATTGCCGGCCACTCGCCCCTGCTGAGCGCGGCGTTCACGACGCGCGAGGTCGAAAGCGGAAGCTGCAGCCCTCGCCTGCGCGCCTTTGCGCAGGCGCTGGCAGAGGCGCGGCAGGAAGCGGGAGACACCAAGCCCGCTGTGTGGTCGCCCCGGGCCGCGTGATGCCTGATGAGCGTGGCCGACTTGGCGGCTGACTTTGCGGAGACACACCATGGAAACACCCAAAGCCCTCTTGCTCCACGTCGATGACAACGAGGCCTGCATTGCCGACGCTCGCCTTGCGCAGCGCCTGGCCGAGCGGTTCGACGCGCAGGTGACGGCGCTGTACGCCGTCACGCCCTCGGTGGTCCGGTACCCGGCCTCCGCCGCCATGGACAGCGCCTGGGTGGTGGCCGACCAGCTCGTCGAGTTCGACAAACAGCAGCGTGCCAAGGCGAAGATCCGCTTCGTCACCGCGCAGAAGGAGTTGCCTCGCGTGCGCTGGAGCGAATCGGTGGTGGTGACCGCCTGGGACTTCCCGCAGCAGGCCATGTACTCGGACCTGGTGGTGATGCGCGGTGCCGAGCCCGCCGACAAGGAGTTGCCGTCCGACTTTGCGGCCACCGTCGCCATCGAAAGCGGCAGGCCGGTGCTCGTGCTGCCGTCCGAGCTGCCCGCAGACGTCGGCACCAACGTACTGATCGCATGGAAGCCGTCACGCGAGGCGGTTCGCGCCGTCTCGGCTGCCCTGCCCTGGCTGCGCCAGGCGCGCCGTGTGCACCTGGCGGCCGCCGAGACGCACGACGAGAGCGGCGCCGCCAGCGTGGTGAGCCTCTCGCGCTATCTGTCTGCGCATGGCGTGGAATGCACGCGCTCGGCGCCGATTGCCGACACGCGCGATGCCGGCCCTGCCATCACCGCCCTGGCGGGCGATCTGGGCGCCGACCTGCTGGTGATGGGCTGCTATGGCCACAGCCGCACGCGCGAGTGGCTGCTGGGCGGCACGACCGCGTCGATGACGCGCGAGCCGGCGCTGCCGGTGCTGATGGCGCACTGAGAAGGTGACGGCATTCAGCTCATGAACGTGCTCGCGAGCCAGGGCATATCGGCCTCACGCAGGGTGCGCTTGGCCATCGCGCGCAGCTGCCGCCGCGCCTGAGGCGTGGCCACGTCGATGCCCATCCCGCCTTCGGGCGGCCAGTCGGCGTCGAGCCGCACATAGCGTTCGCCGAGCCGGTCTTCGACCATGGCTTTCACGTGCTGCTGTTGCACCGAGATCAGCGTGAGCACCAGGCGGCCATCGGTGAGCCAGCCGACCGCGCCGGCGTCGTCGCGCACGCCTTCGGCCGGGCGGTACTGGGCCGCGCCGGTGCCGATGGACAGCATCGACACGCGCTCGAGGTCGACCCCCATGAAGTGCTCGATCTCGTGCAGTGCCACCTGGTCGGGTGCGACCGCGAACAGCCCCCCATCGGCGTAGAGCCGGTCACCAATGGGTTGCGACGGGAAGTAGGCCGGCGCGGCGCTGGTGGCCATGGCCACGTCGACCGCCCGCAGCGCGCCGTCACCCGACGATGCCTGCACATGCGGCGTCTTGAAGATCTTGGTGCGGCAACGGTTCACCTCCACGGCGGGCACCACGACCGGGTGCAGCGCCTGCGACAGCGTGCGGTCGCCGAACTCGGCCTGCATCACCGCGCGCAATGCATCGCCCGAGTACTTGGGGCCGATCACCGAGCGCGTGAGGTCGATGAGCCTGGACATGGGGCCTTTGGGCAGCGCCCGCGCCGAGAACACATCGGTGCCGTGCTCCTCGAAGAGCCGGATCAGGTGGCTCACCGGCACCTCGTAGGCGAGTGCCAGGGCCAGGATGCCGCCCACCGAGGTGCCGGCGATCAGGTCGAAGCAGCGCCCGAGCGGCTGGCCGGCGCGCGCTTCGAGCGCCTCCAGCACGCAGGCGGTGTACAGGCCAAGGAAGCCCCCGCCGGCAAGCGAAAGCACCTTGAACTTCTCCGGGCGCTTGGCCGCAGGCGGGGTGTCCATGGCAGTCACGAAGTGATCATGCGAGGCGCGAAGACGATGGCACTTGCGCTGCCTCAAGGCGGCGCGCTCATCGCCGTCCAGAATGCCATGGATCGAACGGCAAGCACAGCGCCATGTACAGCCACATTCTCGTGCCGATGGATGGCAGCAAGACCTCGGAAGCCGGCTTGCGCGAAGCGCTCGCGCTGGCGGCCGACCAGGGTGCGGCCTTGCGTGTGCTGCACGCGCTCGACCCCTCGGCCGCTGCGCTCGACATGCTGACGGCCGCCGAGTTCGGCAGTGTGCAGGCCGATCTGCGCAAGCAAGGCCAGGCGATGCTCGACCGCGCCCGCCGCAGGGCACGCCGGAGGTCGATTGCCTGCGAGACGGTGCTGTTCGACTGCGGCGCCGGGGGCGTGGCCGGTGTCATCCTCGACGAGGCACGCGCATGGCCCTGCGATCTGATCGTGATGGGCACGCACGGCCGCAGCGGGTTGGCCCATCTGGTCGGCAGCACGGCCCAGGCCGTGCTGCGCCACGCCACCGTGCCGGTGCTGCTGGTGAGGCCGCCGCGCTGAACTCGCGCAGCGCTCTCAGTGCTCAGTGCTCAGTGCTCGAACGCGGCCTGGCACGCGGCGCAGCGTGCCGCGGCCGGCTGAACCATCAGCCGCTGCAGCGGGATGGGCTCGCCGCAATCGCTGCAGTCACCGTAGACACCCTGGTCGAGCCGGGCCAGGGCGGCATCCACCTGAGCCAGTTCGCTGCGGTCGCGCTCGTCCTGCGCCACGTCAACGTCGGACAGCGCGCGTTGCGAGGCGCCATCGGCATGCGTGGTGACCTCCGCGCCGGACGACGATGCCGCCGCCTGCCGCGACAGGTCGGCCGCATGGACTTCGCTCATGAGTTCACGGCGGCGGTAGAGCAGCAACTCGCGCAGGGTGTGGAGATGGGCCTGGGTCGGGACGTCCATGTCGGTTCCTCGTGGTGGAGCCTTCACTGTAGGAAGCGTTGCCGCGCGGCACTTTGCGCCCGATCAAGTCAGGCCACGGAGCGCACCCTAGGATGCGCTTCACATGAACCCGCTCGATCCCGTCGACGCCGCCTGGCTGCACATGGACGGCCCGGCCAACCCGGCGATCGTCACCATGGTCGCCATCACCGCCAAGCCGCTCTCGCATGCGCGGCTGCGTGGCGTGCTCGACCAGCGGCTGCTGTTCTACGAGCGCTTCCGCCAGCGCGTGGTGGAAACCGGCTGGCCGGTGGCCACGCCGGTCTGGGAAGACGTGCCCGACTTCGACATCGACCGGCACCTGCACCGCGTGGCCCTGCCCGCGCCGCACGATGAACAGGCGCTGCTGGCCCTCGTGAGCGAACTGGCGAGCCAGCCGCTCGACCACGCCCTGCCCTTGTGGCAGGTGCATGTGGTGGAGCACGTCGGCCGGGGCGGCGCGATGGTGTTCCGCTACCACCACTGCATTGGCGACGGGCTCGCGATGATGAGCGTGGCCTCGCGGGTCTTCGCGGTGCCGCGGCGCCGCCTGGCCCCTGCCAAGCCGGCCTCTCAGGCCAGCTACCCCAGTGGGCCGGTCGATCTCGCGCTCGGGGCCGTGGCCGCCGTGTCGTCGCTTGCCACCGTGCTGCTCAAGCCTTCCGATCCGCCTTCGCCGTTCAAGGGCCGGTTCGCAGCCGGGCAGCGGGTGGCCTGGTCGCGCCCGGTGTCGATTGCGGACGCCAAGGCGATCGGTGC
>NZ_DASSRA010000343.1:0-3203 GCF_035702065.1 Rhizobacter sp.
AGCCGGTGGAGCAGCGCAGCCTGCATGCCGGAACGCCCAGCTACATGAACCCCGAGCTGTGGGACGACGAGCCGGTGGACGCGCAGACCGACTTGTTTGCGCTGGGCGTCACCTTCTACCAGCTGCTCACCGGCCACCTGCCGTTCGGCGACATCGAGCCCTACCAGACGGCGCGCTACCGCCGCCCGCCGCGCCCGCCGTCGCGCCTGCGGCCGGACGTGCCCATCTGGCTCGACCACATCGTGCTCAAGGCCGTGGCCTACGACAAGAAGCAGCGCTTCGAGACGGCGGAAGAGCTGGAGCTCGCGATCCAGCGCGGCGCTTCGCGCCCGCTCTCGGCACAGCCCGCCACCCCGTTGCTGGTGCGCGACCCGAGCCTGCTGTGGAAGGTCGCGCTCGGGGTGTCGCTGCTGTTCAACCTCTTGCTGGTGTACTGGCTGCTGTTCCTGCCACGTTAGGCCGGAACAACGCGGGCACGCCCACCTTTCTCGGCCCAGGTGCGCGTCCAGCGCAGCTGCATCTTGCGCATCATCAGCAACACGATCAGCGTCAGCCCGGCGAACACCGCGAAGCCCCACAGGTAGCTGCCCGTGTACTGCTTCGAGAGGCCCATGGCGTTGGGCACCAGGCCCCCGCCCAGCGCGCCGATCTCGCCGATCATCGAACCCGCCACCGCGGTGCTCAGAGGCCAGCGCAGCGGCACCAGCTGGAACAGCGCACCGTTGCCGGCACCGAGCGCCGCGAAGCACACCATGAACAGCAGCGTCGACAGCGCCAGCGAGTTGTCAGCCAGCCCGCAGGCCAGCAGCGACACCATCACCGTCACCAGCACCGTGGTGAGCGTGTTGATGCCGCCCCAGCGGTCGGAGATCCAGCCGCCGAACACGCGCACCGTGGCGCCCATGAAAGCGGCCAGCATCGTCAGTTGGCCTGCCTCGACCTTGCTCACGTGGAACTGGTCGAAGTAGTAGGTGGGCAGAAAGGTGGTCAGACCGATGAAGCCGCCGAAGGTGATGCCGTAGATCAGGCTGAAGGCCCAGCCGTCTTTCTCGAACAGGCAGGCCACGTGCTGCCGGAAGCTGGCGTGCTGGTCGAGATCAGGCGGCTCCTGGGCGAACACGATCATCACCAGCATGGGCAGGGCGATGGCGGCCGCGGCGAAGCCATAGACCGTCTGCCAGCCGAAGGCCTGCGCCAGCGGCGGAGCCACCAGCACCGACAGCGCCGTGCCGATGTTGCCGGCGCCCACCAGGCCCATCGCCAAGCCCTTGTGGCGCGCCGGGAACGAACCCGAGCCGAGCGACAGCGCCACGCCGAAGCTGGCCCCGGCGATGCCCAGCAGCACGCCCATGGCCAGCAGGTCGTTGAAGCTCTTCACGAAGAAGAAGCCGAACAACATGGCCACGGCGATCAGGCCCATCTCGACCAGGGTGGCGTTCTTGCGGCCGATGTACTGCGCCAGCACGCCGAGCGGGAAGCGCATCAGCGCGCCCGCAATGATGGGAATGGACAGCATCAGGCCCTTTTGCGCGGGCGAGAGCTGGAAGGTCTCGCTGATAAATGGCGCCATGGCGCCGTTCAATACCCAGATGCAGCAGGAGAAGCAGAAGTAGAGAAAGGCGGCGAACAAAGTGGGGGCATGCCCCGTCTTCAGGAAGCTCTTGAATCCAGTCACGGTGATCCTCAGGGTGGGTTGCGCCCTGTATGCGGGCGTGCTTTTGTTTTGCCGTGCTGAAAGCGAATCTCATGCCAAATGAAGGTGCGGAGACGGCACGCCGCTGTGCGCCCAGGCGGGTTGGGGCACGCCTTTTGTGCGAAATCTGCACGCCCCGCACATCGGGTGGGCAGTCTGCCGGGCAAAACCGGGCCGCTATGATCAACCTAGGGGTTTGCAGGCCGAGTCCCCGGTGCATTAATGGGGTGGGCGTGGACGCTCGCGCCGTCGATCACAGCCTGCAGGCAAACACGAGACACGAATGACGGAAACCATCCAGCAGGCCCTGGCTGCACGTGCCGAACAATCGCACGCCCTGGCGCGTGCCTTCGGCTTTGCACCCGAGGCGTGGGGGGTGGTGGCGCTGACCCTGCTCGACCGGGTCGACGCCATGCTGGCCATCAAGGACGCGTCTACAGGCCGCTACGTGCATGCGAACCCGCGCATGGCCGCGCTGGTCGGCCGGCCGGTCGAAGGCCTGAGTGACGAAGACTGGGTAGACGCCGAAGCCTGCGCCGCGCTGCGCGCCGCCGACCAGTCGGCGATGGTGCAGACCGTGCCGCAGGTCAGCGAGCACCGCATCGAGCAGGGTGGCGTGCGCCGCGAGTTCACAGTCACCCGCTTGCCGCTGCCGCCCGCCGAGGGCGGCGCGCCGCGCTACCTGTGCAGCGTGTGGCTCGACACCACCGCGCAACGCCACGGCGAGGCCCAGCTGGCGCTGGCGCTCAAGCAGCTCGAAGAACAGCAACAGGCCAACGAAAGCCTGCGCCGCGAGATGCAGGACCAGGGCCTGCGCGACAGCGTCACCGGCCTGTACCAGCGTGGGCACTTCGACGACCAGCTGCGGCGCGAAGTCGACCTGTCTTCGCGCGAACACCGCGAGTTCGCCCTCGTCTCGGTGGCGCTCGACCCGCTCAGCGACACCGCACGCGCTTCTGGCGCCGAAGCGCGCACCCGCGTGCTCGAGGCCCTGGGTCGGCTGCTGCGCAGCGGCACCCGGGCCATGGACGCCTCATGCCGTCTCAGCGAAGACCGCTTTGCGGTGCTGCTTTCCGGGGTGGGCTTGGCCACGGCGCATGCCCGGATGGAAGGTTTGCGCCGGCAGTGCGCCACCCAGATCGTCATGCTCAACGGGCAGGACATGGGTTTCACGGTGTCCATGGGAGTGGCCAGCTTCCCGCATACAGCGCACACGCAAGAAGATCTGCTGCAAGCCGCCGATACCGCGCTGGCGCAGGCTCAGAAGCGCGGTGGCAACCACGTCACGCTGGCCAGCATCCGCTTCGAAGCCTGAGGAATTACCGCCCCTCGGCCGGTGAATACACCGGCCGATCCCCCGAGGGGATCGCGGGCCGGCTTGGGAGCGGCCCGGCGCTCGGCCCGCCCTCGCTGTTCACCGCTGGGCTATCCGCCGAGTTGCTTCAACACCGCCTTCCATTCAGCGGGCGTCACCGGCGTGATCGACAGGCGGTTGCCTGGTTTCAGCACC
>NZ_DASSRA010000344.1:0-4651 GCF_035702065.1 Rhizobacter sp.
GTGGGCGC
Source organism: Rhizobacter sp. (assembly GCF_035702065.1). GTDB lineage: Bacteria > Pseudomonadota > Gammaproteobacteria > Burkholderiales > Burkholderiaceae_C > Rhizobacter. Next base: position 9 of record NZ_DASSRA010000344.1, read on the forward strand.
GGATCAGCGCGAGCTGGGCGGCCCGGTCGGCCTGGCGCACGGTGTCGGCCATGGCCTGCTTGAGGTGGGCGAGGCTCTTGAACGGGCGCTGGGCGAGGGCGGCCTCGGCGATCCAGGGCGAGTGCTCGTAGATGCCCGCCAGCATCTGCGACGCTTCGGTGAGCGTCGCAGCGTTGAGTTGATCGAGCGTGAGGCTCATGCCGGCGCCGGGAAGTGCTGCTTCCAGTGCCGCGCAATGTCGATGCGGCGGCACACCCAGACCCTGTCGTGCGCAAGCACGTGGTCGAGAAAGCGCTGCAGCGAGCCGATGCGGCCGGGCTTGCCGAGCAGGCGGCAGTGCATGCCGATGCTCATCATCTTCGGGGCTGTGTCGCCTTCGGCGTACAGCGCATCGAAGCTGTCGCGCAGGTAGGTGAAGAAGTGGTCGCCGGTGTTGAAGCCCTGCGTTTGCACGAAGCGCATGTCGTTGGTGTCGAGCGAGTAGGGCACGACCAGGTGCTGCACGGTGCTGCCGTCGCTCTTGGTGACGGGCGTCCAGAAGGGCAGGTCGTCGCCGTAGTAGTCGCTGTCGTACTCGTAGCTGCCCTGGTCGACGACGAGGCGGCGGGTGTTGGGGCTGTCGCGCCCGGTGTACCAGCCGAGCGGCCAGGCGCCGCCGGTCATCTCGCGCAACACATGCGTGGCCAGGTCGAGGTGGCGCTTCTCCGTGGCCTCGGGCAGGTTCTGGTAGTGAATCCAGCGCAGGCCGTGGTTGGCGATCTCGTAGCCGTTCTCCATGAAGCAGGCGACGAGCTCGGGATAGCGCTGCATGGCCATGCCCACGCCGAAGACGGTGAGCGGCAGCTTGCGCCTCTCGAACTCGCGCAGGATGCGCCACACGCCCACGCGCGAGCCGTACTCGTACATCGACTCCATGGTCATGTGCCGGCTCTCGTAGGCCTGGGCGGTGATCAGCTCGGAGAGAAAGGTCTCGGAGGTGGGGTCGCCGTGCAGCGGGTTGTTCTCGCCGCCTTCTTCGTAGTTGAGGACGAACTGCACGGCGATCTTCGCCCCGTTGGGCCATTGGGCATGCGGTGGGTTGCGGCCGTAGCCGACGAGGTCGCGCGGGTAGGTGTCAGTGCTCATGGTCGGTTCAGGTCTCCGGCAGCAACACCGCTTCGAGATCGGGCACGCGCGGGTTGAGTCGCAGGTTGCGCTCGACGTGGTGCAAATGGCTTTCCATCAGCTTGACCGCGGCACGCGCGTCGCGCTTCTCCAGCGCGTCGACGATGGCCACGTGCTCGGCGTAGGAGTGTTCGGCCGAATGGGCGGATTGGTACATCAGTGAAATCAGCGAACTGCGTGACACCAGTTCTCGCAAGATGTCGGCCAGGGCCTCGTTGTTCAGCATCTGGGCCAGCACCACGTGGAAGTCGGCCAGCAGGCGGGTGCGGCCCGGCACATCGGTGCGCTGCACGGCGGCCTGCTCGTCGTGCAGGTGGTTGCGCAACTGGGTGATGTGATCCGGTGTGAGCTCGCTGGCGGCGCGCTTGATCATGGCGGACTCGAGCATGTGCCGCACCTCGAACACCTGGCGCGCCTCTTCGACGCTCGGTTGTGCGACGCGCGCACCGCGTGCCTGCTCCAGCGTGACCAGTTTGTCGCGGCTCAACTGGTGCAAGGCCTGGCGCACGATGGTGCGCGAGACCTTGAAGATGTCCGCGATCTTCTGCTCGGCCAGCTTGGTGCCGGGCATCAGCCGGCGTTCGACGATGGCCGCGGTGATGGATTCGGCGATGCGCCGGGTGGTGGTCTGCAGGTTGGCTTCATCCACTACCGCTGCCGTGCGCGGAACTTGCTTCGCACCTGCGCGCGCCCTGCTGCCTGCGGTGCGGCCCACGGGTCGGATGGCTTGCAGGGCGGTGGTGCGGGGCATGGCGGGGCAGAACGGCTTTGGGCTTTGCGATGTCCGGCAAACTGTATACACTTTTGCGCGTCTTGCAACCCATTTTTGAAAGCACCCTGCTCATGGGAAAGCTCACCACCCACGTGCTCGACACGATGAACGGCTGCCCGGCGGCCGGCATGCGGGTGTCGCTCTACCGCATCGAGGCCGGGCAGCCGGTGCTGCTGAAGCAGCTCGAGCTCAACCACGACGGCCGGGCCGACGGCCCGCTGCTTGACGACACCAGCTTCAAGACGGGCACCTACCGTTTGCTGTTCGAGGTGGCGGCCTACTTCCGAGGGCGCGGTGTGACCTTGCCCGATCCGCCCTTTGTCGACGCGGTGCCGATCGACTTCGGCCTCGCCAACCCATTGCAGCACTACCACGTGCCGCTCCTGGCGAGCCCCTGGGCCTACTCCACTTACCGCGGCAGCTGAGCGACTGACTGTATACACATGGATGCCTACCTCCTCGACTGGCTCAACCTGCTGCTGCGCTGGGCGCATGTGGTCACCGGCATCGCCTGGATCGGCGCCTCGTTCTACTTCGTGGGGCTGGACAACGGGCTGCTGCCGCCCAAGGACGCCAAGGACCGCGAGAAAGGCATCGGTGGCGAGATGTGGGCCGTGCACGGCGGCGGCTTCTACCACCAGCAGAAGTACCCGGTCTCGCCGGCCGTGCTGCCCGACAAGCTGCACTGGTCGATGTGGGAGAGCTACTCCACCTGGCTCACCGGCTTCGCGCTCTTCGCGGTGCTCTACCTGTTCAACGCCAGCACCTTCCTGATCGACAAGAAGGTGTTCGACTGGTCGCCCGCGGCAGCCATTGCCACGGCTCTGGGCTTCTTCGTCGCTTTCTGGGTGATCTACGACGGCATCTGCCGCCTCTTCGGCCAGCGCAAGAACGGCGACCTGGTTGTCGGCGTGCTGGTGTTCGGGTTCATCGTGTTCGCGTCCTGGCTTTCGTGCCACCTGTTCGCGGGGCGCGCTGCCTTCCTGCTGGTGGGCGCCATGATCGCCACCACCATGAGCGGCAACGTGCTGATGGTCATCATCCCCGGCCAGCGCAAGGTGGTGGCCGCCTTGCGCGCTGGGCTGCCGGTCGATCCGATCCATGGCAAGCGCGGCAAGCAGCGCAGCGTGCACAACACCTACTTCACGTTGCCGGTGATCCTCGCGATGCTGAGCAACCACTACGGGTTTCTCTACGAGGGCAAGAACAACTGGCTGGTGCTGGTGGTGATGATGCTGGCGGGTGCACTGATCCGACAGTCGTTCGTGCTTCGCCACAAGGCGCTCGCGACGGGCCAGCCCGTGCCCTGGGCCTACGCCGTGGTCGGCGTGGTGCTGCTGGCCGGTGTGGCCAGCGCGACGATGCCCGGCGCACCGTCCGCCACTGCGGCGGCTGCGCCACCCTCGTTCGCCCAGGTGCAGAAGGTGGTGGGAGAGCGCTGCGTGATGTGCCACAGCGAGCAGCTCGTCAGCAAGGGCATCCAGCTCCACACGCCGGAGCTCCTGCTGCGTAACGCGCAGGCTGCTTACCAGCAGGCGGTGGTGTTGAAGGTGATGCCGATGAACAACGCCACGCAGATGACGCCCGAAGAGCGCGACCTGCTCAAGCGCTGGTTCGAGGCGGGCGCCAAGCCCTGAAGAACCTCAGCCTCGGCCGCGCCGCACGCGCAGCAGTTCGTCGAGGATCAGCAGCGCTGCCCCCACGGTGATGGCGCTGTCGGCCACGTTGAACGAGGGGAAGTAGTAGCGGCTGTCCCAGTGCACCTGGATGAAGTCGACCACGTAGCCGTGCATCAGGCGGTCGACCACGTTGCCCACCGCGCCGCCCAGGATCAGCGACAGCGCCCACGCGAACATCTTCTGGCCGCCATGGGAGCGCAGCATCCACACGATGAAGATGGCCGCCGCCGCGCCCAGGCCCACGAAGAGCCAGCGCTGCCAACCCGACGCCCCGGCGAGGAAGGAAAACGCCGCACCCGGGTTGTGGGCCCGCACGATGTTGAAGAACGAGGTGACGTAGCGGCTGTCACCGTACTGGAAGTGCTGCAGGATCAGTGACTTGGTGACCTGGTCGAGCACGATCACGATGACGGCGATGCCCAGCCAGGGCCACAGGCTGGCAACGCTCTTGTTGGACGACATGCTCAGGCTGCCTTTCGTGATTCACCCGCGCCGTAGAGGTTGCTGGTGCAACGGCCGCAGATCGTGGGGTGTGCGGCATCGCTGCCCACGTCGTCGCGGTAGTGCCAGCAGCGTTCGCACTTCTGTGCCGCCGAGGCGGCCACGCTCACCGCCAGGTCGCTGCCTTCGAGCAGGCGGGCCAGCGAGGTGATGGTGACGAAGCGCAGGTCGTCGCCCAGCGAGGCCAGCAGGGCATGGTCAGCCGGGTTGGCGGTGATGCTCAGGTTGGCCTGCAGCGAGGAGCCCACCTGGCCCGCGGTGCGCAGGGCCTCGATCTCCTTGTTGGCCAGGTCGCGCACCTCGCGGATGCGCGCCCACTTGGCGAGCAGCGCTTCATCGGGTGCGGCGAAAGGCCAGTAGGTCTCCGTGAAGATCGACGGCGACGCACCCGGTGCGAACACCTTCCACGCTTCTTCAGCCGTGAAGCTCAGGAAGGGCGCCATCCAGCGCAGCATGGCGTGCGTGATGTGCCACAGCGCGGTCTGTGCGCTGCGCCGTGCCAGCGACTTCGGCGCCGTGGTGTAGAG
>NZ_DASSRA010000345.1:0-11940 GCF_035702065.1 Rhizobacter sp.
CCTCGCTACGCGAGGGCCGAGGAGGCAGGGGGCGCTTCTTTGCCTCCTTTCTTGTCGACACAAGTTCGCGAAGCGGGGATCTGCTCACTTTGCGAAGCAAAGTTATGCAGATACCAAAGGAGGTCGCCCGCCGGGGCGAACTCCCGGTGCGGCCTCACGCAGTGAACAACCACTGCGACGAGCAGCACAAGGCTTCGATACCTCAGCCTTAGCGGGTGGGAATGCGCGAAGGGCGAAGAGCCTCAGCCACAGCGGACTCGGAGGCGCAAGCAAATCACTCCGCCTTCGCCCCCGACACCTTCACCACCCTCGCCCACTTCTTCGTCTCCGTCGCGATCAAGCGCGCGAACGCCGCCGAACTCATCCCGCTCGGTATCGCCCCTTGCGCCAGCATCCTCTCCCGCAGCGAAGGCAAGCCGAGCGCCCGAGCAACCTCCTGCTGCAACCGGCTCACCACATCCGGCGGCGTCCCCGCCGGCGCGAGGAGCCCGAACCACGACGTCGCCTCGTAGCCCTTCAAGCTCGCCCCGCCCGCCTCTTCAACGGTCGGCAGCTCCATCATGCTCAACGACCGCGTGCTGCTGGTCACCGCCAGCGCCCTCAGCTTGCCCGACTTGATATACGGCATCGACGACGGGAAGTTGTCAAACATGAGATCCATCGTTCCGCCGATGAGGTCGATCAGCGCCGGTGCCGAACCGCGGTACGGAAAGTGGACCATGTAGGTCCCCGTCATCGACTTGAACAGCTCGCCGGCCAGGTGGATGGAGGTGCCATTGCCCGCACTGGCCATGTTGAGCTTGCCCGGGTGCGCATGCGCGTACCGGACGAGGTCGGCCACGCTGTCGATGCGGGCAGCCTGCGCCTTGGCCGGGTTCATCACCAGCACGTTGGGCACGTTGGCCACCAGGGTGATGGGCGCGAAGTCCTTGATCGGATTGAAGGGCAGGCTCGGGTAGAGGGCGGCGTTGATGGCGTGCGTGCCCACCGTGCCCATGAGCACGGTGTAGCCGTCGGGCGCTGACTTGGCCACCTCGGCCGCACCCACGTTGCCGCCTGCGCCGGCCCGGTTGTCGATGACGACCGGCTGGCCCAGCGCCTTCTGCAGTTCGGGCGCCAGGGCCCGGGCCAGCACGTCGGTGGTGCCACCGGGCGCAAAGGGCACGACGATGCGCAGCGGCCTGGCCGGCCAGGCCTGCGCGCGGGCCGGCGCGGCGCCGAACACGAAGGGAGCGGACGCCGCCGCGAGAAGCAGGCGGCGTCGGGCGGTGTCCTGGTCCATGGCGAAGCGCCCTGCGCTGGAGTCTTGTTGCGGTGCACTATGCGGGCCGCGCCGCATGCTGCACAGCAGGGAATGCCCTGAACCGCCGTGCTACCGTCGCTTCCCGATCCGAGACCAACCGCCGCTGGAGATTCCAATGCTGATTGCCGCTGTGCTCGTGGGCCTGGTCGCCCTGCTTCACATCTACTTCCTGGTGCTGGAGATGTTCCTGTGGGACACACCCAAGGGCCGCAAAGTGTTCGGCACCACGCCCGAGTTCTCGGCCGCATCGAAGGCGCTCGCCGCCAACCAAGGCCTGTACAACGGCTTTCTCGCGGCCGGCCTGATCTGGTCGCTGCTGCTCGGCCTGAGCACGGGCGGCCGAGCGGTCGGCCTCTTCTTCCTGGGCTGTGTGGTGGTGGCCGGCGTGTACGGCGCGGCCACGGTCTCGCGCAAGATCTTGTACGTGCAGGCTGTGCCTGCCGCCGTGGCCATTGCCGCAGTGTTGTTCCTGAGCTAACCGGGCCATTCCACGGGGCGTGAAGCCCCGCGTTGCGCAGTCAACGCGAGTACATTGCTCGCCAATGGCCGCCGCCCCCGACACCGCCGTCGCCGCGCCCGCTGCCGCACCCGACATCCGAACGCGGGTGCGTGCGGCGCAGATGGGCATGATCTTCGAACAGACCGCAGTCGCCGTGTTCGCGGCCACGGCCTACGCCATCGCGCTGGTGCTCTACCTGCGCGGCACCATCCCCACGGAAACGCTGGCGATCTGGCTGGGCATCAAGGTGGCGGTGGTGCTGCCGCGCATCGTCCACGGCGTGATGTTCCGCCGCAGCCGCAGCCACGACCTGCATTGGCTCTACTGGGGCCGCTTCATGTTGTTCATCGACGGGTTGGTGTGGGGCTCGGCCGCCGTCTTCCTGGCCCCGGCCGAGGACCCGAGCCTGATGCCGCTGGTGGTGGCCACGCTGGCCGGGGTGAGCACGGTTGCCGCCTTCGTGCTGCATGCCGACTGGCCCTGCTGCGTGGCCTACACCGCGCCCATGCAACTGCCCGGCGTGGTGGTGATGCTCCTGCGCGGCGACAGCTTCGGCTACTACGGCGCGTTCTCCATTGCCACCTTCTACACCCTGCTGCTGCTGGCCACGCGCCGCTCCGAACAGCAGGTGGTGGAGATGCTCACGCTGCGCTTCACCAACGAGGGGCTGACCTCGCAACTCTCATCGGCCCTCGATCGGGCACGCAGGGAGAACCAGGCCAAGAACGAGTTCGTCGCCAACATGAGCCATGAGCTGCGCACGCCGCTGCACGGCATCCTGGGCATGTCGAGCATGCTGCTCAGCAACACGCCACCGGCCAACCCGCGCGAAGGCCTGACGGTCATCCGCCGCAGCGGCGAGCACCTGCTGGGGCTGATCAACAACATCCTCGAGTACGCCCGCCTGGGGGTGCAGGGCATCGAGGTGCACCCGCAGCAGATCGACCTCGCGCAGCTGATCGACGACACGCTGGAGATGTGCACGCCCAGCGCCACCGAGAAGGGGCTCAAGCTGACCAGCGTGCTCGACCTCCCTCGCCCCTGCAGGGTGGCGATGGACCCGTTCCGCCTGCGGCAGATCCTGCTCAATCTGGTGGGCAACGCGGTGAAGTTCACTGAACACGGCACGGTGCGCGTGCGCGTCAGCGAGGCCGGCTCGCCCGGCCCCAGCCACCGCCTGCTGATCCGCGTGGAAGACACCGGCGTGGGCATCGCCCCGGCCATGCTCGACACCATCTTCGAGCCCTTCATGCAGGTCGACAGCTCCAACACCCGCAAGTTCGGCGGCACGGGACTGGGCCTGAGCATCACGCGCGCCATCTGCCAGGCCATGGGCGGCAGCATCAGCTGCAGCAGCACCCTGGGCCAAGGCTCCACCTTCGAAGTGAGCCTGCCGCTGTTGCGCTACCGACCGGCGCACGCGCCAGCCCCGGCGCAGGCAGCGTCGCCGGTGGCCACCGAGAGCCCCCCCCAGCGCGCCCCGCTGAACGGCCGGGTGCTGCTGGCCGAAGACAACGAGGTCAACGCGCTGGTGGCCGAGGCCTCGCTGTCGCAGCTCGGGCTGGCGGTGGAGCGCGTGCTCAACGGCTTCGGCGCGGTCGAGCGCGTGTGCCAGCTGCGCACGCCGCGGCCCGACCTGGTGCTGCTCGATTGCCAGATGCCCGAGATGGACGGCTTCGAGGCGGCGCGCCGCATCCGCGAGCACGAGGCGGCCAACGGCCTGCCGCGGCTGCCGCTGATCGCGCTCACCGCCAACGTGTTCCCTGAAGACCGCGAGCAGTGCCGCGCCGCCGGCATGGACGACTTCCTGGCCAAGCCCTTCAGCGCCGAGCAGCTGCGCGAGATGCTGGTCGCGCACCTCGCACCGACCACCCCAGTCTCGACCTCAGTGCCAACGTGAGCCGCTGCGCAGCCCGCCGGACACGGCCTGGGCGAGCGCGTCGAAGATGGCGATGTCGGGGTGGTAGTGGCGGAACACGAAGTCGTAGTCGGGATGACGGCGCTCGCGCGCCATCGCCTCGGAGGTGACGGTGTCGCGGAACAGCACGCGGTGCGGTAGCCCGCCCGCATGCAGCAGCGGGCACATGCGATCGTCACCGAAGAGGTCGGTGAAGCCGAGGTTCTCGTAGGTGCGCAGCAGCGAGCGGCGCGAGCCCGCCAGCACGCCGCCGATCTGCATCGCGATGCAGAAGAGGTGGCTGGCCTTCACCAGCGCCAGGCGCACCGGCTGGTCGTAGCCGGGCAGCACGCACAGGCGGGTGATCTCGGCGAGCAGCTGGCCGCGCCGCTCTTCAGGCAGCTCGATGCTGCGCTCGATCTGCAGCGGCGCGTTGCGGTTGCTCTGCACGCGCACCGAGCCCACCAACTGGCCGGTCAGCTTGTCTTCGGCGAAGAAGATGGTGGTGTCGCTCAGGCGGTCGAGCGGATCAGCCTGGCCAAAGGAAGCAGCCTGCTCCGGCAGGTGCCGACCATAGGCCGTCTGGCGCAGGGCCTGCACGCGCAGCAGCTGCTCTTCATTGCACACCACGCCCACGCGGAAGGGCAGGCTGTACTCCAGAACCGGAGACACCCTGGCCTCGGCACGGGCCGCACCGTCTGAATACACCCCGAGCGCGCGTGGCACCGGCACCAGCAACGCTGGCGGTAGATCGTCCCTGTACATGCAGTTGTTCCTGTCGACAACGGGCCGGCGGCCTCATACATGCTCTTCCCTGTCGACAAGCATCTCGTGGACTTGATTTCAAGGCCCGCTCAACTGTTGCGAAATGTCAGCCAAGGGGCGCGCAGGGGGCAGCCGGTAACGCATCCGGTATTTGGTGACAAGTGGCTGTCACCCAAGCAACGGATGAGCGGCTGGGATTCAGCGCTTTTCCGCGGCCGAGGGCCAGATGAAATGGGCATCCCCGGTGAAATCAGGCGCTTTCACCTCGCTCACCGAGAAGTAGAGGCGGCTGGGCGACACCAGCTCTACACCCTGTTCCATCGCCTGCAGGCTCACGCCAGCGAGGTCGAAGCGGCTCGCGTCGGCCTGGATCGCCACGCGCCCGCTGATGCGCGTGCTGGTGGCCGTGAGCTGGCTGGCTTGCGCCGACACCGCCACGTCGGCGCTCTCGATCACGCTGTCTTCGAGCGTCGCTGAAGACGACTTCAGCACCAGCTGCTTGATACGAGCGCCCTCGATGCGCACGCCTGCGCAGTTGTCGAGGGTGAGGCTGTCGAACGTCCCGTTGTAGCGGCGGTCGGCGGTGTTCTGGCACACCACGTCGCCCTGCGACACCAGCGGGACGTCCACCGCGTACTTGGGTGCGAGCGGCGAAGCCAGCGCATCGAGCAGCAGGCGCGTGAAGGCGCGCGGACTGTCCTGCATGGGGGTGTGGCCCACGCCGTCGAGCACCTGCAGGCGTGCGTCGGGCAGGCGCGCGGCGAGCAGCTTGCCGGTGCGCAGCGGCGCGATGGGGTCGTCACGGCCCCAGATCACGGTGGTGGGGGCGCGCGTCTCGCGGATGGCGGCGGTGAAGTCGTGCTCCACCAGGCCGAGGCCGGCCTCGATCTGCGTGTAACGGCCGAGCAGCGCGTTGCGCACGCCGGGGTTCTGGGCCAGCCAGCGGCTGAAGTCGAAGCGGTCATCGAGGCCGCTGAAGACGTCGCGCCGGAAGGCGGCGATGCGCTCGTCCAGGCCCTTGAGCAGGCGGTCGAGCGGCTCGATGCCGAACTGCCTCGTTCGCAGGGTGGCCACGTGCTGAGCGAACACCATCTTGAGCAGGATGCCGGCCGCGTCGACCAGCACCAGGCGCTCGACCTTGTCGGGCCGCGCGTGCGCAAAGTAGAGGCTGACCGCGCCACCCAGCGAATGCCCCACCACGTGTGCACGCTGCCTGGGCGCGGCGTAGTCCAGCACGTCGGACAGGACACCGGCGAGCGCGGCGAAGGAGTAGCCCTGCGGTGCGGCCTCCGAGCCGCCGAAGCCCGGCAGGTCGAGCACGATCACGTGGAACTGGCGTGCCAGCGCAGGAACGGCGTTTGCCCAGTCGCGGTGGGCGTTGTTGCCCAGGCCATGAACCAGCAGCACGGGCGGTGCGGCGGGCTCGCCAGCCTCGCCGATCAGCACGCGCTGGCCATTGCGCAAGCTGAGGCAGGTGTAGCTGAGGTCGGCCAAGCGCGCCGGCGGCGCCGAGGCGGCATCGGCCGTGCGGTCGGCGCAGGGCTCGGCGGCATGAACGGCGGCGCTGCAGCACAGCAGCACGACAATCAAGAACCTCCACACAACAATCATGCGCACTCGTCACTTCAGGAAACACCGGGCACCCATTCTGGCGGAACGCAGCCTCTGCATACTCGCACCCGAGGCCACGGCCACATCACTGACGGAGCATTTGATTTGAAGACACTGACCCTCGCCACCCTGCTGACGGCATGCAGCCTCGGCGCACTCGCCCAAACCGGCCCCAAGATCGAAGCGGGCCTGTGGGAGATCAACATTGGCATCAAGAGCCAGAGCGGCAAGGCCGAGGCGGCGATGAAGCAGGCCCAGGCCCAGATCGCGCGCCTGCCACCCGACCAGCGCAAGGCGGTCGAGGAGATGATGGCCTCGCAGGGCGTGCGCCTGGGCGACTCGACCAGCACCGTCAAGGCCTGCATCAGCAAGGAAGACGCCGACCGCGGCGAGGTGCCGCAGCAAGCCGGCGACTGCACACAGCAGGTGCTGGAACGCAGCAGCAGCTCGATGAAGGTGAAGTTCGCCTGCACCACCACGCCGCCGGCCAAGGGCGAGGCGCTGGTGAACTTCCAGGGGCCGACCGGCTACACCAGCAAGGCCGTGGTCGACACCGAGGTGATGGGCGAAGCCGAGCGCGTGAACGTCGACCAGACCGGCCGCTGGCTGGGCGCGGACTGCGGCTCGGTGAAGGCGCTGGGGCGCTAGTGGACTACACGTTCTTGAACATGATGGTGGTGGCCGTGGGCGCACCATCGGGCATCAGCGCATAGGCGGGGATGCGGCCGCACAGCTGCCAACCCTGGCGCGTGTAGAGCCGCTCGGCGGTGTCGCTCGCGGTGTCGAGCACCAGCAGGGTCTTGCCTTCTGCGCGCGCCAGTTCTTCCACCGCCTGCATCAGCGCGGCACCCACGCCCTGGCCACGCGCGCGGCGGTGCACCAGCAGCTTGTTGACATCGGCACGGTGCGGCTGGTTGTCGGGCTGGCCCAGTGCAAGCTGCACCGTGCCCACGATGCGCCCCGTTTCGTCACGCGACACCAGCAGCGCGCGCTCGCCGCTGCGAAGCAGCGGCCCCACGCGTTGCCACCACGCCTGCGCCTGCGCCATCGAAAAGCCGGCCATGAAGTTGACCGAGGCGCCGCCCTCCACGCAGTCGACCAGCACCTCGCTCAGCTGGTGCAGGTCTTCAGGCGAATCGAGCGCGGCGAGCCGCTGGATGGCGTGGGCAGGGGTCATGGCGTGGTGAGCACGACGATGTAGCGTGCGCGCTTGCGGCTGGGGTTGCGAAAGGCACTGGGCGCGTCGAGCCGCATGGCCAGGCAGTCGCCCTCGGCGAGGCGGTGGGTGGTGGTGCCGGTGGTGACCTCGATCACGCCTTCCATCAGCCAGACCTGCTGGTGCACGCCGACACGCAGGCTGTTGTCGTAGCTGACGTGCGCGCCGGGCGGGAAGCTCACCTCCACCATCTGGATCGGCGAATCGACACCCGGCGGCGAGAGGCTGCGCCGCACGTAGCCCGAGGCCGGGTCGCGCCACTGCGGCTGCGCGTCGCGCCGCACCAGCGGCGACGCGGCTTCCGGCTGCGGGGCCTCGAAGAGCGCGTTCAGCGAGGTGCCGAGGCCGGCGCACAGCTTGTCGAGCAAGGAGGCGGTGGGGCTGCTTTCGCCGCGCTCGACCACCGAGATCATGGAGCGGCTCACGCCGCATCGCTCGGACAACTGCTCCAGCGTCAGGCCGCGTGCCTGGCGCAGCTCACGCACACGCCGGGCGATGCGGGCATTGATGTCGAGGTCGGCATGGAGTTCGTCTTGTTCCAACATGATGGAACAAGAATCTACTTTGATGGAAAGACTTCGTCAACCCGTCAGGAATTGCGAATCCAGTTCTCCAGCCGCAAGCCTTCCACGCGCTTGAAGTGCCGCATGTTGTCGGTGACCAGCACCGCCCCCAGGGCCAAGGCATGCGCAGCGATCATCTCGTCGAAGTCGCCCAGCACGTGGCCCTTGGCGCGCAACTGCGCGCGCACGATGCCGTGGAATTCGGCGCAGGCGGCATCCCAGGGTTCGGTGCGCGCCACGGCGAGAAAAGCGTCCACGTAGCGTTCGAGCTGGATGGCCTTGGGCTTGAGCGCCACGCCATAGCGCATCTCGGCATTGGTGACGGCGGAAATGCACCACTCGTCGGGCTGCAGGCGCGAGAGGCGGCTGTCCAGCCCGGCGGTGCCGCGCATGGCGGCGGTTGCGGTGTTGGTGTCAAGCAGGTAGAGCATCGGCGGTCACTCCACCCAGGTGTCGAAGGGATCGCGCCGCTGCGTGCTCTGCACGCGGTCGCTCAGGAAGTCGTCGGGCAACTCGCCGATCTGATGCCGCTGCGCCATGAACTCCACCCAGCTGAGCTCGGGCCGCGCCGAGAGGATCACGTTGCCGGTGCGCGGGTCGCGCCGGATGTAGACCTCGTCACCCTCGAAGCGAAACTCGGCCGGCAGGCGGACGGCCTGGCTGCCACCGTTGGTGAAGAGCTTGGCGGTCTTGGTGCTCATGACGGGCTCTCGGGGTGTATCTATTTCAGTATAGATAGCACCCCGACACCGCCGGCCAAGCCTACTCGGCGCCCAGGGGCTTGAAGAGTTCGTCGAAGTCCTGCGCCGTGAGGCCCGCGTCGCCGGCCACGCCCGAGAGCAGCGAATCGGCCAGGCCCGCCTTGCGCGCCTGCAGCTCCAGCATCTTGTCCTCGACCGTGCCGCTGGCCAACAGCTTGTAGACGAACACCGGCTTGTCCTGCCCGATGCGGTAGGCACGGTCGATGGCCTGCTGCTCCACCGCCGGGTTCCACCACGGGTCGTAGAGGATCACGGTGTCGGCCGCGGTGAGGTTGAGGCCCACGCCGCCGGCCTTCAAGCTGATGAGGAAGAGCGGCACCTCGCCCTGCTGGAAGCGCGCCACCAGCGAGCCGCGGTCCTTGCTTTCGCCGGTGAGCTTGAGGTGAGGCAGCTTGAGGCGGTCGAGCTCGATCTCGATCAGCGACAGCATCTCGGTGAACTGCGAGAACACCAGCACGCGGCGTCCGTCTTCCACCAGTGTGGGCAAGAGGTCTAGCAGCAGCTCCATCTTGGCCGAGGGGTGGTGCGGGCGGTGGTGCTCGCTGCCCTCGCCGATCTTCAAGAGGCGGGGGTCGCAGCACACCTGGCGCAGGCGCAAGAGCGCATCCAGCACCATGATCTGGCTGCGCGCCAGGCCCTGCTGTGCGATCACCTCGCGCAGCTTGCCGTCCATGGTGGCGCGCACGGTTTCGTAGAGGTCGCGCTGCGTGCCATGCAGGTCCACGCGCAGCAGCGACTCGGTCTTCTCGGGCAGCTCCTGTGCCACCTGCTGCTTGGTGCGGCGCAAGAGGAAGGGCCGCACGCGGCGCGCCAGCTGCTGCGCGCGTTGCGTGTCGTGGCGGCGCTCGATGGGCGTGCGGTAGTGCTCGCGGAACTGCGGCTCGCTGCCGAGCAGGCCGGGGCAGACGAAGTCCATCAGGCTCCACAGCTCGCCCAGGTGGTTCTCCAGCGGCGTGCCCGAGAGGCACAGCCGGTGGCGCGCGTTCAGGCCCTTCACCGACACGGCGGCCTGGCTGCGGCTGTTCTTGATGCGCTGGGCTTCGTCGAGCATGAGGTAGTGCCACTCCTGCGCGCCCAGGGTGTTGACGTCGCGCATGGCCAGCGGGTAGCTGGTGATCACCAGGTGCGCACCCGCGATGGCCGGGAAGTGCCGCGCCCGTTGCGCGCCGTGCAGCACCACCAGCTTGAGCTGGGGCGTGAAGCGGCGGGCCTCGGCCTCCCAATTGGCGATGAGGCTGGTGGGCACGATCACGAGGCTGGGGCGGTCGAGCCGGCCGGCGTCGAACTCGCCCTGCAGCAAGGCCAGCGCCTGCAGCGTCTTGCCCAGGCCCATGTCGTCGGCCAGGATGCCGCCCAGGCGCGCGCGCCGCAGGAAGCTCATCCACGCCAGGCCGTCGAGCTGGTAGTGGCGCAGCGTGGCCTGCACCTGCGGCGACACCTCCACCGCGGGCAGGCTCTGGCCGCTGCCGAGCAGGCGCACCTGCTCGATCAGCTCGGTGAAGCTGGGCGGTGCCTTGACACGCGAGCCGCTGGCCAGCGATTCGAGCGTGCCCAGATCGAAGCGCGACAGGCGCAGCGCCGATGCCGCCGACTTCTCGTCCAGCCGGAACACCGTGCGCAGCCATTCCATCAGCGGCGCCACCCGCGCCACCGGCAGGCGCAGCAGGCGCTGGCGCGGTGCGGTGCCGGGCGCCGCCACGCTGTCGTGGGCCCAGGGCACCAGCACCTCGCCGCCATCGCCCTGGCGCACGGTGGCGTCGATGTTGAGCCAGCCGCTTTGCACCAGGCTCACCAGCAGCGGCACCAGGTTGACCGGCTGCCCGTCGACGCTCACCTGCAGTCCCACGCTGAACCAGTTGCCGCCGGCTTCTTCGGCGATGTCGACTTCCCACTCGTCGGGCGTGTGCAACTCGAAGGGGAAGTCGTCGGCCACCTCGACCACCCAGCCGCGCGATTCGAGCTCGGGGATGTGGTGTGCCAGCAGCTCGGGCCAGCGTTCGCGCCGCTGCGGCACCAGCAGCATGGCGCTGCCCTCCATGCCCGCGGGCAGCACCGACGACTGCACGCGTGACGCCTGCAGGCGCGTCAAGCGCTCCATCGCCAGGCCGGCCGAGAGGCTCCACGGCCGCATCTCCAGCTCGCCGAAGAGCGTGCGCATGGCGCCCGCCTCGGCCTGCGACTGGCGCTGGAAGTGGCCCAGCACCATGCGCCCAGGACGCTGGGGGTCGTTGACTTCACCGAGCGTGGTGGTGGCGTTGCCGGCCGGAAAGTGGAACTCGAAGGCCTTGCCCGTGGGCGGCTGGTAGCGGTAGATCAGCTGCGCCGCGCCCTGGCGAAGCGAGGTGTTGCGCGCGTTGGCCGAGCCGTAGCGGTGGTGCAGCAGCGCCTCCGAGGCCACGTCGACACAGGTGGTCAGGCGCAGCACCGGCACCAGCGCCAGCGTGCCGAGCTCCACCATGGCGGGCGGTGGCGGCTCCGGCGGGCGGGCGGTGAGAGCCGCCACGCCCGGCGTTTCGGGCAGGCCCTTCTTGATGCGGATCTGCTGCGCCTCGAAGGCCATCAGCGCCGCGGCCACGTGCTTGCAGTTGTGGCCCACCGGGCAGTTGCAGCGCCCTTCGAGCCGCAGGCCCAGGCGGCGGTCGTTCACCCACTGGATGTTCTGCTGGTAGGCCATCGGGCCGCCGCCCTGCACGCGGCTGACGAGGCTGGGGCCGTCGATCTGCAGCGACAGCACGGCCTGCTGCGGCTTGAGCGCCATGGCCCGCGTGAGGGTGGCGTGGTCGAAGTGTTCGCCCAGGTCAAAGTCTTCGGGCAGGGAGAAAGTGGTCATCGTCAACGAGGGCGAGGCAACCCTGCATTGTCGTCCGGCATGCCATGCTTGGCCACATGAAACGCCGATACCTGCTGGGGGTTCTGGCCAGCCTCCCCCTCATCTCACAGGCGCAAGGCAGCGCGGTGCGGCCTCGCACGCTGGTCTTTCCGGCCGACTTCGGCGCCCATCCCGGCACACGCACCGAATGGTGGTACCTCACCGGAGCCCTGCAGGCGGGTGAGCGGCTGTTCGGCTTCCAGGTCACCTTCTTTCGCTCGCGCACGGGCCTGCCGGCGGGCGGCAGCCGCTTTGCCGCGCAGCAGATCGTGTTCGCCCACACAGCCCTGAGCGACGTGCAGGGGGCGCGGCAGCGGCACGACCAGCGCATCGCCCGCGCCGGCTTCGGAATCGCCGAAGCGGCCGAGGGCGACACCGCCGTGCGGCTGCGCGACTGGTCGTTGCAGCGCGACAACGCCGGCCGCTACCGCACCGAGATCCAGAGCGACGACGCCG
>NZ_DASSRA010000346.1:0-13636 GCF_035702065.1 Rhizobacter sp.
CCCAGCTCGCTCGCGCGCATCGGCAGCTACCTGGGCCTGCCTGCGCGCTGGAAGACGCTGGACGAAGCGGCCGATGCCCTGTTGGCCATCTCGCAGGGCTTTGGCCCCCACACCCGCGAGCAGTGGCTGGCGCTGACCCGGCCGATGCTCAAGCCCGATGGCGATGGCTTCGTGCCGCACTACGACCCGCAGATTGCCGTGCCTTTCCGCGCCATCACGCCCGAGGCCGCCAAGGTGGGCGAAGCCATGATGTGGGCGATGTACGACAGCCTGCGCTGCCCGACGCTGCTGCTGCGTGGCGCCGAATCCGACCTGCTCACCGCGGCCACCGCTCAGGCCATGGCCGCGCGCGGCCCCAAGGCCGAGCTGCGCGAGTTCGCCGGTGTTGGGCACGCGCCCATGCTCACCTCTCCAGACCAGATCGCAGCGGTGCGGGAGTTCTTGCTGCGCGCATGAGATGAAGACGGGTCCGCTGGACAGCCTCACCACGGCTGCCGCCATCGTTCAGCTTGCCGACGTGGCGCCTGAAGAATCGCGCGAGGCCGAGGTCTCGCAGCTCGCTCGTGCGCGTGCCTTCGCCGAGCCACTGCTGGTGGGGCAAGTGCTCGACACCGGCGAAGACGCCTGGGTTCACGCTGAAGGCGTGGCCAACATCCTGCTCGGCATCGGCGCGGCGCCCTCGATGGGCGCGGCCGCGTATCTGGTCTACGCCGGCGACTACTTGAGCAAGCCGGATGAGGTGGTCAGCAAGGCCTTCGGTCCGTCGTACGCCGGGCTGGTGACGCACACCCGCAAGCTGGTGCAGATCCAGCGCGCCGCGCGCGAGGCCGAGGTGCAGGACGAGAAGCGCGCCGAGCAGACCGAGCGCGTGCGCAAGATGCTGCTCGCCTTCTCGCGTGACCTGCGCGTGGTGCTGTTGCGCCTGGCGTCGCGCTTGCAGACGCTGCGCCACTTCGCCATCAGCAAGCAGCCGTGCCCGCCCTTGCTGGCGCGTGAGTCCATGCAGGTGTTTGCGCCGCTGGCCAACCGCCTGGGCATCTGGCAGATCAAGTGGGAGATGGAAGACCTGGCCTTCCGTTTCCTGGAGCCGGAGCAGTACAAGACTGTCGCCCGCATGCTCGACGAGAAGCGCGTCGAGCGGGAGCAGGGCGTGGAGGCGTTTCGCCGGCAGCTGAGCGACGACCTGGCGCGCAACGGCCTGCGTGCCGAGGTGCAGGGCCGGCCCAAGCACCTCTACAGCATCTGGAAGAAGATGCGCGGCAAGGGCATCGACATCGCGCACGTGTTCGACGTGCGGGCTGTTCGCGTGATCGTTGCCGACGTGCCCGAGTGCTACGCGGTACTGAGCCGCGTGCACGAGCTGTGGCGCGCGGTGGCGGGCGAGTTCGACGACTACATCGCACGGCCCAAGGGCAATGGCTACCAGTCGCTGCACACCGTGGTGCTCGACGCCCAGGATCGGCCCGTGGAGGTGCAGATCCGCACCCGCGAGATGCACGAGCACGCCGAGCACGGTGTGGCGGCGCACTGGGCCTACAAGGAGGCGGGCGCCAAGGGCTACGCCGGCGTCAGCGCCAGCGGCGACTTCGACGCGCAGGTGGCCGAGGCGCGCAAGGCCGTGCTGCGCCAGCTGCTGGCCTGGGAGCGCGACTTTGCCGAGTCCGATGAAAGCGCGTCGTCGGCCGGTGCGGTGTTCGACGACCGCATCTACGTTTTCACGCCGCAGGCTGCGGTGATCGAACTGCCGGCAGGCGCCACGCCCGTCGACTTTGCGTACACCGTGCACACCACGCTCGGCCATCGCTGCCGCGGGGCCAAGGTCGACGGCGTGATGGTGCCGCTCAATACCGCACTCAAGAGCGGGCAGACGGTGGAGGTCACCACCATCAAGGAAGGTGGCCCGTCGCTCGACTGGTTGAACCCCGAGCTGGGCTACCTGCAGAGCGCACGCTCCAAGGCCAAGGTGAGGGCCTGGTTCAACGCCTTGGCGCTGCAGGACACCATTGCCCGCGGCCGCGACGCAGTGGAAAAGCTGCTGCAGCGCGAGGGCAAGACGGCGTTGAAGCTGGATGACCTGGCGGCCCGCCTCGGCTTCCGCAACGCCGATGCCTTGTTCGAGGTGGTGGGCAAGGACGAGTTTTCCCTGCGCAACATCGAAGCGCTGCTGCGGCCGGCCGAGCCCGCACCGTCGGCCGACGATGTCATCGCCTTGCGCCGGCCCCGCTCCGAAGGCTCGCCCACGGGGGGCGTGCTGGTGGTGGGGGTCGAGTCGCTGCTGACCAGCCTGGCGCGTTGCTGCCGGCCTGCGCCGCCGGACGCCATCGGCGGCTACGTGACGCGAGGCAAGGGTGTGGCGATCCACCGTGCCGACTGCATCAACTTCCGCCAGATGGCGCGGCGCACGCCCGAGCGGGTGATCGCCGTGGCCTGGGGGGCGCCGGGCAAGGAAAAGCCGGCCCTGTACCCCGTGGACGTGCTGGTCGAGGCGGCCGACCGGTCAGGGCTCTTGCGCGACATCTCCGAGGTATTTGCCAAGGAGAAGATGAACGTGACAGGGGTCAATACGCAGACGGTGAAGGAGGTGCGTGGCGGCACCGCCTGGATGACCTTTACCGTCGAAGTGGCCGATTCGGCGCGCCTCGCGCAGGTGCTGCAGGCCGTGGCTCGCATCGATGGTGTGCGAAGTGCACGCCGCAAGTGATGAGGCCGGCCGCAAGTGATGTTATAGTCGCGGGCTCGGGCGGTTAGCTCAGTGGTAGAGCGCCTCTTTGACGTGGAGGATGTCGGGAGTTCGACCCTCTCACCGCCCACCAAACACGTCAGCCGATCAAGAGCCTGCCCCGCGAGGGACAGGCTCTTTTTCTTTGCCGCAGCCAATCAGCCAGGAACATCCCCATGGAAATGACGCCGCGCCGCCAGCAGATGATCGACGCCCACGTCGCCGAGACGCATGCGCTCATGGCCGACTACGCCTTCGAGCTCAACGACCTGGTGCGCTTTGCGCTTTCCGCCGCCAAGGAAAAGGGCCACAAGGTCTACTACCCGATGGACCCGGTCAATGAATGCATCCGCAATTGGGAAGGGTTGAGCAAGCGCGTGGCCAAGCTCGCCGCGCAGCTGGAGCAGACCCGCCAGCGGCTGGGCGTCCCGCCCTTCGATCCAGAAGCGCCGGCGGCGTCGGATCCTTGAGCCAGCAGGCGGGAAAACCCTCCGCAGTGCAGCAATGCAGGCTTCTAGAATCTTTTTTGCACACTGGTTTTACTGGAGTTCCCTGAATGGCACAGACCCGCCGCGCTTCGACACCCGACGATGGCAGCGCCGACGGCAACAGCCCGCGCGTTCTCAAGAAATACCCCAATCGCCGTCTCTACGACACGCAAACCAGCAGCTACATCACGCTGGCCGACGTGAAGAAGATGGTGCTGGAAGGGCAGGATTTCGTGGTGCGCGACGCCAAGACCGGGGACGAACTCACACGCAGCATCCTGCTGCAGATCATCCTGGAAGAAGAAACCGGTGGCGTGCCGATGTTCTCGTCTCAGACGCTGGCGCAGATCATCCGCTTCTACGGCCACGCCATGCAGGGGATGATGGGCTCTTATCTGGAGAAGAACCTCCAGACCTTCACCGACATCCAGATGCGCCTGGCCGAACAGTCCAAGGGCTTGCTCGATCCCAACGTGATGAACCCGGAACTGTGGACGCAGTTCCTGAACGGGCAGGCTCCTGCCGTGCAGGGCCTGATGGGCAACTACCTCGAGCAGTCGAAGAACATGTTCGCCCAGATGCAGGAACAGATGGCCAAGCAGGCCGAGACACTGTTCCCGGGGATGCCGGGCTTCAACCCACCCAAACGCTAGTCTCGCGGTCATTTGGGGGAAAATCCCCGGATGACGCAAGACACACTCGCCCCCGCGGCGCCCAAGATCGGCTTCGTTTCCCTGGGCTGCCCCAAGGCGCTGACCGACTCCGAACTGATCCTCACGCAACTGCGCGCCGAGGGCTACGACACCTCCAAGACTTTCGCCGGCGCCGACCTGGTGATCGTCAACACCTGCGGCTTCATCGACGATGCGGTGAAGGAAAGCCTCGACACCATCGGCGAGGCGCTGGCCGAGAACGGCAAGGTCATCGTCACCGGCTGCCTGGGCGCCAAGGCGGGTGACAGCGGGGGCAACCTGGTGCGCCAGATGCACCCGAGCGTGCTGGCCGTCACCGGCCCGCACGCCACCAAGGAAGTGATGGACGCCGTGCACCTGCACGTGCCCAAGCCGCACGATCCCTTCGTCGACCTGGTGCCCGCGCAAGGCATCAAGCTCACGCCGCGCCACTACGCGTACCTGAAGATCAGCGAAGGCTGCAACCACCGCTGCAGCTTCTGCATCATCCCCAGCATGCGAGGCGACCTTGTCTCGCGCCCCATCGGCGACGTATTGAGCGAAGCTCAGCGCCTGTTCGAAGCCGGTGTGAAGGAACTGCTGGTGATCAGCCAGGACACCAGCGCCTACGGTGTCGACGTGAAGTACCGCACCGGCTTCTGGGACGGCAAGCCCGTCAAGACCCGGATGCTCGACCTGTGCGAGAAGCTGGGCGCGCTTGCCAGCCGGCACGGTGCCTGGGTGCGCCTGCACTACGTGTACCCCTACCCGCACGTCGACGAGATTCTTCCGCTGATGGCCGAGGGTCTGATCCTGCCCTACCTCGACGTGCCTTTCCAGCATTCGCACCCCGACGTGCTCAAGCGCATGAAGCGGCCGGCCAACGGCGAGAAGAACCTCGACCGCCTGCAGCGCTGGCGCGAGATCTGCCCGGAGCTGGTGGTGCGGAGCACCTTCATTGCTGGCTTCCCTGGCGAGACCGAGGCCGAGTTCGAGCACCTGCTCGGCTTCATGCGCGAGGCGCAGATCGATCGTGCCGGTTGTTTCGCCTATTCGCCGGTGGAAGGTGCGACCGCCAATGCATTGCCCGACCCGGTGCCGGCCGAGTTGCGCGAGGAGCGCCGCGCGCGCTTCATGGCCGTCGCCGAAGAGGTGTCGGCCGCCAAGCTGCGGGGCCGTGTCGGCGCAACCATGCAGGTGCTGGTCGACTCGGCGCCCGCGCTGGGCCGCAAGGGCGGGGTGGGTCGCAGCTACGCGGACGCGCCCGAGATCGACGGCAGCGTCAAGCTGCTGCCGCCGGAGAAGGCGTCCAAGACCCTGAAGGTGGGGGAATTCACCCGGGCGCGCATCGTCGGCACGCAAGGCCACGACCTCGTCGCCCAGCCGATATGACGCAGGACAAGCGCACCGGGCTGATCCACCACCCCTACGTGCCGCCTGCTGGCTTCGATGCGGTGGCGCCGGGGGTGCACAAGGCCTCCACGGTCATCTTCCCGAACGTGGCGGCGCTGCAGGCCCGCAGCTGGCGGTCCAAGGCTGGCTACACGTATGGGCTGCATGGCACCCCGACCTCGTTCACGCTGGAAGAGCGCATCGCCACCCTAGAAGGTGGCTTGCATACCCTGCTCGTGCCCAGCGGGCTGGCCAGCATCACCCTGGTCGACATGGCCTTGCTCAGGCAGGGCGACGAGGTGCTCATTCCCGAGAACGCCTATGGGCCGAGCAAGGAATTGGCGCGCAACGAGCTGGCGAACTGGGGCATCACCCACCGCTTCTATGACCCGATGGACGCGCGCGGCTTGGCCGCCCTGATCACACCGCAGACCCGCGTGCTGTGGCTGGAAGCCGCCGGCTCGGTAACCATGGAGTTCCCCGACCTGCCCGCGCTGGTGAAGGTGGCTCACGAACACGGCATCACGACCGCGCTCGACAACACTTGGGGCGCTGGCCTGGCGTTCAATCCCTTCGACCTGACGCCGGATGGCGAGCCGCTGGGTGTGGACATCTCCGTGCAGGCGCTGACCAAGTACGCCTCGGGCGGCGGCGACGTGCTGATGGGCTCGGTCACCACCCGGGACGAGGCGCTGCACCTGAAGCTCAAGTTCTGCCACATGCGCATGGGCTGGGGCGTGGGTGGCAACGACATCGAACTGGTGTTGCGCTCGCTGCCTTCGCTGCCGCTGCGCTACGAGGCGCACGATGCGGCCGCGCGCACCTTGGCGGCCTGGTGGTCGCAGCGCCGTGAGGTGACCCAGGTGCTGCACCCCGCATTGCCCGGCGCACCCGGGCACGAGTGCTGGAAGGTGCTGTGCAGCCGCGCTGCGGGCCTCTTCTCGGTGGTGTTCAACGAGCGCTACCGTGCCGAGCAGGTCCATGCCTTCCTCGACGCGCTGCGGTTGTTCAAGCTAGGCTATTCCTGGGCCGGGCCGGTTAGCCTGGCTGTGCCCTACAACCTGGCCGGCATGCGCGAACAACCCGCCTACCGAGGGGTGCTCGTGCGCTTCTCGGTGGGGCTGGAAGCCCCGGCGGACTTGATCGGGGATTGCCAGCAGGCCTTGCAGGCGCTCGGCCCCTGATCAGTTCTTGCCCTTGGGCCCTGACGAGACCTTGTGTCGCATCAAGCGGCCCTTGTGGCTTCGCCGAAAGGGCCATGCCTCGCTTTGCGAGTCAGTCCTTCGGACCTGATGAGACTTTGTGTCTCATCAGTCGTCCCTTTTCCCGATCCCAATCGCGCTTCTTCTCGGTGTTGCGCTTGTCGTGTTCGGCCTTGCCCTTGGCCAGTGCGATCTCGGCTTTGACGCGACCGCCCTTGTAGTGCAGGTCGAGTGGCACGAGGGTGAAGCCTTTCTGCTCCACCTTGCCGATGAGGCGCTTGATCTCTTCCTTGTGCATCAGGAGCTTCTTGGTGCGGTCGGCTTCTGGGCTGATGTGGGTCGAAGCACTGCGCAGCGCGTTGATGCGGCAGCCGATCAGGTAGAGCTGGCCGTCGCGGATGACCACGTAGCCATCGGTGAGTTGCACCTGGCCGGCACGGATGGCCTTGATCTCCCAGCCTTGCAGCACCATGCCCGCCTCGTAGCGTTCTTCCAGGTGGTAGTCAAAGCGTGCGCGGCGGTTTTCTGCAATCGACATGGGCAAGAGGTGAGGCTGGATGCCCTCAATACAATCTGTGCATTGTATGAAGCACGTCAAGAAGTCAGTTCTTCTCTCGTATTCCGCGGCAGAGATGTACGCACTCGTCACCGCGGTGCCGGACTATCCCAAGTTCCTCCCCTGGTGCGAGAAGGCCGAAGTGGTCGCCCAGGACGATCTCGGCATGACCGCCCGATTGCACCTTGCCTACGGCGGCTTGCGCCATGCCTTCACGACACGCAACACGCATGTCGGCGACAGCAGCGTGCTGATGTCTTTGGTGGACGGGCCATTCTCGATGCTCGATGGGGCATGGCGCTTCTTGCCCTTGGTGCTGGCCGGAGACTCCCACGCCTGCAAGATCGAGTTCGAGATGCGCTATGCGTTCAGCAGCTCCCCGCTCGAAGTTGTCGTGAGCCCGGTCTTCGACCGCATCGCGAACACCTTCGTCGACGCCTTCGTCAAACGGGCAGAGCAGGTCTATGGTGCCCGCTGAGCTGCACATTGAAGTTGTCTACAGCCCTGTGGCAGGCGCCACCCGTCAGGTGGTGCTGAGCCTGCCTGCGGGCAGCACCGTGTCAGACGCCTTGCGCGAGGCGTGCCCCGAGTTGCTTGGGCAAGGTTTGGCCATGGGGGTGTGGGGCAAGCTGCGCGCCCTGGACGACAGCTTGCGGGACAAAGACCGCGTGGAGATCTACCGGCCCTTGCTCGTCGATCCGAAGGAGGCTCGGCGCCAGCGATACCAGAAGCAGCGCGCCGAGGCAAAGCGCTGAGTGGGCAGGGCCTACTTGCAGTCGCTGGCGACGATGTCGCGGGCCCGCTTGCTTTCTTCGGCGCGGCCCTTGTCGTCGAGGATCTCGCGTTCACCCTTGTCATTGACGCGCGCCATGCGCATGCCATCGTCCAAGGCTCGGACCTGCGCCTTGGCACGCTGGCAGTTTTCTGCGCGCAAGGCCTTCTGCTTCTCTTCTTCGGCACGACGCTTCGCCGCTTCCTCGTCGGCTGCCTTGCGGCGCTTGGCCTCGAGTTCGGGCTCGACGGCCTGGGCCGGGCCGCTGGCTCCGGGCAGCGCACCGGAGGCTGCCAACGCCGCGGCCGCAGCCTGTGCGCTGTTGGGGGCGAAAGCCGGCGCCCTGCGGGCGGCGCTGCCGCTTGGGCGCTGAAGGATGTCCGCATCGCTTACCGATTGAGGCGGCGGCAGGTCGCTGTACTGCACATGGCCGCTCTTGTCTTTCCACTTCCACTGAGCGAATGCCGGGTTGCTCAGGCTGAGCGTCACGAGGGCTCCGAACGCCAGAACGGTGAGCCGCGCAATGGGGAGAGGGCGAGCGAATGTCATCGCGAAAGTGTAGTCGCGCACAACTGGTTACGAGGTGCCTTCAGAGGCCCTTGTCCGGTTTTGCCCGCCCCGGGCGCAACGCAGTGGCGCATTCCGTGAACTATTGCCGGCGAGTACGCCAAGCATGTGATTTGACACGCCCTGACGGCTCGGCTGAAGCAGCCTGACGGCGATCCGTATAATTCGCTTTTGCGTCAGGAGCTTCCTCATGCGCCTTCTAGGCAAAGCACTCACCTTCGACGACGTGTTGTTGGTGCCGGCTTTCTCTCAGGTGTTGCCTCGCGACACCACGCTGTCCACCCAGTTCTCCCGCAACATCCGCCTGAACCTGCCCCTGGTGTCCGCCGCCATGGACACGGTGACAGAAGCCCGATTGGCAATCGCCATCGCGCAGGAGGGTGGCATCGGGATCGTCCACAAGAACCTTTCCCCCAAGCAGCAGGCTGCCGAAGTGGCTCGCGTCAAGCGCTACGAATCGGGTGTGCTGCGTGACCCGATCACCATCTCGCCCGGCGTGCCTGTGCGCGACGTGATCAACCTCTCGCGCCAGCACGGCATCTCGGGCTTTCCGGTGCTGGAAGAGGGCAAGGTGGTGGGCATCGTCACCGGCCGCGACCTGCGCTTCGAAACGCGCATGGACATCCCGGTGCGCGAGATCATGACGCCGCGCGAGCGGCTCATCACGGTGCGTGAAGGCGCCACCCTGGCCGAAGCCAAGGCGCTGATGCACAAGCACAAGCTGGAGCGCGTGGTGGTGGTCAACGAAGCCTTCGAGCTGCGAGGCCTCTTCACGGTGAAGGACATCACCAAGCAGACCAACTTCCCCAATGCCGCCCGGGATTCTCACGGCAAGCTGCGCGTGGGCGCGGCGGTGGGCGTGGGCGACGGCACCGAGGAGCGCGTCGACCTGCTGGTCAAGGCCGGCGTCGATGCCCTGGTCGTCGACACTGCCCACGGCCACAGCGCCGGCGTGATCGAGCGCGTTCGCTGGGTCAAGCAGAACTACCCGCACGTCGACGTCGTCGGCGGCAACATCGCCACCGGCGCCGCGGCACTGGCGCTGGCCGAAGCGGGGGCTGATGGCGTGAAGGTCGGCATCGGCCCCGGCTCCATCTGCACCACCCGCATCGTGGCCGGTGTGGGCGTGCCGCAGATCACCGCCATCGACAACGTGGCCAAGGCGCTTGCCGGCTCCGGCGTGCCGCTGATTGCCGACGGCGGCATCCGCTACTCGGGTGACATCGCCAAGGCCATCGCCGCCGGTGCGCACACCGTGATGATGGGCGGCATGTTCGCAGGCACCGAAGAGGCGCCGGGTGAGATCGTGCTGTTCCAGGGCCGCAGCTACAAGAGCTACCGTGGCATGGGTTCGATCGGCGCCATGCAGCAAGGCTCGGCCGACCGCTACTTCCAGGACAACACCGGCGCCAACCCGAATGCCGACAAGCTCGTGCCTGAAGGCATCGAAGGCCGTGTGCCCTACAAGGGTTCGATGGTGAGCATCGTCTTCCAAATGGCCGGCGGCCTGCGTGCCTCCATGGGCTACTGCGGGTGCGCGAGCATCGACGACATGCGCAACAAGGCCGAGTTCGTCGAAATCACCTCGGCGGGCATCCGCGAGAGTCACGTACACGACGTGCAGATCACCAAAGAAGCGCCCAACTACCGCATGGAGTGACGCGGGGCCCGCCCCGTGTCAGCAACGCCCTTGAGTTCAACCCCTGTAGAAGCCGCTGCGGACCGCCCGGCGGCGATGCGGTTCATTCTCTTGACGGTGCTGATCGACATGGTGTCGATCGGCCTCATCATCCCGGTGCTGCCCGAACTCGTGGGGCGTTTCACCGCCAACCGCACCGAGCAGGCCTTCTGGTTCGGCGCGATCATGTTCACCTTCGGGGTGGCGAACTTCTTCTGTGCGCCGGTTCTGGGCGCGCTGTCGGACCGCTATGGCCGCCGGCCGGTGTTGCTGATCGGCTTCTGCGGTTTCGCGTTCAGCTACTTCGGGACCGCGCTTGCGGCGACGCTGTGGCAGCTGGTCGCGATCCGCCTCGTGAGCGGTGCACTGCAGGCCAATGTCAGCATCGCCAACGCCTATGTGGCCGACATCACGCGGCCCGAAGACCGCGCCCGGCGCTTCGGCCAGATCGGCGCGATGTTCGGGCTCGGGTTCATCCTCGGCCCGGTGATGGGGGGGCTGCTGGGCGCCATCGACATCCACCTGCCGTTCTACGCCTCGGGCGCGCTGGCCCTGCTCAACCTCGTCTACGGCTACTTCGTGCTGCCCGAGTCGTTGCCTGCGCATCTGCGCAAGCCGCTGACCTGGAACGCGCTCAACCCGATCCAGGCACTGACGCAGCTGAGCAAGCTCGAAGGCGTGGGCATCCTCGTGCTGGTCGTGGCCTTCGGTGCGCTGACCGACGCGGTGCTGCGCAGCTCCTGGGTGCTCTACACCGGCCTGCGCTTCGGCTGGGGCCCGCTGCAGAACGGCTGGTCGCTGTTCGCGGTGGGCGTGCTCTCGGTGCTGGTGCAGGGCGTGCTGCTCAAGCGCCTGCTGGCGATCTTCGGCGCGCGACGCCTCGCGACGATCGGCCTCACCTCCGCGACGGTCTGCTACGTGCTGTGGGCGCTGTCGACCCAAGGCTGGATGATGTACGCGGTGATGGCGCTGAACATCTTTGGCTTCACCGTGCAGGCCTCGATCCAATCGCTGGTGTCCAACGCGGCGGACGCCTCCACCCAGGGCCGCACCATGGGGGCGGTCGCGGCGCTGACCAGCCTGATGTACGTCATCGGCCCGGTGATTGGCACCTCATTGATCGGCGTGGTGTCGCACCTGCCGCCGAACGACTGGCGCGCCGGCGCGCCGTTCTTCTTCTGCGCCCTGCTGATGGCCTCGTCCACGGCCGTCGCGCTGTGGCACTTCTCCCGGCGGCCCGCCGATCTGGCCGCCGCTTCCAATGCCTGAGCTCACCATGCACGACAAGATCCTCATCCTCGACTTCGGCTCCCAGGTTACCCAGCTGATCGCGCGCCGCGTGCGCGAAGCACACGTGCTGAGCGAGGTGCACCCCTGTGACGTCACCGACGCCTGGGTGCGCGAGTACGCGAAGGACGGCAAGCTCAAGGGTGTGATCCTCTCCGGCAGCCATGCCAGCGTCTACGAAGACACCACCGACAAGGCACCGCAGGCCGTGTTCGATCTGGGCGTGCCCGTGCTGGGCATCTGCTACGGCATGCAGACCATGGCCCACCAGTTGGGCGGCAAGGTCGAGGGCGGCCACAAGCGCGAGTTCGGTTTCGCAGCCGTGCGCGCACGGGGCCACACCGAGTTGCTGAAGGGCATTGCCGACTTCACCACCCCCGACGGCCACGGCATGCTCAACGTGTGGATGAGCCACGGCGACAAGGTCACCGAGCTGCCGCCCGGCTTCAAGCTGATGGCGTCCACCGACAGCTGCCCCATCGCCGGTATGGCCGACGAGGCCCGCCGCTTCTATGCGGTGCAGTTCCACCCCGAGGTCACGCACACCCAGCAGGGCCGCGCCATTCTCGAGCGCTTCGTGCTCGGCATCTGCGGCGCGAAGGCCGACTGGATCATGAAGGACCACATCGCCGAGGCGGTCGAGAAGATCCGCGCCCAGGTGGGTGACGAGGAGGTCATCCTCGGCCTGTCGGGCGGTGTCGACTCCTCGGTGGCTGCCGCGCTGATCCACCGTGCCATCGGCGACCAGCTGACGTGCGTGTTCGTCGACCACGGCCTGCTGCGCCTGAACGAAGGCGACCTGGTGATGGACATGTTCGCCGGCAAGCTGCATGCGAAGGTGATCCGTGTCGACGCGAGCGAGCTGTTCCTCGGCAAGCTGGCCGGCGTGAGCGATCCCGAAGCCAAGCGCAAGATCATCGGCGGCGAGTTCGTCACCGTCTTCAAGCAGGAAGCCGCCAAGCTGAAGGCCAGCGGTGCCGGCCACAAGGGTGCGACCTTCCTGGCGCAGGGCACGATCTACCCCGACGTCATTGAGTCGGGTGGTGCCAAGAGCAAGAAGGCCGTCACCATCAAGAGCCACCACAACGTCGGTGGGCTGCCCGAGCAACTGGGTCTGAAGCTGCTGGAGCCGTTGCGCGACCTGTTCAAGGACGAGGTGCGCGAACTGGGCGTGGCGCTGGGCCTGCCGCCCGAGATGGTCTACCGCCATCCGTTCCCAGGGCCCGGCCTGGGCGTGCGCATCCTCGGCGAGGTCAAGAAGGACTACGCCGACCTGCTGCGGCGCGCCGACGCGATCTTCATCGACGAGCTGCGCAACTTCCGTGACGAGGCCACCGGCAAGACCTGGTACGACCTCACCAGCCAGGCCTTCACCGTCTTCCTGCCGGTCAAGAGCGTGGGCGTGATGGGTGACGGCCGCACCTACGACTACGTGGTGGCGCTGCGTGCCGTGCAAACCAGCGACTTCATGAGCGCCGATTGGGCCGAGCTGCCGTATGCGCTGCTCAAGAAGGTGTCGGGCCGGATCATCAACGAGGTGCGCGGCATCAACCGCGTGACCTACGACGTCTCGAGCAAGCCGCCTGCCACCATCGAGTGGGAGTGAGGCCGCGATGCCTGAGCAACTCTCGTTGCCGGGCATCGAGCCGCCCAGGGCGCCGACCGATCGGCTGTTCTTCGCCTTGCTGCCCGACGCCGCTGCGGCCTCACGCATCGCGGCACTTGCGCGCCGGCTGAAGGCCGAGCTGGGGCTGAAGGGGCGGCCGCTGGCGATGGATCGCTTCCACGTCACGCTGCACTTCTTCGGCGACCACCTTGGCTTGCCCGAAGGGCTGGTGGCGGCGCTCCGGCAGGCCGCGGGGCGGGTCACGGTACCGCCCTTCAGGCTGACGTTCGACCGGGCCGGCAGCTTCGCCGGCAGGCCACGCAAGCGGCCCTTCGTTCTGCGCGGTGACGAAGGCCTGGTCTCGTTGATGGCCTTCCAGAAGTCGCTCGGAGAGGCGATGAAGGCTGTGGGCCTGGGCCGCCTGGTCGACATGCGTTTCACGCCCCATGTGACGCTGCTCTACGACGACCGCCTGGTGCCCGACATGGTGATCGAGCCCATCGAATGGGTGGCGAACGAGTTCGTGCTGGTCGACAGCCTGCTCGGCCAGACGCGCCACGTGCCGCTGGCGCGCTGGCCGCTGAGCACCTGAATCAGCCCATGCGGGCGAGCACGGCCCGGGCCAGCGCCTGGGCGGTCAAAGGCGCGCAGCCTTCGGCCTGGTTGCTGATCGTGACGTAGGCGTTGTGCCCGGCGCC
>NZ_DASSRA010000347.1:0-5117 GCF_035702065.1 Rhizobacter sp.
CCGAGCGTGGGCTCGTGCGTGCCGTTGGCGATGCCGTCGTCCATGGCGGCGAGGTCGGGCAGGTCGAACTGGTCGCGCAGCAGCAGGCGGCGCTCGGGCGGCATGCTGCCTTCGAGGTGATCGTGCTCGCCGAGCGAGAAATGCACGGGAATCGGCTGCGTCGACAACCCCACCTCCAGCGAGACGCCGTGGTTCTTGAGCAGCAGGCTGAACTGCTCCAGGTAGTAGCCGCCGAAGAGATCGGGCCGCGTGAGCGTGGTCTCGTAGGTGCCGGGGCCGGCCACGAAGCCGTAGGCCAGGCGCGAGTCGGCGCGCGCCACGGTGTCGGTGTGCACACGCAGGTAGGGGTAGCAGGCGCGCACGTGCTGGGCGAGCGTTTCGCCGGCGACGAAGCGCTGCAGGCTGTCGCGCAGGTGCGCAATGCCGCTGTCGTAGATGGTGGTGGCGTGCGCCAGGGCGGCGGCCGCGTCGGTGAACGACTGGGCCGTGATGAGCGTCGTGGGCTTGTTCGTCGAGGTCATGGGCGCATTGTGCGTCCATGACGTGACACGCGGGCGGCAGGCCGCCGCCCCGCCGGGCTCAGCCGGGGTGCTTGATGTCGCGCTTCTCTTGCCGGCCGTCCTGCTTGGCGTCGCGCTTGTCCTGGCGGCACTCGGCGTTGTTCTTCTGGTCGGCGGCCTTGCAGTCGACCTTGGCCTTGCGGGCATCCTGCTTCGCGTCTTGCTTGGCATCGCGACCGGCGCGGCGCTGGTCGGCCTGCTCGGTGGCCAGGGCGGCGCCGCACAGGGCCAGCAGCGCGGTGGCGGCCAGCGAGGCGGTGAGGTGGTGCCAGCGTGAATGTGTCGTCATGGTTGCTCTCCTTCTTCAGTTGAGATCGGTGTCCTTGTAGTACTTGGTGCCCTTGGCCGTGACCTCCAGCGCGAGGCTGTTGCCACTCATCTGGTAGACCCACACCCCGGGCGCGACGGCCACGGCGCCCTGGTAGGCCGCGCCCTTGTCTCCGGCCTTGGCCGAGGCGGTGGCCTGCCCGCCGAAGGCCCAGCCGGAGTTGATGAAGTCGTTGAGCGCCTTCTCGGTCTCGAAGACCCAGACCATCTGGAACTTCTTGACCCCGAAGCCCAGGCCGGCCTGCACCTCGGCCATCTTCATGTAGGTCTGTGCCTTGGTCTTGTTGTTGACCGCCAGGCCCTTGCCCGTGCCGCTGCCGGCCACGAGGATCTTCATGCCGAAGTTGCTGAAGGCGGCGTAGCCGGCCGCCGATTCGACGGCCTTGCGCGCTGCGGGCTGCGCCTTGTAGACGGCGTCGAGCGCCTGCTGGGCGGCCTTGCGGACCTCGGCCTGCTCTTTGGCCTTGTCGGTGTCGGCGGCCCATGTGGCCCAGGGAATCATCACTCCAGCACCTGCTGCCAACACGATCGTCCGACGTTGCATGCCGTCCTCCAGATAATCTGCGCCTTGGCGGGCGGCCAGTATGGGCACTTGTCCCGCAAACAGCAAGAACGCGCGGCGAGAGGCCGATACATCCCAGGAGACGACCAAGGCATGACACAGGAATCAATCAAGGCCCCGATGGCCGCCACCGTGGTGCAGGTTGCCGTGGCCGCGGGGGAGCCCGTGCAGGCCGGCCAGCTGCTGCTGGTGCTCGAGGCCATGAAGATGGAGCACGAGATCCGCGCCGAGGCCGCGGCCCAGGTGCTGGGCGTGGCCGCCCGCGTGGGCGAGACGGTCGCCGAGGACGAGTTGTTGCTCACGCTCGGCGCCGCGGTGATCGGTGCCGTGGCGAAGCAGGCCGACACGGCAGCGGCCCAGGGTGCCCCTGCCGTGCGCGCCGACCTGCAGGAGGTGGTCACCCGCCATGCCTTCACGCTCGATGCCGCCCGCCCCGAGGCCATGGCCAAGCGCCATGCGCTGGGCATGCGCAGTGCGCGCGAGAACATTGCCGAGCTGTGCGACCAGGGCAGCTTCATCGAATACGGCGCGCTGGCCTTCGCCGCGCAGACGCGCCGCCGCGCGCTCGACGACCTGATCCAGAACACGCCCGCCGATGGCATGGTCACCGGCATCGGCAGCGTCAACGGCAGCTTGTTCGGCGAAGAGAAGGCGCGCTGCGTGGTCATGTCGTACGACGCCACCGTGCTGGCCGGCACGCAGGGCATGCGCAACCACCAGAAGACCGACCGCATGCTGGGCATCGCGCTCGACGAGCGCCTGCCGGTGGTGCTGTTCGCCGAAGGCGGCGGCGGCCGACCGGGCGACACCGACTCGGCGCACGTGGCCGGGCTCGACCTGCACACCTTCGCGAGCTACGCCCGGCTCAGCGGCCAGGTGCCTGTGGTGGGCATCGCCAACGGCCGCTGCTTTGCCGGCAACGCGGCCCTGCTGGGCTGCAGCGACGTGATCATCGCCACCCGCAACAGCAACATCGGCATGGGCGGCCCGGCCATGGTGGAGGGAGGCGGCCTGGGCGTGTTCAAGCCCGAGCAGATCGGCCCGAGCACCGTGCAGCACGCCAACGGCGTGATCGACGTGCTGGTCGACGACGAAGCCCAGGCCGTGGCTGCTGCGAAGCAGTACCTGGGCTACTTCCAGGGCCGCACGAGCGAGTGGAGCGCGGCCGACCCGCTGCGCCTGCGCGATGCCCTGCCCGAGAACCGCGTGCGCGTGTACGACGTGCGCCAGGTGATGCAGGGCGTGGCCGACACCGGCTCGCTGCTGGAGCTGCGTGCCGGCTTCGGCCACGGCATCCTGACGGCGCTGGCGCGCATCGAAGGCCGTCCCGTCGGCCTGATGGCCAACAACCCGGCCCATCTGGGTGGCGCCATCGACGCCGATGCGGCCGACAAGGCGGCGCGCTTCATGCAGCTGTGCAACGCGCACGGCCTGCCGATCGTGTCATTGATCGACACCCCCGGCTTCATGGTCGGGCCCGAGATCGAGGAGCGCGCGCAGGTGCGCCACGTGAGCCGCATGTTCGTCACCGCCGCCCACCTGCGCGTGCCCTTCCTTGCGTTGGTGCTGCGCAAGGGCTACGGCCTGGGCGCGATGGCCATGGCCGGCGGCGGCTTTCATTCGCCGACCTTCACCGCCGCCTGGCCCACCGGCGAGTTCGGCGGCATGGGGCTGGAAGGCGCGGTGCGCCTGGGCTACCGCAAGGAGCTGGAGGCCGAGCCCGAAGGCGCGCAGCGCGAGGCCTTGTTCGACAAGCTGGTGGCTGCGCAGTACGAGCGCGGCAAGGCCATCCACATGGCCGCCATGCTGGAGATCGATGCCGTGATCGACCCCGCCGAGACACGCCACTGGCTCGCGCGCGGCCTGGCCTCGGCCAAGCTGCGCGATCGGGTCGCGCACCCCGTCGACACCTGGTGAGCCGGCTCGGCTAAGGCCGGGTGCCTGCTGCGGCGGTGGTGGTGGCGGCCGCGGTGGCCGCCCGAGCCTGGGTCACCGCTTCGCTGCGGTCCACCACGCCTTGCACCACCAGCGCCAGCGCGATGAGCAGGCTCAGGGCCAGCAGCAACACCCCGGCCGCGATGGCCTTTGGCGTGCGAACCCACGGCGGTGCCGCCTGCCAGCGTTCCAGCATGCTGGCCTGCAACAGACCGAGACGGTCGCCAGCAGGGTGGCGCAGGCCGCCGGCCGTGCTTTCCACCGCGTGGCTCACGTTGCGCTCTTCGGGCCGGGCGCGTCAGGCCAGTGACGGGCCTGCAGGGCGGGGTGGGCCGCTTCGTAGCCCAGCTCGTGCGGCTCGGGGCCGGCCTGGGCGTCCGGTTCTCGGTCCGCCGCGGGGGCATTGCCGCCGAAGTACCAGCGGCGCACGTCTTCCACCCAGTCGTCGTTGCTTGCCATGGGGTGCTCCTTGTCGGTGAGTGCCAGGAAGGCCCACCGCGGCGGGCACATGGTCGGCATGGTGGGCGCGGCGGCCCGGGCGCGCCATCAGGCGAGGCAGCGAAACCCTGTAGGCGCAGGCCTACAGCCGGGCCCGCACTGCGCCGCTGTCCTACGTGCGCTTGCGCAGGGCGCGGACAGACCGCGCAGCCCACGGCCACCAACAATGCGCCAGCCCCCACAGAAGCAGGAGCCTCAGATGAAGAAGACTTCGTTCGACTACACCACCGCTTCAATGGCCGCCGCCTCCCTGGTCTGCATGGCCGCCCTGGCCGTGCTCACCGGCTGCGGGCCGCAGAACGGCGAGCCTGTCGCCAACCCTGCCAACCACGCCGGCTCCACAGTCAAAGCCGAGGCGAAGCCGCCCCGCTACGCGCCCGTGCCGCGCGCCGACATCGGCCATGTGAGCAGCATCGAGACCCTGACCGAGCGCCCGCGCGGCACCGGCATCGGCGCCGTGGCCGGTGGCGTGATCGGCGGGGTGGCCGGGCACCAGATCGGGGATGGCGACGGCAACAAGCTTGCCACCGCCGCCGGTGCCATCGGCGGGGCGGTGCTGGGCAACAAGATCGAGCGCGACCGCGCCGAGCGGGTGGTCGGCTACCGCATCCACGTGAGGCTGGAGAACGGCGAACTGCGCAGCTTCCGCCAGCCCGAGCTGGCCGGCCTGCGGGTGGGTGACCGCGTACAGGTGAACGGCGAACGGTTGTCTCCGGCCTGAGCGCCTGCGACACTCGGGCCGCCCCGTCGGCCACACGCCGCCCGGCGCACAGCATGGCCATCTCCTGGTTGTCGGCACTGAAGGTGATCCCCTGGGGCGACGTGATCGAAGCGGCGCCGCAGGTGGTCAAGGGCGCACGCAAGATGTTCACGCGCACGCAGCAGCCCGAACCCGCAGCGCCTGCGGCCCCCGCGGCCGACCCGGCTGAACGCGTCAGCCAGCTCGAAGCGCGCGTGGCGCGGCTGCAGGAGCAGCAGCAGGCGTCGGCCCAGCTGATGGAGACGCTGGCCGAGCAGAACGCGCGGCTGGTGGAGGCGGTCGAGATCCTGCGCGTGCGCACGCGCTTTCTGCTGGTGGTGAGCGGCGTGCTGGCCGTGGTGCTGGCCGGCACGATCGCCTGGAGCCTGCGATGAGCGGCGGCCACGTCAGCATCGGCATCGGTGGCTGGACCTTCGAGCCGTGGCGCGACAACTTCTACCCCAAAGGCTGGTCGCAATCGCGCGAACTGGAGTAC
>NZ_DASSRA010000348.1:0-5461 GCF_035702065.1 Rhizobacter sp.
TCGGCGACGGCCGCACGATCCCGGCCGAGTTCGTCGGCTCCGACCCCGACACCGACATCGCGCTGATGCGCATCCAGGTGCCGAAGGACACGCCGCTGGCGGCGATCGCGCTGGCCGACAGCAGCCAGCTGCAGGTGGGCGACTTCGTGGTGGCCGTGGGCAACCCGTTCGGGCTCGGCCAGTCGGTCACCAGCGGAATCGTCTCCGCGCTCGGCCGCAGCGGGCTGCGGGGGCTCGGCTACCAGAACTTCATCCAGACCGACGCGTCCATCAACCCCGGCAACTCCGGCGGCGCGCTGGTCGACGTGAACGGCAACCTGCTGGGCATCAACACCGCCATCTACTCGCGCACCGGTGGCAGCCTGGGCATCGGCTTCGCGGTGCCGGTGAGCACCGCCAAGCTGGTGATGGAAGGACTGGTGCGCGATGGTCAGGTGACACGCGGCTGGATCGGCGTGGAGCCGCGCGACCTCACGCCCGAGATCGCCGAGACCTTCAACCTGCCGATCAAGCAAGGCGTGCTGATCACCGGCGTGCTGCAGAACGGCCCCGCCAGCGCAGCCGGCCTGCGCCCGGGCGACGTGGTGGTGAAGGTGGCCGACACGCCCGTGGCCAACACCGTGCAGTTGCTGGCGGCCGTTGCGGCTCTCAAGCCGCAGACACCGGCCGTGATCGGCATCCAGCGCGGCGACAAGGCGCTGGACCTGAACGTCACCGTGGCGCAGCGGCCGCGAACCCAGCCGCGCCGGGAGCAGTAGTCAGCTCTTGGTCGCGTCGGACGACGCCTCGGCGTCTGGCGCCTGGGTGTGCTTGTTGAACACGATGGCCGCCCAGATGCCCACTTCGTAGAGCAGGCACATCGGAATCGCCAGCGCCAATTGCGACACCACGTCGGGTGGCGTCAGCACCGCCGCAATGATGAAGGCGATGACGACGAAGTAGGAGCGGAACGCCTTCAGCTTCTCGATGCTTACCAGCCCCATGCGGGCCAGCACCACCACCACCACCGGCACCTCGAAGGCCGCACCGAAGGCGATGAACATGGTGAGCACGAAGCTGAGATAGGCCTCGATGTCGGGCTGGGCCGTGATGCTCTTGGGCGCGAAGCCCTGGATGAAGGCGAACACCTTGCCGAACACGAAGAAGTAGCAGAACGCCACCCCCATGAAGAAGAGCAGCGTGCTCGAGATCACCAGCGGCAGCACCAGCTTCTTCTCGTGCGTGTACAGACCGGGCGCCACGAACGCCCACACCTGGTACAGCACCACCGGCAAGGCCAGCAGAAAGGCCGCCATCAGCATGATCTTCATCGGCACCAGGAAGGGCGAGATCACGTTGGTGGCGATCAGCTTGCCTCCCTCGGGCATGCTCGCCACCAGCGGCTGGGCCAGGAAGTCGTACAGCGCCGCCGGACCCGGCCAGATGGCCAGGGCAGCCACGCAGACGGCAATGGCGATCACGGCGCGGATCAGCCGGTCGCGCAGCTCGATCAGGTGCGAGACGAAGGGCTGTTCGGTGCCCTCCAGCTCGTCTGGCTTGGAATCACTCATGCGGGAACCCGGTCAGACGGAAGAACGTGGCGGGCGAAAGCGCGCCACGCGGGCTGCGCCCGATTGCGCCTTGCTGCGCACGCCGTTGCGCTGCTTGTACCAGAGCGGCATGGCGCTGCGCTTGATCCGCCATTTCTTGCGCGGGTGCGTGTAGGTGGGCGGCGGTGGCTCCAGGCCTTCGTGCAGGCCGCCACTGAACGGGGCCGGGTCGGCATCGGCCCAGGCCCCCTGCAATGCGGTGGTGGTTTCCTGGACCTGGTCGGACACCGACTTCTCGACGTCGCGCGCCGCGCCCTCGAACTGGTCCTTCATCTTCTTGAGCTCTTCGAGCTCGATCGAACGGTTGACCTCGGCTTTCACGTCAGCCACATAGCGCTGCGCCTTGCCCAGCAGGTGGCCCACGGTACGGGCCACGCGGGGCAACTTCTCGGGGCCGATGACGATCAGCGCCACTGCGCCGATCAACGCCATCTTGTCGAAACCGAAATCAATCAAGGCAACTTCAACTCTGTTTGCATGCGTGCAGCGCCATGCTCATCAAGCAACACCCGCGAATCGGCTCCGCCGGTTCGCCGGGTGGCGCCCCTCGGGGGCAGGAGCGCAGCGACTGGGGGGCTCACGACTTCGTCTTGGCTTCGACGTCGACGGTGTTGGGATCCTTGGCCTTGTTGGCCGTGACCTGCTGGTTGGCCGCAGAAGCATCGCCGCTGGCCGCACCGTCCTTCATGCCGTCCTTGAAACCCTTGACGGCACCACCCAGGTCGGAACCGATGTTCTTGAGCTTCTTGGTGCCGAACACCAGGATCACGATGGCCAACACGATCAGCCAATGCCAGATGCTGAATGAACCCATGATTGAATCTCCTAGAGGGAATAGCGAAGTTTAGGTGACGCCGGATCAGCCTTTGGCCCAGGGGCGTGGCCCACCCATCGCGTGCAGGTGCAAATGCGGTACTTCCTGGCGCCCGTCGGGGCCGTTGTTGACCAGGACACGGAAGCCACCGGTCACGCCAAGTTGCTTCATCAGCACGGGCGCCAGCGCCAGCATGCGGCCCAGCAGGGCCTGGTGCTGTTCAGGTGTGGTGTCGTAGAGCGATTCAATGTGCTGCTTGGGAATCACCAGCACATGCACGGGCGCCCAGGGGGCGATGTCGTGGAAGGCGAGCAGGTCGTCGTCCTCATAGGCCTTGCGGCTGGGGATCTGACCCGCGACGATCTTGCAGAAGATGCAGTTGGGGTCGTGTGCGTGTGCTGTTGTCATGTCAGAACCATCGGTTTGCCATCGTTCCAGTTCAGGAAGCCCTTGACGATGCGGTAGATCACCCAGATGCCGTCGGCCGCCAGGATCACGAAGCCAACGCCCACGATCACCAGCGCAAAGCCGATCACCGCCCACAAGAGGCTCCACCAGAAGGTGCGGATCTGCCAGGTGAAGTGGCTTTCGTAGATGGTGCCGGCAGTGTCTTCGCGCTTCACGTAGTTGATGACGATGGCCACGATGGCCGTGAAGCCGACCACCCAGCTCACCGCATACAGGATGTAGGTGATCATGGTCAGCTGCTTCAGGTTGGCGAGCTTCTCGGCATCGCCGCCCGGTGCGGGGGTCATCACTTCACTCATGGCTTCCTCTCCTCGTGGTCGCGGGTTTGGGTCTTGCGCAGCGCAAACTCTTCCAGGCCCGAGAGCCCTTCGCGCCGCTCCAGCTCAGCCAGCACATCAGCAGGTTTCAGGCCATAGGCACTGAGCGCCAGCATCGAGTGGAACCAGAGGTCGGCCACTTCGTAGACGATCTTCTGGCGGTCTCCATCCTTGGCCGCCATCACCGTCTCGGTGGCTTCTTCTCCGATCTTTTTGAGGATGGCATCGTTCCCTTTCTGGAACAGGCGTGCCACATAACTCTTGTCAGGGTCGCCGGCCTTGCGCGACTCGATCACCTCGGCCAGGCGGGCCAGCGTGTCGTTGCTGGTCATTTGTAGATGCTCTCCGGGTCTTTCAAGACGGGGTCGACGCTCTTCCAGGCACCATCTTCGTATCGCTGGAAGAAGCAGCTGTGGCGGCCGGTGTGGCAAGCAATGCCCGGCTCGTGGCCCAGTTGCGTCACTTTCAGCAGAAGCACGTCGTTGTCGCAGTCCATGCGGATGTCATGCACCTTCTGGGTGTGGCCCGATTCCTCACCCTTGTGCCACAGGCGGCTGCGCGAGCGGCTCCAGTAGACAGCCTCGCCGCGGCGCACCGTCTCAGCCACCGCCTCGCGGTTCATGAAGGCGAACATCAGCACGTCGTTGCTGCCGACCTCCTGCGCGATCACCGGCACCAGGCCTTGCGCATCCCACTTGATTTCGTCGAGGAAATTCATCGGATCAGTGTAGCAATCACCCCTTGTGGGTCGCGCCCGCAAACCCGCGCTCCGAGGCGAACCATTGCAGCACCGGGATGGTTCCCGGCAGCACCGGAGACACCTCCACCGGCAGCGTCTGCCAGGCCATGGATTGGCGCTCGCGCATCTCGAACTCGCCGGTCCATTCGTAGACCTTGCAGAAGTGCAGGCGCACGCGGGCGTGCTCGTAGTCGACCAGCTCGATCTTCCACGGGTGGACGGCGCCGATGGTGATGCCCAGCTCCTCGTGCAGCTCGCGCCGCAGCGCCTGCTCGACAGTCTCGCCCGCTTCCAGCTTGCCGCCGGGGTACTCCCAGTAGCCGGCGTACACCTTGCCTTCGGGCCGCGAGGTGAGCAGGAAGCGATCCTGCTTGTCAATCAGCACGCCCACCGCCACATCGACCGGCGTTCTAGTCATGACAGCCCCTCGTCGTGTGAGTACACCCGCCGATCCCCCAAGGGGAACGTAGGCCGCGGCTCCATGCCCGCCTGCGCGGGCATGGACGGCCGGAGTGCGAGCCGCGTCTCGCGCCCGCGCTCATGCGGCGTGCCGCCCGGCGTAGTCGCGTGCGAACTGGTAGGCCACGCGCCCGGAACGTGAACCACGCTCTAGCGCCCAGACCAGGCTCTCCTGCCGCGCCGCCGCGATCGCTTCCTCGCTCACGCCCTGGCCGCGCAGCCACTGCGCCACGATGGCGAGGTACTCGTCCTGGGTGAAGGGGTAGAAGCTCACCCACAGGCCGAAGCGTTCGCTCAGCGAGATCTTCTCCTCGATCACCTCGCCCGGGTGCACCTCGCCGTCTTCGGTGTGCGTGTAGCTCAGGTTCTCCTTCATGTACTCGGGCAGCAGGTGGCGCCGGTTGCTGGTGGCGTAGATCAGCACGTTGTCCGAGGCCTGGGAAACGGAGCCGTCGAGGATGGACTTGAGCGCCTTGTAGCCTGCCTCTCCCTCGTCGAAGCTCAGATCGTCGCAGTACACGATGAAGCGCTCCGGCCGCTCGCCCACCAGGTCGACAATGTCCGGCAGGTCGACGAGATCCGCCTTGTCGACCTCGACGAGGCGCAGGCCCTCCGCGGCGTGCCGCGCCAGCATCGCCTTCACGAGCGACGACTTGCCGGTGCCGCGCGAGCCGGTGAGGAGCACGTTGTTCGCGGGAAATCCCGCGACGAACTGACGTGTGTTGCGCAGGACCGCATCCTTCTGCGCGTCGATCGCGACGAGGTCGTCGAGATCGACGGCGTGCGGATGGCGGACGGCCTGGAGGTAGCCGCGGCCGTTGCGCTTGCGCCAGCGCGCCGCCGTGACGACCGTCCAGTCGGGATCGGGCACGACCGGCGGGAACAGCGCCTCGACGCGCGCGAGCAGCGACTCGGCGCGCGCGACCAGCGCGCGCAGCTCTTCGTTCACGACCTGTAGTCCGCGTTGATGGAGACGTAGTCGTGCGAGAGGTCGCACGTCCAGACGCTCGCGCGCGCCTCGCCGCGGCCGAGGTCGACGCGGATCGCGATTTCGTCCTTCTTCATCACGCGCTGG
>NZ_DASSRA010000349.1:0-9228 GCF_035702065.1 Rhizobacter sp.
CACGGTGCTCGACCTGGTCGCTCAGGCCATCGCCGGCGCCGGGCTGGCCGACTGTGACCATGCCGTGCTCTTCAGCGCACGCCGCTTCAAGCAGCAGGGCGCGCGCTACTTCCGAGAAGAAGCCCGGGAGGCCCCGCATGCCCTTGCCTGACGCCACCCGCACGCCGCTGAGTGCCACCGACGCCCGGCTGATCGACCGCCTGCAGGGCGACCTGCCGCTGACCGAGCGGCCCTTCGCCGACGTGGGCGCCGAGCTGGGCCTGAGCGAGGTCGAGGTCATCGAGCGACTGCACACGCTGCTGGCGCAAGGCGTGCTGACGCGCTTCGGCCCGCTGTTTCACATCGAGCGCGCGGGCGGCCAGTTCCTGCTCGCCGCCATCGAGGTGCCTGAAGCTGATTTCGAACGCGTGACGGCCCTCGTCAACGCCTTGCCCGAGGTGGCTCACAACTACCGCCGCGAGCACCGGCTCAACATGTGGTTCGTCGTTGCGGCCGAGACGCCGGCCGACGTGGAGCAGGCCTGCCGGCGCATCGAGCGTGACACCGGGCTCACGGTGCACCGCTTCCCCAAGGAGCGCGAGTACTTCGTCGGCCTGCGCCTGCCGGCACAAAGGGATCCAACCCATGGCTCTGTCTGAATTCGACCGCGAGCTGATCGGCGCCACGCAAAGCGGCCTGCCCTTGGTGGACCGGCCTTACGAAGCCATTGGCGCGATGCTCGGGGTGCCGAGCAGCGCCGTGCGCGAGCGCTTCGCGCAGATGCGCGAGCAAGGCCTGGTGCGCCGCATCGGCGCGGTGCCCAACCACTACCGGCTCGGCTGGGTGGCCAACGGCATGACGGTGTGGGACGTGGCCGACGAGCGCATCGACACGCTGGGCGCGCAGGTCGGCGCCTTGCCCGGCGTGACCCACTGCTACCGCCGGCCGCGCTCGCTGCCGCTGTGGCCCTACAACCTCTTTGCCATGGTGCACGGCCACACCCGTGCCGACGTGGAACGCCAGGCGCTGGAGATCGCACACCTGCTCGGTGATGCCTGCCGCGGCCACGAGATCCTCTACAGCAGCGCCATCCTCAAGAAGGCGGGCCTGCGCCTGTCGGAAAGCTGAGCCCCCATGTTTCGCATCTCCCAGTTCATGCGCGAGATCGCCCACGCCGAGAAGCACGGCCAGTACCCCACAGCAGGCCGGCGCGGCGCACCCGCCGGCCCGGTGGTGATCTGGAACCTGATCCGCCGCTGCAACCTCACCTGCAAGCACTGCTACTCGCTCTCGGCCGACCACGACTACGCGGGCGAACTCGCCACCCAAGAGGTCTTCGGCGTGATGGACGACCTCAAAGCCTTCGGCGTGCCGGTGCTGATCCTCTCAGGCGGCGAGCCGCTGCTGCGGCCCGACATCTTCGAGATCGCCGACCGGGCCCGCGCGATGCGCTTCTACGTGGGCCTGTCGACCAACGGCACGCTGATCGACGAACCCATGGCCGAGCGCGTGGCCGTGGCCGGCTTCGACTACGTGGGCATCAGCCTCGACGGCATCGGCGCCACGCACGACAGGTTCCGCCGCCTCGAAGGCGCCTTCGAGCGCAGCCTGGCGGCCGTGCGCCACCTGCATGCGCGCGGCGTGAAGGTGGGGCTGCGCTACACGATGACGGCAATGAACGCGCACGACCTGCCGGCCTTGCTGCAGCTGATGCAGACCGAGGCGGTCGACAAGTTCTACTTCTCGCATCTCAACTACGCCGGGCGCGGCAACATCCACCGCGCGCGCGACGCCGAGTTCGCCGCCACCCGCCAGGCTCTCGACCTGCTGTTCGAGACCGCCTGGGCCGATGCCGCGGCCGGCGGCGACAAGGAGTTCGTCACCGGCAACAACGATGCCGATGGTGTCTACATGCTGCAGTGGGCGCGCAAGCGCTTCCCGCGCTGGGCCGACGCGCTGCGTGCCCGGCTCGAAGCCTGGGGCGGCAACTCGTCGGGCGTCAACGTGGCCAACATCGACAACCTGGGCAACGTGCACCCCGACACCATGTGGTGGCACCACACCCTGGGCAACGTGCGCGAGCGCGCGTTCTCGGCCATCTGGGCCGACACCTCCAACCCGCTGAGGGCCGGCCTGAAGGCGCGGCCGCGCAAGGTCGGCGGGCGCTGCGCGGGCTGTGCGCACTTCGCCATCTGTGGCGGCAACACCCGCGTGCGGGCCGAGCAGGTCACCGGCAACCCCTGGGCCGAAGACCCGGGCTGCTACCTCAGCGACGGCGAGATCGGCCTGCGCGCGCCCAGCCAGCGCATCGCCATCACGCCGTTCAAGCACCAGCCTCGTG
This sequence comes from Rhizobacter sp., assembly GCF_035702065.1. Lineage (GTDB taxonomy): Bacteria > Pseudomonadota > Gammaproteobacteria > Burkholderiales > Burkholderiaceae_C > Rhizobacter. The sequence goes on from NZ_DASSRA010000349.1 coordinate 2,321, forward strand.
GAGAGCGCCATGTCCAAGCCCGATGACGCCCCCGTCGGCCGCTGGCACTGGGTGCTGCCGGTGGTGCTGGCCCTGGGCCTGATGTGGATGGGCACCGAGTTCGCACGCGCACAGACCGTACCCGCCGAGTCCGTACCCGATGCCGCCGCCCTGTACCAGCAGCATTGCGCCGGCTGTCACGGCGCCGAACGATTCGGGGCGATGGGCCCGGCGCTGCTGCCCGAGAGCCTGGAGCGCCTGCGCAAACCCGAGGCGCTGAAGGTCATCACCCACGGCCGGGCCGCCACGCAGATGGCGGGCTTCGCGGCCTCGCTCAAGCCCGACGAGATCAGCGCGCTGGCGCAGTACATCTACTCGCCGGTGACGCCCGCACCGCGCTGGGCCGACGCCGACATCCGCGCCTCGCGCGTGGCCGATGCGCAGGCGCGCGACCTGCCCAACAAGCCCACCTGGTCGGCCGACCCGATGAACCTCTTTGTCGTGGTCGAGGGCGGGGACCACCACGTGAGCCTGGTCGACGGTGACCGCTTCACGCCCATCCACCGCTTCGCGAGCCGCTTCGCGCTGCATGGCGGGCCGAAGTTCACGCCCGATGGCCGCTTCGTCTTCTTCGGCTCGCGCGACGGCTGGATCACCAAGTACGACCTGTGGAACCTCACCGTCGTGGCCGAAGTGCGCGCCGGGCTCAACATGCGCAACGTGGCGGTGAGCGGCGACGGCCAATGGGTGATGGCGGCCAACTACCTGCCGCACACGCTGGCCTTGTTCGATGCCGAGCTGAATCTCGTGAAGACCTTCGACGCCACCACCCTCGATGGCAAGGCGAGCTCGCGCGTCTCGGCGGTGTACGACGCCACGCCGCGCAAGAGCTTCATCGTGGCGCTGAAAGACATCCCCGAGCTGTGGGAGATCTCGTACGACCCGAAGGCCGCGCCCATCTACGACGGCTATGTGCACGACTACAAGATGGGTGAAGGCATGGCCAAACCGGGCATGCACGGCGTCAAGCGCACCCTGCTGGACGAACCGCTCGACGATTTCTTCTTCGACCAGAGCTACCGCCACGCCTTGGGGGCCACACGGGCCAAGGCCGATGGCCAGCCGAGTGCGCAGGTGGTCAACCTCGACATCCGCCGCAAGATTGCCGAACTGCCCATTGCCGGCATGCCCCACCTGGGCTCGGGCATCACCTTTGCGTGGCAAGGCACGACGGTGCTCGCCAGCCCCAACCTCAAGGACGGGGCACTCGACGTGATCGACATGGGCAGCTGGAAGCCGGTGCGCACCATCAAGACCCCGGGGCCGGGCTTCTTCGTGCGCAGCCACGAGGCGAGCCGCTACGCCTGGGCCGATTCGATGATGAGCCCGGCATCCAAGGACACGCTGACCATCTTCGACAAGGCCACGCTGGAGCCGGTGGCGCAGGTGCGCGAGCCGGGCAAGACCTTGGCGCACATCGAGTTCACGAAAGACGGACGCTACGCGCTCGCCAGCCTGTGGGAGATGGACGGCGCCTTGATCGTCTACGACGCGGCCACGTTCAAGGAGGTCAAGCGCCTGCCAATGAGCAAGCCCGTGGGCAAGTACAACGTGTGGAACAAGATCTCCCGCTCCGAGGGCACGTCACATTGAGGAGCCGCCTCAGGCTGCGGGCTGGTATTCCGCCAGGCGTTTCGAGTCGATGATGCGGATGTCGCGCCGGTCGATCTGGATCAGCGCAGCCGACTCCAGCTCGTGCAGCACGCGCGAGAAGTACTCCGGCGTGAGCGACAGCAGCGACGCGATGGTGGCCTTGCTGACGGGCAGCGACACCGTGAGCGCCTCGCCGCAGTCGCAGTGCTCGGGATCCTGGCCGCGCAGCAGGTAGCCGATCACGCGCTGCAGGCCGCTGTGCAGTGAATTGGCTTCGACGTCTTTCACCAGACCGTGCAAACGGCGCGAGATCCCGGCCAGCATGCGCAGCGCAAAGCGCGGATCGTGCGCGATCTCGGCCAGCACGGCGGCCTTGGAGACCGACAGCAGCAAGGTGTCGGTGAGCGCCTGCGCGCTGATGATGTACGGGCGGCCGGTGAACATCAGCGCCTCGGCAAAGCTGTTGCCGGGGCCGACCAGCTCGATCACCTTCTCCTGGCCCGTGGGGGAGATCGCAAAGAGCTTCACCTGCCCGATCACGGTGACGTGGAACTCCTCGCACGCCTGGCCCACGCGAAACACCATGTCGCCGCGACTCAGGCGGCGCAGCTGCGACCCCGCGGCCAGCCGCTGCAGCTCGTCGCTGTTCATCTCGTTGAACAACGGCAGCACCGACAGGTAGCGAGGAACATCGAAGTGTTTGACCTCCATGCGCGTGATCTCCGGGCTGTGGTTCGCGCGGATTGTGGCCAAGGCGGTGCTGGCCGAACTTGAGCAGCGTCAAACCGGCTGCGGGTCAGACCAGGGTCACCAGCGTGGTCAACAGGGCTGCAGCCAGGAAGTTGTGCAGTAGTGCCAATGCCAGCGGCAAGGCCCACGCGCCCATCGCCAGCCCGAGCGTGATCTGCGCGGCCAGCAGCACCAGCAGCAAGACGGCTCTGCGAGGGCGCCCATTCCGCCATGCGCTCCACGTGGTGGGCACCAGCAGCACCACCAGCAACACGCCGCCGAGGCGATGCAGGCCGTGGGCCAGCATGCCCGAGGGGTTGACGGGTGGAGTGGCGCTGAGCACCGGTTCACGCCACGGGTTCAGCGTGCCCCAGTCGGCCGAGCGCAGCAGCGCGCTCAGGTCGCAGCCGCTGCTGCAGCTCAGGCCCGCGTACGACGCGCTCACCAGACCACCCAGCCCGACCTGTGCCGCGAGCAGCAGCGCAGCGAGCGCTGCCCAGACACGCAGGCCGCGTTGCGGTTTGTCCGCCAATGCGAGCCGCACGCACAGCGCCAGCATCAGAATGCCGCCCAGCAGGTTGCCCATCGCCACGGCTGGCACACGCGCCTGGCTGCTCCAGCGACCGAGCACAGCGAGAAACAAGGCCAGTACCAGGAGGGCCAACGCCTGCCAGCTCTCGCGCGCGAGCCGCGGGCTGGGGCCAAAGCACACAGCCAGCATGGTGATGACGAGCAGCAAGGCGGTGACGGCCGTGATGCGGTGCACCAGGCGCGCTGCGGCGGTGGCCGTCTGCTCTTCGGCGCTGACCGGCACGCCTTGCTGCAACTGCCGCAGGCTCTGCCCATAGCAGGCGGGCCAGTCGGCGCAGCCCAGGCCCGCTTTGGACAGGCGGATGAAGGCGCTCAGGCTGGTCACGGCCAACACCATCACGGCACACCACAAGGCGAGGCGGCGCAAGACATGGTGGCGGCGGGCGATGTCGCTCATGAGCACGGTGGGCAGTGAGTGCGGCGCATCGTAGCCGCCGCGTGCTCGCTTGTCGCAGTGCGGCAAAGACAACCGGTGGTTTTCTTGAACTGGTTCAAGTGAGGCGAAGCGGTACGTCCGCAGAATCGCCAGAACCCGTGCGCACCCTGTGCCGCGCGTCAACCTGCCGGAGAGAACCCATGAGCCCGACCGACAACGACAACGAGCCCGTGCCCTGGATGCAGCAGCTGCTCGACAACCCGTTCCTGCTGCTGTTTCTCGGCGTGATGGTGCCGATGGTGGTCTACACGCTGTGGGGTGTGATCGACATCCTCACGATCCCGTTGGCCAAGTGAGCTAACGCATATACAGAGAGGAGAAGCCCCGATGAGCGCCATCCAGCCCCCGTCAGAACGCCTATGGTGGAAACACCCGCTCGACCGCGTCGAAGGCACCTGGATCCTGATCGCCTTGGTCTGGTGCCTGATCATGTTCTTCATGATGGTTGGCTGGCACATCTACGGCAAGCAGAACCTCTCGACCGAGACCTACAAGACCACGCCCGACAAGTTCTCGGCCAAGGCGCAGGCCATGGTCGACAAGTACACCGTGCGCACCGAGACCGAGGCCAAGGTGCCGGTGGTGGCGCCCCCGGCGGGCAGCGACATCTACATGATCGCGCGGCTGTGGAACTTCTGGCCCATCCTCGAGCTGGAGAAGGACAAGACCTACAAGCTGCACCTCACGTCGATGGACTACAACCACGGCTTCTCGCTGCAGCCGGCCAACATCAACATCCAGATCGTGCCGGGCTATGAGCACGTGGTGACCGTCACGCCCAACCAGTCGGGCACTTACTCGGTCGTGTGCAACGAATACTGCGGCATCAACCATCACACGATGGTCGGTCGCATCTACGTCAAGTGAAGGGGAGGGCGACCACCATGTCCAGCGCGACAACCTACCGGACCTGCCCCCGCTCCGGGCTGCAGTTCGAAGCCAATGCCGAGAAGCTGATGCTGGCCAACGCCGTGGCGGCGGTGGTGTTCCTGCTGATCGGCGGCATTCTGGCCATCGGCGTGGTGCTCACCCGCTGGCCCGCAGTGCACTGGCTGGAGGCCGACACCTTCTACCAGGTGCTCACCGCTCACGGCATTGACATGCTGATCTTCTGGATCATCTTCTTCGAGATCGCGGTGCTGTACTTCTGCTCGTCCACGCTCCTGAGGTGTCGGCTGGCCACGCCCAGGATTGCCTGGCTCGCCTTCGCGCTGATGGTGATCGGCGCGGTCACCAACAACGTGGCGGTGTACCAGGGCGGCTCCAGCGTGATGATGACGTCCTATGTGCCGATGATGGCCGCGCCCTCGTTCTACCTGGGCCTCATCCTGTTCGCGGTGGGTGCGCTGATCGGCTGCTTCGTCTTCCTGGGCACGCTGGTCGTGGCCAAGCGTGACAAGACCTACCAGGGCTCGGTGCCGCTGGTGACCTTCGGCGCCATCACGGCCTGCATCATCGCGGTGTTCACCATCGCCTCGGGCGCGATCATCCTGATCCCCACCTTCCTGATGTCGGTGGGCATCGTGAAAGAGGTCGACCCGCTGGTCTACCGCACCATCTGGTGGGCCTTCGGCCACTCGTCGCAGCAGATCAACGTGGCGGCGCACATCTCCATCTGGTACGCAGTGGCGGCGATCGCCTTCGGCGCCAAGCCGATGAGCGAGCGCGTGAGCCGCGGCGCCTTCCTGCTCTACATCCTGTTCCTGCAGCTCGCCAGCGCCCACCACCTGCTGGCCGACCCGGGCATGAGCACCGGCTGGAAGGTCGTCAACACCAGCTACTTCATGTACTTCGCGGTGCTCGCTTCGATGATCCACGGCCTCACCATCCCTGGTGCGATGGAAGTGGCGCAGCGCGCCAAGGGCTTCAACAAGGGCCTGTTCGAGTGGCTGCGCAAGGCACCCTGGGGCAACCCGACGTTCTCGGGCGTGTTCATCTCGATCATCGGCTTCGGCTTCCTGGGCGGTATCTCGGGCGTGATGATGGGCACCGAGCAGCTCAACATGATCATCCACAACACCATCTACGTGCCGGGGCACTTCCATGCCACGGTGGTGGTGGGCACCACGCTGTCGTTCATGGCGCTGACCTACTTCCTGATCCCGGTGCTGTTCAAGCGCGAAATGATTGCCCCGGGCCTGGCGAAGATCCAGCCTTACCTCTTCGGCCTGTCGATGTACTTCTTCTGCCTGGTGATGATGGGCGCGGGCACGCTCGGTGTGTCGCGCCGCCACTGGGACATGGCCTTCCAGGGCGCTGCACTGGCCTACCAGTGGCCGGGGGCGGCCTACCTGATGATGGGCCTGGTGGGCATCGGCGGCATCGCGGCCATCGCGGGCGGCGGCATCTACATCTACGTCACGGTGGGCTCGCTGCTGTGGGGCAAGAAGCTGGAGTCAGGTGCGCCGAGTGCGAAGTTCACGCCCGTCCCGCGCACCGCACCGACCGCCGTCGCGCAGACCTACGGCTCGGCTGGCTTCGCGGCACCGGGCACCTTCATGCTGGCGATGGTGTTCCTGGTCGCCTTCGTTCTCTACTACTTCATCAACTGGAAGTACCTGTCGCAGGTGTGGGGCCTGAGCTGAGCCATCGGGCAGGTGGGCCACGCAACGCACAACCCTTGAGCGAAGGACGAACCTCATGAACTCGACCACCCTCGCGCAAGGCGCCCGCCCGAGCCCAGCCCACACGGCCCGCCTGGTGCTGGGCCTGTTCAAGCTGCGCATCGGCGTGATGATCATGGTCACCGCGCTGGTGGGCCTGGCGGTCACGCCGGGGGCACCAGGGGCAGCGCTCAGCCTCGCGCAGGTGGCGGTGCTGGCACTGGCGGTGCTGGGTGCGTCGGCCAGCGCCGGTGCCTTCAACCAGTACTACGAGTACGACACCGACCGCCTGATGGCGCGCACCCGCACGCGCGCCTTCGTCACCGGTGCTTTGCGGCACTCGCCGGCCTGGCTGCTGATGATCGGCGGGCTGCTGGCGGTGTCGGTGGGTGCGGCGTGGTGGGCACTCAATGCGAGTGCCGCGCTGTACACCTTTCTCGGCGCCTTCTTCTACGGCGTTGTCTACACCATGTGGCTCAAGCGGCGCAGCTGGACGAACATCGTGATCGGCGGCCTGGCCGGCAGCTTTGCCGTGCTGGCCGGCGGCGCGGCGGTCGACCCCACGCTCGGGCCGCTGCCCTTGCTGCTGGCGCTGGTGCTGTTCCTCTGGACGCCACCGCACTTCTGGAGTCTGGCGATCGCCAACCAGGCCGACTACGCCGCGGCGGGCGTGCCCATGCTGCCGGTGGTGGTGGGGCCCGAGCGTGCTGCACGCGTGGTGTTTGCGAGCACGGTCGCGCTGGTGGCGGCTTCGCTGCTGCCGGGCCTGTTCGGCGCCGGCCCGGTCTACATGGTGGGCGCGGCGACAGGTGGGGGCTTCTTCTTGCTGAAGTCGTGGCGCCTCGCGCGCAACACCCACCGCAAGACGGCCATGGGCTCGTTCTTCGCGTCGCTCGTGCAACTGAGCCTGCTGCTGG
>NZ_DASSRA010000350.1:0-7801 GCF_035702065.1 Rhizobacter sp.
TGACCCAGATGAAGTACTGCTCCCACATCGGCTTGTCGAGCCCGAGTGCGGCGACGACCTGGTCGCGGCTCATCTTGTCGGCCGAGACGTCGTTCTGGCTCAGCATCATGTCGATGATGTCGCCGGGGATCAGCCGCACCGTGACGAACACGATCAGGCTGGCAAAGAAGAGGGTGGGCAGCAGCGACAGCAGGCGCCGCACGATGTAGCCGCGCATCAGCTGCTCACTCCCTGCTCAGTGGGTGGCTGGCACCATACCCAATCTTCGGCCTGACGGATTCCAGTTCGCATGCGCTTGCCTCGGATTCGCTCGAAAACGCGTGAATCATCTGACGAAGATGAGGCGTTGTCTTGCAGGGCAAACACTTAGCCGAGCCTGAATGCGCCCGGCGCACGGCCATACCAAAAGTTCTAAACAGGGTAAACGCGGGTGGGGCGGACGGAACTCGGGCGCGGCACGCGGATCAGCGCGGCCAGGCCGACAGCAGTCCGCGCAGCGCGGTGACGAAGGCGAGCGGCTGGTCGACCATCAGGTGATGGCGCGCTGCGGGGATCTCGATGCGCGGCGAGCCGGCCGGCGCAAGGCTTGCGATGTAGGCCAGCACCTCGGCGTCGAACAGCACCGATTGGCTGCCCCACATGATGGCCACGGGGCAAGGCAGGGCGGCGAAGTCGGGAACCGGGTTCTCCATGCGCATGTCGCGCCACTGGTAGGGGTCGAAGCGCCAGGTCCAGCCGTCGCCTTGGCCATCTTCCCGTGGCGCCTGCTTGAGCGAACCGCGCGCAATGTGGTCGGCGATGTAGAGGTTCTTGCACACCTGCGGCGGCGCGAAGCGGAAGCGCGACAGGGCGGAGGGCAGGTCGTCGTAGACGCGGCTCGGCCGCGGGTCGTTCATGCTGCTTGCGCCGGGGCGGCGGCGTGCCTTGCGCATCTCGGGCGACATGATGGGCGAGTCGACCATCACCAGCCCGCCCACCTTGCCGCCGCTGCGTGCCGTGTAGCGCAGCGCCGGGAAGCCGCCGAAGGAATGCGCCACCAGCACCGGCTTGGTGGCGGCCTCGAACAGGCCGGCCGCCTTGGCCACGGCGCCGACTTCGTGCGACAGGCCATCGATGGAGTAGGTGTCGCGCCAGCCCGAGCCACCCATGCCCGACCACGACAACGCAGCCACGCGGAAGTCGTCGGCGAAGAAGGGCGCGATGAAGCTCCACCAGTCGGCGTGCGCGCGGTTGCCGTGCAGCAGCAGCAGGCCGGGCTGGCCGACATCGCCCCAGGTGAGCGTCTCGATGCGCGCACCGGCCACCTCCGTCCATGAGCGCTCGGGCGTGCGCAGCAGGGCTTGCTCGAACCAGCGCGGCGCCTCGGGTTTGTCCCCTTTGAAGGCGGCCAGCGGTGCCTGAATGTTGGCGTCTTTGGCGGTTGGCTCGGTCACGGTGTGGTGTGTTGAAATGGAAACTCAGGTATGCGCCGTGGTGGAAATTTTGTCGCCCACGAGACTCGCTGCGTGCCAATGATGATCTATAAACCGCACTGGCGCTGGCGACCTGTCATCCTGTCGGGTTTAGAAAATTCAGTCTGCCAGAGAATGGCAGCTTGTGCCATCGGGCAAGTGCCGGGCGGGCCGCCAGCCGTTTCACTCAATGGAGAAGAGCCATGAATTTCACGATGTCAGAACGGCAGACGTATTGGCGCGATCGCGTGGTCGCGTTCATGAACCAGCACGTCTATCCCGCCGTGCCCACCTACTACAAGCAGATGAAGGGCTTCGGCGAGAACCGCTGGCAGGTCGTGCCCGTGGTCGAAGAGCTGAAGGCCATCGCCAAGAAGGAAGGCCTGTGGAACCTCTTCCTGCCCAAGGACTCGCTGCCTGAAGACAGCCCCTACCGCGGCGCGGGCCTGACCAACCTCGAGTACGCCATGTGCGCCGAAGAGATGGGCAAGGTCGGCTTTGCGTCCGAGGTCTTTAACTGCTCGGCACCCGACACCGGCAACATGGAAGTGCTGGCGCGCTACGCCAACGAGGCGCAGAAGAAGCTGTGGATGGAGCCCCTGCTCGACGGCAAGATCCGCTCGGCCTTCCTGATGACCGAGCCGGCCGTGGCCTCGTCCGACGCGACCAACATCGCGCTCGAGATCAAGCGCGACGGCGACCACTACGTGCTCAACGGCCGCAAGTGGTGGTCGTCCGGCGTGGGTGACCCGCGCTGCAAGATCGCCATCGTGATGGGCAAGAGCAACCCCGACGCGCCTTCGCACGCCCAGCAGTCGCAGATCCTGGTGCCGATGGACACCCCGGGGATCGAGGTGCTGCGCATGCTGCCGGTGTTCGGCTTCGACGATGCGCCGCACGGCCACGCCGAGGTGGTGTTCACCAATGTGCGCGTGCCGGCCGAGAACCTGCTGCTCGGCGAGGGGCGCGGCTTCGAGATCGCCCAAGGCCGACTCGGCCCGGGCCGCATCCACCACTGCATGCGCACCATCGGCAGCGCCGAGGTGGCGCTGGAGAAGATGGTCAAGCGCCTGCAGTCGCGTGTGGCCTTCGGCAAGCGCATCATCGACCACTCGCTGTGGGAGGAGCGCATCGCCACCGCCCGCATCGACATCGAGATGACGCGCCTTCTGTGCCTGAAGGCGGCCGACATGATGGACAAGGTCGGCAACAAGGTCGCCCGCCTGGAGATCGCCATGATCAAGGTGGCGGCACCGCGCATGGCACTGAAGATCATCGACGACGCGATCCAGGCGCATGGCGCCGGTGGCGTGTCGGAGGACTTCGGCCTCGCCAAGCAATACGCCAGCATGCGCACGATGCGCCTGGCCGACGGGCCGGACGAGGTGCACAACCGCGCGATCGCTCGTTGGGAGATGGGCAAGTACCGCGCCGCGAAGGTTTGAGGCCGCGCGCTTCTCAACAAAAGGCGGGCCTGTGGCCCGCCTTTTTCTTTCTGCTTCGCGCATCACAAACCGTTCGGGCTGAGGTATCGAAGCCGTGCACGGCCTGCGCCAGCACGAGGCTTCGATACCTCAGCCCGAACGGGTTTGGGTGTGCGGAGATTCAGTCCTGGCTGGCTGCCATCGCCTTGCCCACCTCGTTGCGGCCCTGCTCGGCGCCACTCTGCGGCACGACCTCTTCATCGCGGTCCGAGATGGCTTCGAATTGCGCGGCCACCTGGTCATCGGCATCGGCGCCCGTTCCGATGTGCGTGCCCAGCGTCATCGTCACGTAGCTGCGCGCGAAGGTGCCAGCACCCGCGTTGAGGATCACGCGCGTCGGCGCGTCTTCGCTCACCAGGTACAAGAGGCCCGGCGTCACGGCCGAGGGCGCCAGCTTGTCGAGCACGACCTGCGGCATCAGGCCTTCGGTCATCGCGGTCGCGGCGGTCGGGGCCAGGCAGTTGACCTTGATGTTGTCCTTGGCGCCTTCGATCGAGAGCGTCTGCATCAGGCCCACCAGCGCCATCTTGGCGGCGCCGTAGTTCGACTGGCCGAAGTTGCCGAACAGGCCCGAGGACGAGGTGGTGTTGACGATGCGGCCGTACTTCTGCGCGCGCATGATGTCCCACACGGCCTTGCAGCAGTTCACCGCGCCCATCAGGTGCACGTCGACCACGAGCTGGAAGTCGGCGAGCTCCATCTTCGAGAAGCTCTTGTCGCGCAGGATGCCGGCGTTGTTGACCAGGATGTCCACGCGGCCCCAGGTGTCCATCGTCGTCTTGACCATGGCCTGCACGGCCGCGAAGTCGGTCACCGACGACAGCACGGCGATGGCCTGGCCGCCGGCCGCCTTGATCTCTTGCGCCACGGCTTCGGCACCGGGGCCGAGGTCGTTGACGACGACCTTCGCACCACGCTTCGCGAGTGCCAGCGCGTGCTCGCGCCCCAGTCCGCCGCCTGCGCCTGTCACGATCGCGACACGGCCGTCAAAGTTAATGCTCATGGTTCTCTTTCAAAAGATCTGGTATGTTTCTTGAGACTCGAAAATGCCTCTGTTCTCATAGGGCAAATCGACATTCGGAGACAGCAGGTTAGAAAACTCGGTTGGTCTTTTCAGGCCGCTTCACGAGCCCCATTTCTGGCCGTCGTCACCCCCCAATTTAACCAGCAAGGAAGTGCCATGTCGTTGTTCTCACTCACGGGCAAGGTCGCCATCATCACGGGCTCGTCGCGCGGCATCGGCAAGGCGATTGCCGAGCGCATGGCCGAGCACGGCGCCAAGGTGGTGATCTCATCGCGCAAGCCCGAGCCCTGCGCCGAGGTGGCCGCCGCGATCAACACCGCACACGGTGCAGGCTCGGCCATCGCCATCCCCGCCAACATCTCATCCAAGGACGAACTCAAGCACCTGGTCGACGAGACCACGCGCCAGCTGGGCAAGGTCGACATCGTGGTGTGCAACGCTGCCAGCAACCCCTACTACGGCCCGATGGCCGGCATCGAGGACGACCAGTTCCGCAAGATCCTCGAGAACAACGTGATCGCCAACCACTGGCTGATCAACTTCGCCGTGCCGCAGATGATCGAGCGCAAGGATGGTGCAGTGATCATCGTCTCGTCCATCGGCGGCCTGCGCGGCTCGCCGGTGATCGGCGCGTACAACGTCTCCAAGGCGGCCGACTTTCAACTCGCGCGCAACCTGGCGGTGGAGTACGGCCCGCACAACATCCGCGTCAACTGCATCGCGCCGGGCCTCATCAAGACCGACTTCGCCAAGGCGCTGTGGGACAACCCCGAGACCCTGAAGCGCTCCACCGCCAACGCGCCGCTGCGCCGCATCGGCGAGCCTGACGAGATCGCCGGGGCGGCGGTCTTCCTCGCCTCGCCCGCGGGCTCGTTCATGACCGGGCAGGCGCTGGTCATCGACGGCGGCGTCACCATCTGAGCGAGGCGCACGCATGAGCACCGAGACACTCCAAGGCTTCCGCGAGGAAGCCCGCACCTGGCTGGAGCAGAACTGCCCACCCGAGATGCGCAAGCCCGTCCTCAGCGAAGACGATGTCTGCTGGGGTGGCCGCCACTGGAAGTTCACGTCCGACGCACAGAAGGTGTGGCTCGAACGCATGGCCGCCAAGGGCTGGACCGTGCCGACCTGGCCCAAGGAGTACGGGGGCGGTGGCCTCAGCGGCGAAGAGGCCAAGGTGCTCGCGCAAGAGATGCGCGCCATCGGCGCCCGTGCGCCGGTGCAGAGCTTCGGCATCTGGATGCTCGGCCCGGCGCTGCTCAAGTTCGGCACGCACGAGCAGAAGCTCGAGTTCCTGCCACCCATCGCGCGCGGCGAGATCCGCTGGTGCCAGGGCTACTCGGAGCCCAATGCCGGCTCCGACCTCGCCTCGTTGCAGACACGGGCGGATGACAAGGGCGACCACTTCATCGTCAACGGCCAGAAGATCTGGACCAGCTACGCCGACAAGGCCGACTGGATCTTTTGCCTGGTGCGCACCGACCCGGCGGCCAAGAAGCACACCGGCATCAGCTTCGTGCTGTTCGACATGGCGACGCCCGGCGTCAGCACCAAGCCCATCCTGCTGATCTCGGGCAAGTCGCCCTTCTGCGAGACCTTCTTCGACAACGTGCGCGTCGAGAAGAAGAACCTGGTGGGCACGCTCAATGCCGGCTGGGACGTGGCCAAGTACCTGCTGACGCACGAGCGCGAGATGATCGGCGGCATCGGCGACCGTGGGGCCAGCAAGCCGCTCGGCGTGGTGGCGGCTGGCCTGCTGGGCACCGATGCAAGCGGCCGCCTGGCCGACCCGCTGCTGCGCGCCCAGATCGCGCAGTTCGAGGTCGATGAGGCGGCCTTCCGCCTGACCATGGAACGCGCCATGGACGAGGCCCGCGCGGGCCGCGGCAACCCGGCCTTCAGCTCGGTGCTCAAGTACTACGGCGCCGAGCTCAACAAGCGCCGGCACGAGCTGATGATGCAGGCTGGCGGCAGCGATGCGCTCGAGTGGGAGAGCGAGCGTTCTCGCGAGGGTGCGGCGGCACGCACCTGGCTGCGCACCAAGGGCAACTCGATCGAGGGCGGCACGAGCGAGGTGCAGCTCAACGTGATTGCGAAGCGCATCCTGAACTTGCCTGGGGCCTGACGAACGGCCTGCAATCTGCGAACACAACAGTCCGTTCAGCCTGAGGTATCGAAGGCCCGCGCAGGCCGTGCAAGGCTTCGATACCTCAGCCTGAGCGGTTGGTGGACTTCCCTGAGACAAAGACAAACACATGGCACTCGTACTCACCGAAGAACAGAACATGCTGCGCGACAGCGCGCGCAGCTTCCTCGCCGACAACGCCCCCGTCTCCCAGTTGCGCAAGCTGCGCGACTCGCACGATGCCGATGGCTTCTCGCGCCCGTTGTGGAAGCAGTTCGCCGAGATGGGATTCAGCGGGGTGCTGATCCCCGAAGCACACGGTGGCCTGGGCCTCGGCCTGGTGGAGGCCGGTGTGGTGATGGAAGAGATCGGTCGCCACCTCAGCGCCTCGCCCTTCTTCGCCTCCAGCGTGGTGGCTGCCACCGCGTTGCTGCGCGCCGGCAGCGAGACGCAGAAGCAGGCTTACCTGCCCCGGCTCGCCTCCGGTGAACTGATCGCCACGCTGGCAGTCGATGAGGCCGCCAAGCACCAGCCGAAGAACATCTCGCTGAAGGCCGAGAAGGCGGGCAGCGGCTACGTGCTCAATGGAAGCAAGACCTTCGTGATCGATGGCCATGTGGCCGGCCTGCTGATCGTGGCGGCGCGCACCTCCGGTGGGGCGGGCGAGGTGGCTGGCGTCACGCTGTTTCTCGTCGACCCCAGGTCAGCCGGTGTGGAGATCGAGCGCGTCGTCGCCGTTGATGCGCACAACACGGCGCGTGTGCGCTTCAGTCAAGTCAAAGTGGATGCCAACGCGGTGCTGGGCGAAGTGGGAGAGGCCTGGGGCGTGCTGGGTGCCGCGCTCAACGCCGGCCGCGCAGCCGCGGCAGCGGAGCTGCTGGGCGTGGCCGAAGAGACCTTCGCCCGCACGGTGGCCTACCTGAAGGAGCGCCAGCAGTTCAACAAGATCATCGGCGAGTTCCAGGCGCTGCAGCACCGCGTGGCGCACCTGTACTGCGAGATCGAGTTCACCCGCTCGGCCGTGCTCAAGGCCTTGCAGGCACTGGACGAAGGCTCAGCGCTGGCGGGCGGCCTGTCGTCGGTCGCCAAGGCCAAGGCCGGCAGCACCGCAACCCTGGCCGTGCAGGAGGGCGTGCAGTTGCACGGCGGCATGGGCATGACCGACGAGTTCGAGATGGGCTTCTTCATGAAGCGCGCCCGCGTGCTGCAGGAGCTCTACGGCGACGCCAACTTCCACGCCGACCTGCTGGCGCAGTTGAAGCAGTACTGAGTTCAGCACCGCTGCGCCAGGAACGCATCGAGCACGCGAGCTCCGGCGTAAGCGATGCGCCCCACGCCAGACCCTTTGCGCCAGGCTTTCCGTAAGAGTAAGGCGGCTTTGCGCCGCCAGGTTCAGGCCGTGCGTTGCCGAGGCAGGCCGGCTTCGGGCGGCAGCTGGTTGCTGGCCAGCAGCAGGGCCACCAGGGCTTCGCCGCCGGCCGAGATGTGCTCGCGCATGGCCGCCGCGGCGGTGTCGCCTTCGCCCTGGCAGATCGCGTCGACGATGCGGCGGTGTTCGCTGTCCGAGGTTTGCATGCGGCCGGGCTGTTCGAAGCCGCGCAAGCGAAACGCCGCCAGGCGCTTGCGTGCACTGCGCGCATGGTCCACGAGCACCGGGTTGCCGCTGGCCGAGTAGATGAGCTCGTGCAGGGCCGTGTTGGCCGCGGCATACCCCTTG
>NZ_DASSRA010000351.1:0-2410 GCF_035702065.1 Rhizobacter sp.
GTCGGCGCCCGGCACCGAGCGGTCCTACATCTTCAACATCGACAGCTTTGCAATGTTCCAGCTGAAGAGCGTGCCGGCGCGCTCTGCGCAGCGCGCGCTGGTGGCCTCGATCATGAGCCCGGCCTTTCAGGAGACGTTCAACCTCAACAAGGGGTCGATCCCGGTGGCGGCGGGCGTCAACATGAGCCGCTTCGATCTGTGCGGCCAGGAGTCCGGGGCCTACTTCACGGCCACCGCGATGATCAACACGCTGGTGCCGTCCATCGCGCACAAGATGGCGCAACCGGCCGTGATCGAAGATGCTTTCAAGGATACGGTGGCCGCGTTCTGGAACGACGACCGCGTCTCGAGCGTCGACGCCATGAACCGCTTCGTGGCCGCAGCGCGCCCACCCAAGCCTTGAGAGTCGCTCAGAGGATGTAGCGCGAGAGGTCTTCGTTTCTGGACAGGTCGCCCAGCTTCGCGTCGACTTCCGCCGCACCGAGTGACACCGTCTGCCCCGACAGCTTGGGGGCATCGAAGCTCACCTCGTCGAGCAGCCGCTCCATCACCGTCGACAGGCGCCGCGCGCCGATGTTCTCGGTGCGCTCGTTCACGTCGTAGGCGATCTGCGCCAGGCGGCGGATGCCGTCGGGCTGGAGTTCGAGCGTCACGCCTTCGGTGGCGAGCAGGGCCTGGTACTGCTTGACCAGGCTCGCATGTGTTTGCGTGAGGATGGCCTCGAAGTCGTCCACGCTCAGCGAGCCCAGCTCCACACGGATCGGGAAGCGGCCCTGCAACTCGGGGATCAGGTCACTGGGTTTGCTCAGATGGAAGGCGCCCGAGGCGATGAACAGGATGTGGTCGGTCTTCACCATGCCGTACTTGGTGTTGACCGTGGTGCCTTCGACCAGCGGAAGCAGATCGCGCTGCACGCCCTGGCGAGACACATCAGCGCCCTGGCTGTCGGAGCGCGAAGCCACCTTGTCGATCTCGTCGAGAAACACGATGCCGTTCTGCTCGGTGTTGGTGACGGCCTGGGCCTTGATCTCATCTTCATTCACGAGCTTGGCCGCCTCTTCCTCGGTGAGCAGCTTCAGCGCTTCGGCGATCTTCACCTTGCGTTGCTTGCGTTTGCCACCGCCGAGGTTGGCGAACATGCCCTTGAGCTGCTCGGCCATGTCGTCCATGCCGGGCGGGCCCATGATCTCCAGCGTGGGCTTGGGGTCGGCGACCTCGATCTCGATTTCCTTGTCGGCGAGCGAGCCTTCGCGCAGGCGCTTGCGCATCACCTGGCGCGCGGTGTTGTCGCTGCTGGGTGTGGGCGTGAGGCCGAAGTCGCTGCGCGGAGGTGGCACCAGGATGTCGAGCACGCGGTCTTCTGCGGCGTCTTCGGCGCGCGTGCGCTGGCGGCGCATGGCGTGCTCGCGCTCCTGCTTCACCGCCATGTCGACCAGGTCGCGGATGATGGTGTCGACGTCCTTGCCCACGTAGCCCACCTCGGTGAACTTGGTGGCCTCGACCTTGATGAAGGGGGCATCGGCCAGCTTGGCCAGTCGGCGCGCGATCTCGGTCTTGCCCACGCCGGTGGGGCCGATCATCAGGATGTTCTTGGGCGTGATCTCGCCGCGCAGGGCTTCATCCACCTGCTGGCGGCGCCAACGGTTGCGCAGGGCGATGGCCACCGCGCGCTTGGCGGCGGCCTGGCCGACGATGTGGCGGTCGAGCTCGGAGACGATCTCCGACGGGGTCATGTTGAAACTCATGCCTCGGGCCCGTTCAGGGTTTCGATGATGTGGTTCTGGTTGGTGTAGATGCACAGCTCGCCGGCGATCTCGAGCGAGCGCTTGACGATGTCCTTGGGCGCCATGTCGGTGTGTGCCAGCAGGGCCTGCGCGGCCGCTTGGGCGTACGAGCCACCGGAGCCGATGGCCACGATGCCGCGCTCGGGCTCCAGCACATCACCATTGCCGGTGATGATCAGCGAGGCTTCCTTGTCGGCCACGGCCAGCATGGCCTCCAGGCGGCGCAGCACGCGGTCGGTGCGCCAGTCCTTGGTGAGCTCGATGGCGGCGCGCACCAGGTGGCCCTGGTGCTTCTCGAGCTTGGCCTCGAAGCGCTCGAAGAGGGTGAACGCGTCGGCCGTGGCACCCGCGAAGCCGGCCAGCACCTGGTCGCGGTAGAGCTTGCGCACCTTGCGTGCCGTGGCCTTGACGACCACGTTGCCCAGGGTCACCTGGCCGTCGCCGCCGAGGGCGACGACATTGCCGCGGCGCACGCTCAGAATGGTCGTGCCGTGATAGCTGTCCATCGGAGACACGTGGCGGCGAGACCGCCGGTTTCAAGGCGCGTCGTTGCGCCCGGCGGTCAGACGGTCCGGACCTTCACCGTCGCGTGCTCGTTGATGCCCATGGCGCCGAAGAACAGGGCG
>NZ_DASSRA010000352.1:0-3183 GCF_035702065.1 Rhizobacter sp.
CGCGCTGCTCATCTCGCAGCTCAAGCACGCTGCCAGCGCGAAGCAGCTCGACAACGAAGAGGCGCAGCTCAAGTCGCGCATCATGCAGCGCATCCTGATCAACGACGCCGAGATCCGCCAGCTCGCCGAGCCGTGGCTGGAAGACCTCGACGGCATCCTGGCTGGCCGGCCCAAGTCCGTCCACTGAGAAGGCGTTCCGAGCGTCCCATGACCCAGGACACCCTGCCGATGCAACTGGACGCCGTGGCCGCTGCCCACGGCGGGCTCGACGAGTTCCGCATGTCGGCGGTGCCCGAGATCAAGGGCATGCTCAAGACGCTGGCCGACGGCAATGTGCTCATCAACCTGAACGGCAGCGACGGCACGGTCTACACCACCACGCTGTGGTCCATCGACGCCGCACGCGGCCTGCTGAGCTTCAGCGCCGATGCCGACAGCAACCAGGTGCAGGCCCTGGTCGAGGCCGAAGACGCGGTGGCCGTGGCCTACCTCGACAGCATCAAGCTGCAGTTCGACGCGAGCGGGCTGGTGCTGGTGCGCGGCGGCAAGTCCAGCGCACTCAATTGCAGCTTCCCACGTGAGATCTACCGCTTTCAGCGGCGCAGTGGCTTTCGGGTCAGGCCGCTGCTGCGCAGCACGCCGGTCGTGCGCGTGCGCCACCCGATGATTCCTGACATGGGCCTGAGCCTGCGCGTGCTCGACGTGAGCATCGGCGGGTGTGCGCTCTTCCTGCCCGAGGACGTGCCGCCGCTGCAACCTGGCGTGGTCCTGAACGGCGTGCAGATCGAACTCGACATCGACACGCGCGTGAGCGCCTCCCTGCGCCTGCAGCACGTGACATCGCTCAACCACGACGCCCGTGGCGTTCGCCTGGGCTGCGAGATCGTCGACCCCAGCGCCGACGTGCTGCGCGCCCTGCAGCGCTACATCGACCAGACGCAGAAGCGCCAACGCGCCCTCGGCTGCTGATCGCGCGGCCACCACGGGAAACCCCTGGCGCCGAAGCGCAACGCTTCAGCGACTGCGTACAAGCGGCTTGCGCCCCCACGCCCGACCATTCGCATCGGTTGATTTGATCGTTCTGATCATCTGTGTGACGCACTGACCTTTTCGGTGCTGCCGCTGGCAGTGCCGGGTCAGCTTGAAGCCGATGCGCGCGGGGCTCCCGTCGCATCGGTCTTTTTTTCGCACTGGAATCTCCCGATGCGCCCGGCCGAGCGCGCGCACTAAGCTTGCCCGGCCTGGCCTGTTGCGTTTCATGAGTGGTATCCCTTCTTCTTTCCCGGTAGCGAACGAGTTGCCCGCCACCCGGCGCCGCGACCTGCTGGTGCTGCTCGAAGACGGCTACCTGTTCGCCGGCCCCTGGGTGGTGAGCGAGACCGCCCGCTTCTCGGCGGCCATCGCGCTCACCGTGGCGGGCGACGGCGACACCTTCGAGTACGGCGCCGGCGGCGAGGCCGGGCGCTGCGAGGTGCTGGTGACGCGGCCGCACGCGCGGCGCCGCCTGGGTGTGCGCGGCGTGCCCATCGTGGCCGTGGGCATCAGCCCCAACCACGCGTGCTACCGGCTCTTTCGCAGCATCGGCGGCCACGGCAGCCTGTGCCTGCCGCGCGCGCTGTTCAGCCCGCTGGACGCTGCGCTGCGCGCCGTGTACGAGCACCGCTGCAGCCTGGCCGAGGTGCAGGCGCTGTTCGCGCAGCTGGTGGCTGCGGTGGCGACGCAGCTGCCGACGCCGGTGGCGCGCGAGAACGACCCGCGCATCCGGCGCGTGCTGCGCATGCTGCATGCGGAGCCGGCGGCCGGGCTCGACGAGCTGGCCGCCGCTTCGGGCTTGTCATACGACCGCATGTCGCACCTCTTCGCCGAAGAGGTGGGCCTGCCCATGCGCAGCTACCAGCTGGCGCAGAAGGTGCACCTGGCCACGCAGCTCGTGGGCTCGGGCCTGTCGCTCACGGAGATCGCCCTGGCGGCGGGCTTTGCCGATTCAGCCCACCTGAGCAAGGTCTGGCTCAGGGCCTATGGTGGCTCGCCGACGCACTTCTTCAGCAACGAGCGGGTGCGGGTGATGAGCGCCTTCCACCCGTCACGCCAGGACGCGAGCGTCGTCTCTTAAGGCTTGCCGCCGCCCTGCGGCGCGTTGCGCTGGGCCTCGTTCCAGGTGGCCAGGCACTGGTGCTTGAGCTTGTCTTCGATCTCGGGGCTGCTGCTGTTGTCCTGCGTCTTCTGGGCTTGCTTGCGCGCGTCCTTGTATTGCGCGGTCTTGCGCGCCTTGGCGAGGTCGGCACGCGCCTTGTCATCGGGCTTGACTTTCCACAGCGCGAGGTAGGCCTCGTCGGCGTGGCCCTTCATCTGCGGGAAGCGCGCCTCGCACTTGGCGAAGCCGAGGTCGAACTGAGCGAGCACCTTCACGTCCGACGGAATGGCGTGGGCGCTGGCGCCCAGCAGGCCGAGCAGGGCGAAGGCGATCGGGGTTCTCATGGGTGCTGCCTTGAAGGGGTGGTCATGCCGGGCTGCATTGTGAACACGAAGCCGCTGTGCGACTGCAACCGAGTGTCAGTCGAGTGTCTTCGGGCCGAACTTGAAGATGGCAGTCTGGATCCTGCCATCCAGCACCTCGTAGATGCAGACCAGCTCGATGCGGCCCGGGCCTTCGGGGAAGGTGCGTGTCACCTCCTCGTGGTCGATCACCATGTTGCCCATCACGGCCCGCTGCAGCAGCCGCGCGTGCAGGTTGGGTTCTTGGAAGCGCGGCCCGGTCCGGGCGGCGATCTCCGCGTGGCCCGTGGTCAGGAGCTTGGCGGGGTGCTCGAACTGCTGCGCGTCTTCGGCATAGGTGGCGAGCCAGGCGTCGAGGTCGCGGGCGTTGTAGGCGTCGAGCTGGCGCTGGACGACGGATTCGGGGTTGAGGGGATGGGTCATGGTGGCGTGAATTCTTTCACGGACTGCGGGGTTGCTGCGCTACCACCCGCTCGGGCTGATCCCTCTGCTCGCGTGCCTCAATCCGTTCAGGCTGAGGTATCGAAGCCCAGTGCCGCTTTTCGCACGTCACTCCGGCGCACGCCGGGGTCCACTGTCTCGCTTTGTCGTTGGTGTTGTTCACAGCGTGAGGCCGCTGCCGGGAGTTCGCCCCGGCGGGCGACCTCCTTTCTTGTGTCGACAAGAAAGGAGGCAAAGAAGCGACCC
>NZ_DASSRA010000353.1:0-2524 GCF_035702065.1 Rhizobacter sp.
CTCAGGCTGACCCTTCGATACCTCAGGGTGAGCGGAAGGTTTATGTTCGAACGCCACCAGTCCGCTCAGCCTGAGGTATCGAAGGCCCACTCCGCCTACATCCGATAAAGCAGGGCCCGCATCGTCTCCAGCTCATCCTTGTGCAGGATCTCGATCGGGAACGCCGCCCCGTCGGCCAGTGAAGCGAAGCGCTTGTCGACGATGCCGGCTTCGCTCAAGCCCGCCAGCGTCGAGCCAGGCTCGATGTGGCACGACTTCACCACCACCATCCGCTCGGCGTTCAGGCGCCGTGCGAGGTCGAGCGCCAGGCTGTCGGAGGTGACGTCCCAGTTGGTGTGCGCATCGGGCTGCTCGCGCTGCAGCTCGAAGGGCAACCACAGCGCGGTCTGGCCCTTGTGCAGCACGCGCTGGATGTCGCTGCGGCTGCTGGCGAGCTGCAGCGCCGGGTTGATGCCGTTGAGCTGGTAGGCCGTCTGCGCCATCGCCAGCACCGCCATGTTGTGCGCGGCCAGGTCGTGGAACTGCCACTGCAACTGCACGCGCCGCACCTCGTCGGCGAAGCTGCCGCCTCCGCCCACCAGGGTGACGCGCCCGCCGCCCAACTGGGCCAGCAGGTCCAGCCACTGCGGCAGCACCGGGTCGTTGCACAAGCTTCCTCCCAGCTTGACGACCCACATCAGCGCAGCTCCCGGTCGAGCAGCATGGCCACGGCCACGCTGGGGGCGCACACCTGGGCCCAGGCGAGCGTGTCCGGGCGGGCATGGGGCGAGAGGCGAACCAAGTCGCCGCCATAGGCGCGCAGCGCCCGCGTCGCGCCGCCCGCGTGCGCGAGCACGTCGGCCACCAGGAAGTCGCCGCAGCCTGCGCTCACGACGACGGCATCGGCCGACAGCGCATGCAGCGCCATCACGCGCCTCAGCTGCCCGCCGAGTTCGGCCACCTGCGCAGCGCGCCAGGCTTGCGCGAAGGCGAGCCAGTCGGCATCGCTGGCATCGCGCGCATCCATGCCGATCATGCGGGCGAGTCGCTTGCGCGTGGCGGGCAGGTCCTTGGGGGCGTTGTCGGCACTCGGGTAGAGGTCGTGCGCGGGGTTCAGCTCCCCCGTGAGGCGGTAGACGTCGGCCACGGTGGCGAAGTACTCGTTCATCACGTTGAGCGACTGGCCCTGCCAGGGGATCTGGTGCGCCAGCGCGCACAGCGGTGTGCGCACCACGCCCTGGTAGACCAGCTCGCCGCTGGCCAGGCGCTGCACGTCGCTGCGTGCCTGTGTGAGCACGCGGCCGCCACGGAAGGCGATGAGGTCGGTGGTGGTGCTGCCGATGTCGACCAGCACACCCTCGCTTTGCACACCACCCAACTCGCGCGCCGCGTGCTGCGCGGTGGCCAGCCAGTTGGCCGAGGCGATGTGCTCCCACAGCCCGGCCACGCGGTCGCGGTGGCACCAGGCGCTGTCGCCGGCGAAGAACTGCACCGCCGCCGGTGACAGGGCTTCGCACAGCAACGCCGCAATGCGTTGCACGCCCTCTTCGCGGTGCGCGAACAGGTCGACCATCTCGCCCGTCATCGTCACCGCATGTTGCGTCTGCGCTTGCGTGGTGGCCGGCCAGCGTTCGCGGGCCGACTGGAGCGCCTGTTCCAGGTGGCCGGTGCCCTGCCACAGCGGGCACGCCCACTGCGCCACGTCGACCACGCGGCCCTGCTCCAGCAAACAGGCCTTGAGGTGCGCGCCGCCCACGTCCCAGCCGATCACGCGGTGCTCAGCCACGGGCCGGCTCCGCGTCGTGGTCGGCCAGCATCTCTGCCGCGAGGTTGCGGCCCAGCGCGTCCGACAGGCCCACGTAGGCGCAGGTCACCCGCGGGTTCACCTCGATCACCACCGGCCCGCAGCGCGGGTGCCACACCAGGTCGATGCCGACGAAGCCGCGCAGGCCGGGGATGCTGTTGGCCACCTGGCTCACCAGGCCCGACAGCGTGCGTCCGCGGTGGCTGTCGAGCGCGATGGCGTTGACCTCGACCCCTTCGAACGAGAGCGCGCCCTCGCCATCGACCGCGATGCGCTGGCGGTTGACGCTGAGCATCTCCACGCGGTGCCGTGCCTTGCACAGCATCGAGATGCTGAGCGCCTCGCCGTCGACCCAGGGCTCGATGGTCATCGGGCTGCCGGCCTGCGAGCGGTGGTCCCAGTCGGCCATGGCCTCGTCCTGCGAGTGGTGCACGCGGGTGGCGACACCGCCGGCGCCATCGTCCGGCTTGACCACCCAGCGGCTCACTTCGGGCACGTGCGCAAAGGCCAGCGGCGTGGCCACCCCGTGCTCGACCAGGCGCTGCAGCGTGGCGCGCTTGCCCGACGCCACGGCGATGGCGGCCGCGTCGCACCCCAGCCAGCGCGCGGGGCCCACCACCTGCTGCATCTGGGCCAGAAGGCCCCCGGTCTCGGGCGCGTCGATCCAGGCCACGTCGGGCAGGGCGGCCTGCCGTGCCACGAAGTCGAAGGCCGACTCGCCCGGGCGCGGCCGCACCGGCT
>NZ_DASSRA010000354.1:0-11485 GCF_035702065.1 Rhizobacter sp.
GTGATCGACTTCTCCGGCCGGCCCGGCCTGCACATGCGCGTCGATTTCAAGAGCGGCATGATCGGTGCGCTCGACACCCAGCTGGTTTACGAGTTCTTCCAGGGCTTCAGCAACCACGCCGGCGTGACGCTGCACATCGACAACCTGCAGGGCGACAACGCCCACCACCAGTGCGAGACCATCTTCAAGGCCTTTGCGCGCGCGCTGCGCATGGCGCTGGAGATCGACCCGCGGGCCGCTGGCGTCATTCCGTCGACCAAGGGAAGCCTCTGACATGAGCCGCACCGTCGCCGTCGTCGACTACGGCATGGGCAACCTGCGTTCCGTGTCGCAGGCCGTGATGCATGTGGCGCAAGGCAGTGGGGTGCAGGTGATCGTCACCTCCAAGCCCGACGAGGTGTACGCCGCCGAACGCATCGTGCTCCCCGGCCAGGGCGCCATGCCCGACTGCATGCGCGAACTGCACGACTCCGGCCTGCTGGACGCCGTGCTCGACGCCGCCGCCCGCAAGCCGCTGATGGGCGTGTGCGTGGGCATGCAGATGTTGCTCACGCGCAGCGAAGAAGGCCCGACCGACGGGCTGAACCTCATCCCCGGTGAAGTGATTCGTTTCCAGTTGCAAGGCCAGCGGCAGCCCGACGGCAGCCGCTACAAGGTGCCGCAGATGGGCTGGAACCAGGTGATGCAGGCGCGCGCGCACCCGATCTGGGCGGGCGTTCCCGATGGGGCGTACTTCTATTTCGTGCACAGTTTCTATGCCCGGCCGTCCGACCCGCGCCACAGCGTGGGCGAAACGGAGTACGGCACCCGCTTTACCTGTGCGCTGGCACGCGATAACATTTTCGCAACCCAGTTCCACCCAGAGAAAAGCGCCGAGCACGGGCTCGCGCTGTACCGCAACTTCCTTCACTGGAATCCCTGATCCGCTTTTCAGCGTCATCTCGTCTGCGTCGTCTCTCTCGGGCACCCCTCTTTTTCCCCTCCACCCCACCTCTGCCTCGGCCATGCTGCTGATCCCTGCCATTGATCTCAAAGACGGCCAATGCGTGCGCCTCAAGCAAGGCGACATGGCCGACTCCACCACTTTCGGCGAAGACCCCGCGGCCATGGCCCGACGGTGGGTCGATGCCGGCGCCCGGCGCCTGCATTTGGTGGATCTGAACGGTGCGTTTGCCGGCAAGCCGGTCAACGAGCCGGCCATCAAGGCCATCCTGGCCGAGGTGGGCGACGAGATCCCGGTGCAGCTGGGCGGTGGCATTCGCGACCTCGACACCATCGAGCGCTACCTCGACGACGGTCTGAGCTTCGTCATCGTCGGCACGGCGGCGGTCAAGAGCCCGGGCTTCCTGAAGGACGCCTGCAGCGCCTTCGGCGGCCACATCATCGTGGGCCTGGACGCGAAGGACGGCAAGGTGGCCACCGACGGCTGGAGCAAGCTCACCGGCCACGAAGTGATCGACTTGGCCAAGAAGTTCGAGGACTACGGCGTCGAAGGCGTGATCTACACCGACATCGGCCGCGACGGCATGCTCACCGGCATCAACATCGACGCCACCGTCAAGCTCGCGCAGGCGCTGAGCATTCCGGTGATCGCGTCGGGCGGCCTGTCCAACATCGCCGACATCGAGAAGCTCTGCGCCGTGGAAGGCGAGGGCGTCGAGGGCGTGATCTGCGGGCGCGCCATCTACACCGGCGCGCTCGATTTCGCGGCCGCGCAGAAGCGCGCGGACGAACTGAACGGCAACGGCTGATGCTGGCCAAACGCATCATCCCCTGCCTCGACGTTACTGGCGGGCGTGTCGTCAAGGGCGTCAACTTCGTCGAACTGCGCGATGCCGGTGATCCGGTGGAGATTGCCGCCCGCTACAACGACCAAGGTGCCGACGAACTGACCTTCCTCGACATCACTGCCACCAGCGATGGCCGCGACCTGATCCTGCACATGATCGAGGCGGTGGCTTCTCAGGTGTTCATTCCGCTCACCGTGGGTGGCGGCGTGCGTACGGTCGAAGACGTGCGGCGTTTGCTCAATGCGGGCGCTGACAAGGTGAGCTTCAACTCGGCGGCGGTAGCCAACCCGCAGATCATCCGCGACGCGTCGCAGAAGTACGGCGCGCAGTGCATCGTGGTGGCCATTGACGCCAAGGGCCGGGCCGATGGGTCGGGTTGGGACGTGTACACGCATGGTGGGCGCAAGAACACCGGCATCGATGCCGTGGCCTGGGCACGCCAGATGGCCGAGCATGGCGCCGGCGAGATCCTGCTGACCAGCATGGACCGTGACGGCACCAAGATCGGATTCAACCTGCCGCTGACCCGCGCGGTGAGCGACGCGGTCGATGTGCCGGTGATCGCCTCCGGCGGCGTGGGCAACCTGGAGCATCTGGTCGAGGGCATTCAGCAGGGCGGGGCCGACGCGGTGCTGGCGGCGAGCATTTTCCACTACGGTGAACACACGGTCGCCGAAGCCAAGGCGCTGATGGCCAGCCGCGGCATCCCGGTTCGGCAATGACATCTCAGCGGCGGGCCGCTCCCAAGCCGGCCCGCGGCACCCTCAAGGGGCAGCCGATGTCTTCATCGGCAAGGGGCCCACATGAAGTCCGCATCATTGGTGGGCAGTGGAAGCGCAGCAAGTTGCCCGTGGTCGACGCGCCGGGGCTGCGTCCGACGCCTGACCGCGTGCGCGAAACCCTGTTCAACTGGCTCGGGCAAGACCTGGAGGGCTGGCGCTGCCTCGATGCCTTTGCCGGCAGCGGGGCGCTGGGGTTCGAGGCCGCCTCGCGGGGGGCGGCCGACGTCACGCTGCTTGAGCGCGACGGCAAGCTCGCCCATGGCCTGCGTGCCGTGCAGGAGCGGCTCCAGGCCGACACCGTGCGCATCGAAGCGGCCGACGCCCTGGCCTGGATGGCGCGCTGCGCGCCGGAGCGATTCGCCCTCGTGTTCAGCGACCCCCCTTTCGATGCCGACCTGTTCCTGCCCGCCCTGCGGGCCGCGGCGCGCATGGTTGCACCCGGTGGATTCATCTACCTGGAGGCCGACCGTTCATTCGCCGACGAGCCGGCGCTGGCCGAACTGGGGCTGCGCCTGCACCGCGAAGGCCGGGCGGGCACCGTGTATTTCCACCTGATCCAGCGCAGCGAGCCCGGCTAAACTGGCCGCACTCGCCCCGAGCCGACAAGAAGGAAAGCGCCTTGACCTCCGTGACCCGACTCACCGCCGTCTACCCGGGCACCTTCGACCCCATGACGCTGGGCCATCAAGACCTGATGCGCCGGGCGAGCCAGCTGTTCGAGCGTTTGATCCTGGCTGTCGCCACGGGCCACCACAAGCGCACCATGTTCAGCCTGACCGAGCGCCTGGAGATCGCCCAGGAGCTTGCCGCCATCCACCCCAACGTCGAGGTGATCGCCTTCGACGGCCTGCTGAGCGACTTCGTCACCAGCCACGGCGGCAAGGTGGTGGTGCGTGGCCTGCGGGCGGTGAGTGACTTCGAGTACGAGTTCCAGATGGCCGGCATGAACCGCCACCTGATGCCCAAGGTCGAGACCGTGTTCCTCACGCCCAGCGACCAGTTCCAGTTCGTCTCCGGCACCTTCGTGCGCGAGATTGCCACCTTGAAGGGTGATGTCTCCAAGTTCGTGTCACCCTCGGTGCTCAAACGATTGCAGCAGCGTGTGAGCGCTGGGGAGCGATAGACATGGCACTGTGGATCACGGACGACTGCATCAACTGCGATGTCTGTGAGCCTGAGTGCCCGAACCAGGCGATCTCGCTCGGGCCGGTGATCTACGAGATCAACCCGGCCAAGTGCACCGAGTGCGTGGGGCACTTCCCGGAGCCGCAGTGCGTGCAGGTGTGCCCTGTCAACTGCATCCCCGTCGACCCGGCCAACGTGGAGACGCGCGAGATGCTGTGGGAGAAGTACGAGCGCCTGCAGGCGCCAGCCGAGCGTTAGCGCGAGGTCTTGGCGGCGGGTGCCACCGCCATGAAATCGCCCCCATTCTTGGGAGCGCGCGGCTTCTTCTTTCCCTTGGGGGCCTTGGCGGCGTGAGCCATGGGCACTGAAGGAGCCGGGCGTCCATCGATGTGGCTGGCCTTCGGGGCCGGGCGGGCTTCGCGGGCCTGGCGCTCGCGCTGCAAGGTGTCACCCAAGGTTTGGTCATCGCGAATGCGGGCCTGGGCCGCAGCCACTTGGTTGGCATTGCGGTTGTCGCTCACATCCACGGGGCGGCCTTGTTCGCAGGGGGCTTGCGAGTACGCCCTGCCGTCTGGTCCGCAGCGGTAGATCGTCTGGGCCGAGGTGCTGGCACCGACCAACGCAAGGCACAACAGGAGGCAGGCTTTCATGGCTTGGGTCCGCTTGCCAAGCCTTCGGGTCGCGGCGGCTTGGGCCGGGGCGGTTTGGAGTTGATCTTCATCGTGGCGCGCTCCATCTCGCCTGCCAAGATGAGGTCGAGCGCAGGCAAGCTCTTGGCGATGGCGTCATGGATGGCATCACGGTGCTCGGGCTTGGGCTTGCGCAGCACGTAGTCGACCACCTCGGCCTTCACGCCCGGGTGGCCGATGCCGATGCGCAAGCGCCAGTAGTCGGGCGTGCCGAGTTGCGCATGGATGTCGCGCAGGCCGTTGTGGCCTGCATGGCCGCCGCCCTTCTTGAACTTGAGCTGGCCGGGTTGCAGGTCGAGCTCGTCGTGGGCGACCAGGATCTCCTCGGGCGCGATCTTGAAGAAGCGCGCCAGCGCGGCCACCGACTTGCCCGAGAGGTTCATGTAGGTCTGCGGCTCCAGCAGCCACAGCGGGCCAGCCTCACCGGGGCGGTTCACGCGGGCCACCAAGCCGAAGTAGGCGCGCTCCGGCGAGAGCGAGGCCTTGAGTTCGCGTGCCACCGCGTCGATCCACCAGAACCCGGCGTTGTGGTTGGTGGCTTCGTATTCCGGGCCGGGGTTGCCCAGGCCAACAAGCAGTCGAATCATGATGGTGCGGATTATCCGGGCCCAGTTGGAAGGCCGTCCTTCCCGCTGAAGCGGGTTCCAGGCAAAAAAAAGCCCCGCCAAAAGCGGGGCTCCCAGACCTTCTTGCGAAGGTTCACTTCTTGTTCTGCTTCTCGCTCTTCTTCGGCTTCGCAGCGGGGGCAGCGGCCACCACCGGAGCGGCGGGCGCGGCCTCTTCTTCTTCGGCTTGCACCGAGGTCGAAACAATCACGGGGTTCGGCTTGCCCTGCGTCACGACGGTGATGCCGTCGGCCAGCTTCAGGTCGCTCACGTGCAGAGCCTGGCCCTTGGTCAGGTTGCTCAGGTCGACGGTCAGGTATTCAGGCAGGGCCGAGGCCAGGCACTGGATGCGCAGTTCGGTCACCACGTGGTTCACCAGGCACTTGTCGGTCTTGACGGCCGGCGAGTTTTCTTCGTTGATGAAGTGCAGCGGAACCTTCTTCGTGATCTTGGTGGTGGCATCGACGCGTTGGAAGTCGATGTGCAGCACGATCTGGCGGAAGGGGTGCAGCTGGTAGTCACGCAGCAGCACCTGCTCGGTCTTGCCAGCCAGTTCCATCTCGAGGATGGTCGAGTGGAACGCTTCCTTCTTCAGCGCGTGGAAGAGAGCGTTGTGATCGAGCTCGATCATGGCCGGCTTGCCGGCGCCATAAACGATGCCGGGCACCTTGTCGGCGTTGCGCAGGCGGCGGCTCGCTCCGGTCCCCTGCTTGGTGCGCTCGTAAGCGACGAATTTCATAAGTACTCCAATGATGGATGGGAGCCCGCGACCAGGCTTCCCGGTTAAACGGGCCAACGGCCCGCGGCTAAGAAGGGCTCCGCAAGGAACCCGCTCTCGTTCTAGGTCAGAAGTTGTTGTTCTGTTCGGCAAACAGCGAGGTCACCGACTCGCCATCAGAGATGCGGCGGATGGTCTCGGCGAACAGGAAGGCCACCGACAGCTGGCGCACCTTCGAGCACTTCTTGCCATCCTCGCTGAGCGGGATGGTGTTGGTGATCACGACTTCGTCCAGCGCCGAGCCCTTGATGCGCTCGATGGCCGGGCCGGAGAACACGGCATGGGTGCAGTAGGCGTAGACGTTCTTGGCGCCGCGTTCCTTCAGCACTTCGGCCGCCTTCACGAGCGTGCCGGCGGTGTCGATCATGTCGTCCATGATCACGCAGTTGCGTCCGTCGATGTCGCCGATGACGTGCATCACCTCGGACACATTGGCCTTGGGGCGGCGCTTGTCGATGATGGCCAGGTCGCAACCCAACTGCTTGGCCAGCGCGCGGGCGCGCACCACGCCGCCCACGTCGGGCGACACGACCACCAGGTCTTGGTAACGCTTGCTTTGCAGGTCAGACAGCAGCACCGGCGAGGCGTAGATGTTGTCGACTGGGATGTTGAAGAAGCCCTGGATCTGGTCGGCGTGCAGATCCATGGTCAGCAGGCGCTCGACGCCCACGGCTTCGAGCATGTTGGCCACGACCTTGGCGCTGATGGGCACGCGGGTGGAGCGCGGCCGGCGGTCTTGCCGCGCATAGCCGAAGTAGGGGATCACCGCGGTGACGCGGCGGGCCGAAGCGCGCTTGAGCGCGTCGACCATGATGCACAGCTCCATCAGGTTTTCATTCGTCGGCGCGCAGGTGGGCTGGACGATGAAGATGTCGCGGGCGCGGACGTTCTGCTGGATCTCGACGTCAACTTCTCCGTCGGAGAAGCGGCCAACTTTGGCCTTGCCGAGTTCAATGCCGAGGTTGGCAGCCATTTCCTGCGCAAGCGCCGGATTGGCATTCCCGGTAAACAGCACGGTGTTGAAAAGCACGTTCCCTCCGTCGAGGCTCATTGGGCGCATTCCGTGGGCACAGCGCACCCATCAACATCAGCCCCGGCGTGCTCTCGGGACGCAGCCCTCAAGCACCGGGAATCAAGAAACTTTGGCAGGGGAGGAAGGACTCGAACCCTCGCATGTCGGAATCAAAATCCGATGCCTTAACCAACTTGGCGACTCCCCTACACCGGTTTGCCGCTTGCGCGGCCCACCTGAAACTGCTCAACCTGCTGACCAACCCGCGAGCGGATGGATCTCCAGGCTGCGACACATTCTGCCTACCCAGCCCGGCGGAAGATCCGCCGGAAGCGTCGCCATGGGTGGGGCGCCTGTGTCATTGATTCTGCCTGCCCTTGCGAACACCGCACTGCCCGAACCCGTCATGCGGCTGTTGCCGAACCGGGCCTCGAGCAACCGAGCGGCTTGCGCCACTTCAGAACATTGCTGCTCAGCGGGAGGTTGCAGGTCGTTGTGACCAAACCCTTCCACCAGGGCATCAATGCCGGTCTCTGCAAGGAAGCCCGCGACTATAACAGGTTCGGTGTTTCTGGCCAACAGCGGGCTGGCAAAAATGGCACGGGTTTCGATGCCAGACGCTGGCTTCAGCACGGCCAGCCACTGCTTGGGCAGCTGGATGGGTGTGAGTTGTTCGCCGATGCCTTCGACCCACGCGTTGTGCCCACCCAGGAAGAAGGGCACGTCGGCGCCGAGCTTCAGGCCCAGTACCAGCAGGCGCTGCAGTGACCAGTTGAGACCCCACAGGCGATTGAGGGCCAGCAGTGTGCTGGCGGCGTCGGAACTGCCGCCGCCCATGCCGGCGCCCCAGGGCACCTGCTTGTCGATGGAGATGTCGGCGCCGAGGGTGGTACCCGATTCTGTTTGGAGGGCTCGGGCGGCGCGCAGGCACAGGTCGTCGGCGGGGAGTTGGGCGCCGAGGTCGTGGCGCGCGATGGCGCCGTCGCTGCGGCGCTCGAAGTGCAGGGTGTCGGCCCAGTCGATGAGCACGAAGGCCGATTGCAGCAGGTGGTAGCCGTCGGCGCGCCGGCCCACCACATGCAGGAAGAGGTTGAGCTTGGCCGGGGCGGCCACGTCGTAGAGGGCGGTGAGTGCCATGGGATCAGGGGGCGTCGATGCGGGCGCGCACGGTCACGGTCGGCGGTTGGGCGCGCTGGGCTGAGATCCAGCCTTCGTCGAATCGCGTCAGGTCGACCGACCAGCCCAGCTGCTGGAAGCCGTGGCCGGCCGGCGCCACATTGGCCTGACTCGGCGCACCGGGCCAGGGGCGGCCGCGCAGCCAGTCGAACAGCGCAGCCACCGGCAGCCGCTCGCCCAGCATCTCCTGTGTGAGGGCGTCGAGATCCGGGTAGGCGGTTTCGCCTTGCGGAGTGGTCAACCAGGCCTGCCGGCCCGACCAGCGCGCCTGCGCCAGGACTGTGCCCAGCGGCGACGAGAGGTTGAGCTGGCCCTTCTCGGGAGAGCCCTTCAACTCGAAGTTGCCGCTTTCGCTGCGCGCCGGGCCGGCCGCGCTGGCGTCGACGCGCACCGAGAGCTTGCCGGAGAGGGTCTCAGCACCCTCCGGTGCGCGCTCGCCGACTGAGGCGCAGCCCGCCAGCAGGCTGGTGGCCAGCAGCAGGCCGGCTGCTCCGCGGATCACAGATCGACACGCAGGCGTGCCAGCGTTTCCTTCAGCACGTCGTTGCTGTCGTCCTTGTTGCGCACGTCGCGCAGGATGCGACGGGCTTCCTCTTGCTGGCCGCTCATCCACAGGACTTCGCCCAGGTGTGCGCCAATCTCCACATCGGGCCGTGCCTTGTAGGCCTGCTGCAGCAGGCGCAGCGCTTCTTCGCGGTTGCCCATGCGGTACTCGACCCAGCCCATGCTGTCGGTGATGAAGGGCTCGCCGGGTGCCAGCTCCAGGGCTTTCTTGATCAGCTCGCGCGCCTCGGGCAGGCGCACGTTGCGCTCGGCCAGCGAGTAGCCCAGCGCGTTGTAGGCGTGGTGGTGGTCGGGCTTGAGCTCGATCACGCGGCGCAGGAGCTTCTCCATCTCGTCCAGCCGGTTGAGTTTCTCGGCCATCATCGACTGCTCGTACAGCAGGTCGGCGTCATCGGGGAACTTCTGGTTGGCGCTGGCCAGCACGACATTCGCCTCGCCCCATTGCTTCATGTCGCGCAGCAGCTGCGCCTCGGCGAGCAGCTTGGCGCGGGCATCTTCAGGTGACTTTTCGGGGGCGCGGCGGATCAGCTCGCGGCCTTCCTTGAGCTTGCCCTGCTTGGCCAGCAGCGAGGCGCGGCGTGCCTGCACGTCGAGTGCGCGCTGCGGGTTGGTCACCTTGGCGAGCCAGGCTTCGGCGCCGACGTAGTCGCGCTGCTGCTCGGCGGCTTGCGACAGCAGCAGATAGGCCTGCGTCGTGCTCTGGTCGGGCGTGGACGGATCGTTGTCGTCGTCTTCCTCGGCGGGCGCGTGCGTGATGGTGCCGGCCTGCACGCGCTGCAGGTAGTCGTTGAGCACCGTGGTGGCTTCGCGCGGGTGCTTCAGCTCCAGGTGCAGCGCGCCCAGCGTGAGCCAGGCGGCGGCCGGTGCGTTCTCGGTGCGCACCACCGCTTCGAGCTGCGGCACGGCGTCGGCGTAGCGCTGGCCGGCGCTCAGCACGCGGGCGTACACCATGCGGATGGGCGTGCCGCCGGGCTTGGCCTTCAGGTAGGCGGTGACGATGGATTCGGCCGCGGGTGTCGAGGCCATCAGTTCGAGCGCCAGCAGGGCGGGGGCGTCGGCCGCCGGGTCCGGCGCGTGGGCGCTCTTGGCCAGCTCGAACGCCTTGGGCGCGTCGTTGGCCGCGAGCCAGGCACGGCCCAGCGCGACCTGCGCCACCGAGCGCGTCTCGGGTGCTGCCAGCGAAGGTTCGAGGATCTTCTCCAGCTGTTTGGCCGTTTGAACCTTGTCGGTGTTGCGCTCGTAGAGCCGTGGCAGCGACGAGATCACGGCGGCGCGATCTGCCGCCGGCGTGAGCTTGAGCAGTGTGCGCACCGGCTCGGTCGTCTCGGCCTGGCGATTCAATGCCACCAGGATCTGCAACTGGAAGCGCACCGCCTCCAGCGACTCGGGCAAGGCGGTGCGCCAGGCCTGCGTGGCGGCCAGTGCCTGTTCGCCGGCACGCTGCTGCAAGGCGACTTCGGTGGCACGGCGGAACAGGGCTTCGTCGCGCGTCTTGCGGGCCGCATCCAGCAACACCTGGTAGGCCATGCCGGGCTGGCCCGAACGCAACTCCATCTCGCCAATCAGCACCTGATAGAACAGCGGCGCATCGAGTTTGGAGTTGGCCACCTGCACGGGCGGCTCGTCTTGCGCCAGCACGCCCCCATGCGTCAAGACCAGCGCGCAGGCCACGGCGATGGCGGCGCGCGAGAACGGAAAAAGGGATCGCATGGGACGGCTCCTGGGACTGCGGAAGATTCTAGTCAGCTGCTGCGACTCCACATCGCCACGATAATTCCCTTCATGCCAGAACTTCCAGAAGTCGAGGTCACGCGCCAGAGCTTTGCGCAGCGCATTGCCGGGGCCCGCGTGACCGGGGTGAGGCTGGGCAAACCGCTGCGCTGGCCGCTGGGCTGCGAACCCGAGAGCCTGGTCACCCAGACCGTGGGCGATGCCCTGCGCCGCGGCAAGTACCTGTGGCTGCCCTTGTCCCGCGGTGGCCTGCTGATGCACCTGGGCATGTCGGGTTCGCTGGCGTTTCGTGAAGACAGCGCACCACAAGGCAGCCACGATCACTTCGACCTCGTCACCACGCGCGGCACCTTGCGCCTGACCGACCCGCGCCGCTTCGGTGCCGTGGTGTGGTCGCCCAGCACCACCGAAGGCATGGCCAGCAAGCTGCTCGCAGGTCTGGGTGTGGAGCCCTTCGATGCGGCCTTCAACGGCGGCTACCTCCACGCCGCGCTGCAGCGCCGTCGCGTGGCGGTGAAGCTCGCGCTGCTGTCGGGCGACATCGTGGTCGGCGCCGGCAACATCTACGCCTGCGAGGCGCTCTTCGCCGCGGGCATCGACCCACGCACCCGCAGCGACAAGATCAGCCGCCCGCGCGCTGAACGTTTGGCGGTGGCGGTGCGCGAAACCCTGGCCCGCGCGCTCGCACTGGGCGGCTCGACGCTGCGCGACTTCCGCGATGCCCATGGCATGGCTGGTGAGTTCCAACTCGAGGCGAAGGTGTACGGCCGCGAGGGACAGCCCTGTCACACATGCGGCACGCCCATCCGGCGAATCATCCAGGGGCAGCGCTCCACGTTCTATTGCCCCAGCTGCCAGAAACGGTAAAACAAGGCACTGAAAAAGGCCAAAAAGCGCACACCTGGGAAACCACTCAGGTGACCAGATGTTTCTGCTGGCCTGCAGCAAACGGACCTTGGGCTACCATGCCTGACGCTTATTTTTGCTGGGCCGCGACACCTCCATGGCTTCTTCTTTTGCAAGCAGTCTTGACGAACTTTCCCAGTGGCGCACAACGCTCGGGCAGCGTCTTGACGAGTACAGCCGCTTCCTCGCCGAGCAAGATGTTGCAGACCCCGCTGCCCACGAATCGCTCGACACCCTGCGTCGCCGTTTGTCCGGCGAGAAGCTCATCGTCGCTTTCGTGGCGGAGTTCTCGCGCGGCAAGTCCGAGCTGATCAACGCGATCTTCTT
>NZ_DASSRA010000355.1:0-10690 GCF_035702065.1 Rhizobacter sp.
GAGCGTTCGCAATCCGGATCAAGCTACGCCCGCGGATCCGGGCTCTGCCGGTCCGCTGGGCGGCGCCCCTTGGGGGCTGAGTTCGGACGCAAACAGTCCGGTGGACTGTTTGTGCCTAGCGAAGAGCCGGGCGATTCGCCCGGCTCGGCCTGCAAGGCGGCAGCGACAGCGACTGGGGGGCCTTATTTATTCGCTTCGCTTTGGCCCATGATTTCCTGGGCGGTGAAGTTGATGCCGCAGGTCGGGAAGGCATTCCCTACGAAGAAGTTGTCCGACTGCGCCGCGTAGAAGTTCGAGCCGTCCTTGAAGCCCGGGTCTTCCACCGTCGACAAGGGCAGCTTGATCGACTGCGGCAGCACCTTGCCTTCGAGCGCGGCGATCGCCACCTTCAAGGCCACCGCCACCTGGGCCGGCCCGGTGCCGCCCGAGGCGCACTTGAGCCCCTGGCCGGCGAACTTCGCGCAGAACTTGCGGAAGCCGTTCTCCGTCTCGCCGGCAAAGGGCACCATCGGGTGCTTGGCGTCGAGCATGGCCTGCACCACGCCGGTGTCGCCGCCCTGCGCGGCGATGGCATCGAACTTCTTGTGCACGGCGATGGCGTCGGCCGTCACCTTCTGCGCGGTCGGGTCGTCCCACTTGCCGACCACCTCGATCGTTTCCCACTTCTTGCCCGAAGCCTTGAGCGCCTCCTGGAGGCCGTCGTGCCGATCCCGGTCGACCGAGGTGCCCGAGACGCCGCGCACCTCGAGCACCTTGCCGCCGTTGGGCGTGTTCTTGATCAGCCAGTTGCCCCAGTAGGTGCCCAGGCCCTTCTGGTCGACGTTGACGTTGATGGCCTCCTCGGTGTCGAGGATGTTGTCGAAAGCCACCAGCACCACGCCGGCGTCGTTGGCGCGCTTGATCACCGGCTTGAAGGCCGCGGGGTTCTGCGCGTTGACGACGATGGCGTCGAAGCCCGAGTCGATGAAGTTGTTGATGGCGGCGATCTGCGCGGCCACGTCTTCACCCGTGGAGACAACCTTGTACTCCTTCAGCTTGGCCGCCACCTCGGGCTGCGCGGCGTAGGCCTTGGCCGTCTTGATCATCTGGATGCGCCAGGTGTTGGCGATGTACCCGTTGGCCAGCGCGATGCGGTACGGCCCCTTCTTGGCCGGGTACTGGAACAGCTTGGTGCTGGCACTCCAGGGCGCGAAGCACTGCGGGTCGGAGTTGGGCTGCGTCACCACCTTGGGCGGCGCGGCCACGGCGTGGCCAGCCAGGCCGGCGGCAAGGAGGGCGGCGCACCAGAGGCCGCGGGAAGAGGCGTCGTAGTTCACGGGCATGGGGCTGTCCTCCAGCGTTGTGTATCGATATACTGTATCGATTTACTAAATCGATGGATTCGGGGGTTTTCCCGGGCTGCTGGCGCTGGCGCGGCGGAAGATGAATGACCCATGCTGAAATGCCCGCAGCTCTTGCGCGCCGCGGTGGTCACGGCGCCGGCAAGTTGTCCCCACGCCTTCTATCAGGAACCGACATGACCACGATCCAGGACGTTGCGAAGCACGCGGCCGTGTCGGTCAGCACCGTGTCCAACGTGCTCAACGGCCGTGCCGACCGCATGCGCCCGGACACGCTCGAACGGGTCAACGCCGCCATCGAGGCGCTCCAGTTCCGCCCCAGCAGGCTGGCGCGGCAACTCAAGACCGGGCAGACACCGCTCATCGGCCTCTTGGTGCCGTCGATGACGAACCCGATGTACGGCTACATCGCGCGCGAGATCGAAGCGGTGGCACAGGAGCGCTTCGGTTACCGCCTGCTGCTGGGCAGCACCTACCGCGACCCGCGCAAGGAAAGCGCCTTCCTCGACGACCTGCTGTCGCAGGGCGTGCGCCGCGTGATCGTGATCTCGTCGCTGGCCGACGAGCGGCACTTCGAGTCGGCGGCCGAGCGCGGCATGGTGGTGGTGAGCTATGACCGCGGGCCGGCGCCCGGCAAGCGCTCCAAGGTGGCCCACGTGATGCCCGACAACTTCGAGGTGGGGCGCATGGCCACCGCACATCTCATCGCGCAGGGCCACCGCCGCCTGGCCTTTGCCACCGTGGCCGGCATGACCATGGGCCG
The DNA here is from genome assembly GCF_035702065.1 of Rhizobacter sp. Classification (GTDB taxonomy): domain Bacteria; phylum Pseudomonadota; class Gammaproteobacteria; order Burkholderiales; family Burkholderiaceae_C; genus Rhizobacter. Next base: position 2,104 of record NZ_DASSRA010000355.1, read on the forward strand.
GCGCGCCAAGATCGACGGCTTCTATGCCGCGGCCGAGGCGGCCGGCCTGCGCGCCGGTGCACAGGTCATCGATGGCGGGCCGCTCGACGAATACGGCGAGACCGTCATCGGCGAAGCAGGCCGAACGACTGCCTTGATGATTGCCGCGATGGCCCCGCGGCCCACCGGCATCGTGGCGCTGAACGACCTGATGGCCTTCGGGCTGATGGCCGGCCTGCGCGAGGCGGGGCTCAGCGTGCCCGACGACGTGTCGGTGGTCGGCCTGGACGGGCACTTTCTGGCCGCGCTGTCCAACCCCATGCTCACCACGGTGCAGCTGCCGGTGCCCGAGCTCGCGCGTGCGATGGTGGAGCGCGTGATGAACCCGCTGCCCGATGCGCGCGCATCGGGCAGCGTGATCCCGCCCACGCGCCTGATCGCGCGCGAATCGGTGGCGCCGCCACCCCGCACGGAGCGCAAGGCGGCTGGCCTGAAGAGGGCGGCGCGGTGACCAGCGTCTTCCTCACGCACCCGCCCGACAAGCTCGACCTCTACTTCGGCACGAAGGCCTTGCACGCACTGCAGGCCGTGGCGGAGGTGCGGCTCAACCCGGAGCCGCGCGAGCTCTCGGTGGACGAGCTCGCTGCGGCGGCACAGGGCTGCGCGGCCCTCATCGCCTACCGGCAGACGCCCGGCCCGCGCGCGCTCTTTGAGGCGCTGCCGGGGCTGAAGGCCTTCATCCGCTGCGCGGTCGACATCCGCAGCGTCGACGTCGATGCGGCCCGCGCGAACGGCGTGCTGGTCACCCACACCAGCGCCGGCTACGTGCCGGCAGTGTGCGAGTGGATCGTCGGCGCCATGGTCGCTCTCGGTCGCGGCACGCACCGCTATGCCGAAGCCCGCCACCGTGGCCAGGCGCTGCCGCCCTTCATGGGCCGCGAGTTGCGCGGCGCCGTGCTGGGCGTGATCGGGTACGGGCAGATCGGTCGGGGGCTGGTGGAGATCGCGCAGGTCTTCGGCATGCAGGTGCTCGTCACCAGCCCGACGCCAGTGACCGACGCGGCTGCCCCGCGGCAGGTGCCGCTCGCTACGCTGCTGGCCGGCTCCGACTTCGTCGTCTGCCTCGCCGCTGCCACGCCGCAGACCGAGCGGCTGATGGATGCGCCGGCCTTCGCCGCGCTCAAGCCCGGTGCGTGCTTCATCAATGCATCTCGCGGCGAACTGGTCGACGATGCCGCCTTGCTGCACGCGCTCGATGCCGGCCGCCTGGCCGGCTGCGCGCTCGACGTGGGCCGCGCGCCCGACCAGATGCCAACGCCCGAGCTGGCCCGTCACCCGCTGGTGCTGGCCACGCCGCACATCGGCGGGCTGACGCAGGCGGCCGTCGAACACCAGGCGCTGGAGACGGTGGCGCAGTTCACGGCGCTGCTGCGCGGCGAGGTGCCGCCGGGCGCCGTCAACGCACCCACCTAGCGGGCACCTGGCTGCGGCGACAGGCGCTCGACGAGAAAGTCGACCAGCACGCGCACGCGCAGCGGCATGTGCCGGTTGGCCGGGTAGAGCAGCGAGAAGGGCAGGCTGGCGCCGCCGTGGTCCTTGAGCACTTCCTTCAGGCGGCCCTGCTTCAGGTCGTCGTCGACGGCGGCGCGGAAGGTCTGTGTCAGGCCCGCGCCATGACGCGCGAGCGTCGCCAGGCCCAGCACGTCGTCGGTGCAGCGCAAGGACGAGGGCGGAACGATCTCCACCGTCTGCCCGCTCTTGTCGCGAAAGACCCAGGGCACCGGCAGGCCGGTGCGCGGCAGGCTGAACACGATGCACTGGTGCTGCAGCAGAGCCTCTGGCGCGCGCGGCGTGCCGTGACGTCGCAGGTACTGCGGCGTGGCCACCACCACCAGCTCCACGGGTTGCAGCGGGCGCGCCACCAGGCCCGAGTCGGGCTGCGCGCGGCCGCGCACCGCGAGGTCATAGCCGTCGGCCGTGAAGTCGATGTTGCGGTTGCTGATCTGCACGTCGAGTTCCACGCCGGGGTAGCGCTCGCGGAAGGCCGGCAGCACCGGCAGCACGCGGTAGTGGCCGTAGGACGTGGGCAGGCTGATGCGCACCGTGCCGGTCGCCACGCGCTGCTCGCCGGTGAGCTCGCGCTCGGCGTCGACCAGCTGGCCCAGCGCCTGGCGGCACTGCTCGTAGTAGCTGCGGCCGCTGTCGGTGAGGCGCACCTGGCGCGTGGTGCGCACGAAGAGCTGCACACCGAGCCGCGCCTCCAGCCGCCCGATGGCGCGGCTCACCGCCGCCGGCGTGAGGCCTGCCGACGCGGCCGCGGCGGTGAAGCCCTGCAGCTCCGCCGTGAGGCAGAACAGCTCCACGCTTCCGAGCATGAGCCCGCTGAACTGACGCGGCATTCCATCACTCCATGTAATCAGTGAAGTGAATGATGGCAGGTTTATCGAAGTTGAGATCGTGAATAAGGTTCGGGCTCTCCTTCAACCACACGGACCCGTCCCATGAAGCTCTACTACGCCCCCGCCGCCTGCTCACTCGCCCCGCACATCGTGCTGCGCGAAACCGGCCAGCCCTTCACGCTGGAGAAGGTCGACACCGCCAAGCACCTCACGCCGGCCGGCACCGACTACTACACCCTCAACCCCAAGGGCCAGGTGCCCCTGCTGCAACTCGACGACGGCAGCCTGCTCAGCGAAGGGCCGGTCATCGTGCAGTACATCGCCGACCGCGCCGGTGCCACCACGCTGATGCCGGCGGCCGGCAGCCTCGCGCGCTACCGCGTGATGGAGTGGCAGAACTACATCACCTCGGAGCTGCACAAGACCTTCTCGCCGCTCTTCAGCCCCGACTTCGACGCCGCGACCAAGGCCACGCTGCGCGCGGCGCTGCGCAAGAAGTACGCGTGGGTCGACAGCCAGCTCGAAGGGCGCGAGCACCTCACCGGGGCCGACTTCACCGCGGCCGATGCCTACCTGTTCGTCGTGACCGGCTGGGCCAAGTTCGTCGACCTCGACCTGTCGCACCTGCCCCACCTGCAGGCCTTCCTGAAGCGCGTGTCGGCCCGGCCGGCGGTGCGCGAGGCGATGAAGGCCGAAGGCCTGCTGTGAACGCCGAGCCGGCCACCGAACGCGAGGCCGTGTCGGCCGTGCTGCAGCTCTACTTCGATGGGCTGCACCACAGCGACACGCAGCGCTTGCGCCGCGTGTTCCACCCGCGGGCGCTGTATGCGAGCGCGAGCGACGGCACGCTGCTCGCGCTGGGCATGGACCAGTACTTCGCGGTGGTCGACCAGCGCGTCTCACCGGCGAGCCGTGGCGACGCGCGCACCGACCGCATCCTCGCCATCGAGTTCGCCGGCCCGGTGACGGCGCTGGCGCGCGTGCAGTGCTCGATCCTGCCGCGGCACTTCATCGACCTGCTGACGCTGGTGAAGCTCGATGGGCGCTGGCAGGTGATCGCCAAGGTGTTCCACCACGCGCCAACGCCAGAGGGCCTGTGCTGAACAGGCCCTCCGGCGCTTACTGCCAGGCCACGCCGTAGTAGTCGTACACCTTGCGGCCATAGTCCTCGCTGTACTCGGGCGCGGCGCTGCGCTCGTAGTGGGGCGCCTTCTCGAGCTGCTCCTTGCGCAGCGGCACCACGTAGCCGTCGAGGTTGGTGTCGTAGGTCAGCATGTCCCAGGGCAGCGGGTAGCGGTCGGTGCCCATGCCGAGGAAGCCGCCGAACTCCAGTGCGGCGTAGCGCACGTGGCCGGAGCGCTTGTCGATGACGAGGTCGTCAATCGACCCGAGCTTGTCCCCGTTGGGGTTGTAGACGGGGGTGCCTTCGACCTTGTTGGAGGAAATGCAGGGATGTCCCATGGAGCTACTCCTTCGGTTGATGCCGGGGGCGACATGCCACCCGGTGGATGCTCCTTTATCCGCGCAGCGCCGCGTGGTCGCCATCGGCGCAGGGCGGCCGCCTCCGTAGGACTGGCCCTACCCGCCCCGAACCGCGTGGCTATACTGGCGGCCCAGCGCTGATTTGTTCCGGATTGCGAGCGCTCTATAAATCCAGCTAAAGACAGGACGCACGACCCGGTGTCCCGCTTTGGCGGCGCCGGGTTTTTTCTTGGGTGCGACCTCGATGAGTTCCCTGGGTGATGTGAAACCGCAGGCGATGCATTTCGCCGACCCGCTGCCCTTGCGCAGCGGAGCTTCCTTGCGTGACTACACGCTGGCCTACGAGACCTACGGCACGCTCAACGCCGACAAGAGCAACGCGGTGCTGGTGTGCCACGCGCTCAATGCCTCGCACCACGTGGCCGGCACCTACGCCGGCCAGGCCAAGAGCGAAGGCTGGTGGGACAACCTGGTCGGCCCGGGCAAGCCGCTGGACACCAACCGCTTCTTCGTGGTCGGCGTCAACAACCCCGGCTCCTGCTTCGGCTCCACCGGCCCCATGCACACCCACCCCGACACCGGCCGCCCGTACGGCGCCGACTTCCCGGTGGTGACGGTGGAAGACTGGGTCGACGCGCAGGCCCGGTTGCTCGACCGCCTGGGCATCACGCAGCTCGCGGCCGTGCTGGGCGGCAGCCTGGGCGGCATGCAGGCGCTGAGCTGGTCGCTGCGCCACCCGACGCGCCTGCGCCACTGCATCGCGGTGGCCACGGCACCGAATCTCTCGGCGCAGAACATCGCCTTCAACGAGGTGGCGCGCCGCGCCATCATCACCGACCCCGAGTTCCACGGCGGCCACTTCTACGCGCACGGCGTGGTGCCCAAGCGCGGGTTGCGCGTGGCGCGCATGATCGGCCACATCACCTACCTGTCCGACGACTCGATGGAGGCCAAGTTCGGCCGCAACCTGAAAGGTGCGCAGCCGGCCTACAGCACGCAGGACATCGAGTTCGAGATCGAGAGCTACCTGCGCTACCAGGGCGACAAGTTCAGCGAGTACTTCGACGCCAACACCTACCTGCTCATCACGCGTGCGCTCGACTACTTCGACCCGGCGCGCGAGCACGGCGGCAACCTGAGTGCGGCCTTCGCCGCGGCACGCTGCAAGTTCCAGCTGGTCAGCTTCACCACCGACTGGCGGTTCTCTCCCGCGCGCTCGCGCGAGATCGTCAAGGCGCTGCTCGACAACCGCTTCGACGTGAGCTACGCCGAGATCGACGCGCCGCACGGGCACGACGCCTTCCTGCTCGACGACGCGCGCTACCACGGCGTCTTGCGCGCCTGCTTCGACAACATCGCCAAGGACCTGTCATGAGCGATGTGAAGACGATGGAGTTGATTGCCGAGTTGGTGCCCCCTGGCTCGCGCGTGCTCGACCTCGGCTGCGGCAACGGCGCCTTGCTTGCCCACCTGCGCGACACGCGGCAGTGCACCGGCTACGGCATCGAGATCGATGACGCCAACGTGCTCGCCTGCACCCAGCGTGGCGTCAACGTGATCCAGCTCAACCTCGAAGACGGCCTGGCGATCTTCGAGGACCAGAGCTTCGACGTGGTGCTCCAGCTCGACACCATGCAGCACCTGCGGCACACCGAGCGCCTGTTGCGCGAGACGGCGCGCGTTGGGCGCATCGGCGTGATCAGTTTTCCGAACTTCGCGCACTGGCCGAACCGGCTGCGCGTGGTCACCGGGCGCATGCCGGTGACGCGCGCGCTGCCCTACCAGTGGTACGACACGCCCAACATCCGGGTGGGAACCTACACCGACTGCGAGGTGCTGCTGCGCAAGGACGGGTTCCAGATCCTCGATGCGTTCGGCATGCAGGACGGGCGCGAGGTGAGGCGCTTTCCGAACCTGATGGCCAGCGTGGCGGTGTTCAAGTTCCAGCGGGGCTGAGGCCTCTGCACGCGGCACCGGCCGCTCGGCTCGCGCTGCCGCGCCGCATGCCTCAGTGAATGATCCCCTGCCTCACCGCATACAGCACCAGTTCCGCGGTGCTCGCCACTCCGAGCTTCTCCAGGATGTTCGCCCGGTGCGTGCTCACCGTCTTCACGCTGATCAGCATCTCTTCCCCGATCTGCGTCAGCGGCATCCCCTTCAGCATCATCAACATGATCTGGTGCTCCCGCACCGTCAGCCGCTGGTGCGCGGGCCGCGCATCCCGCCCGTCGAGCTGCTCGCGCACCAGGGGCGCCGCCCGCGCGCTCAGGTACTGACCGCCGGAGGCCACGCGGCGGATCGCCTGCACCAGCTCGGACGGTTCGGCGTCCTTCGCGATGTAGCCGTTGGCCCCTTCCTGGATGGCCAGCAGCGCGTACTGCTCCTCCGGGTACATCGACAGCATCAGCACCGGCAGGCTGCGCTCGAAGGCACGCACCGAGGCCAGCACGTCCAGCCCGTTGCGGCCGTCCATGTTGATGTCGAGCAGCACCACGTCGTAGCGGTGGCGGCGGATCATGTCGAGCGCTTCGCTGCCGTTGGCGGCCTCGCCGGTCATGCGGATGTCGGTCTCGTCGAGCAGCAGGCGCTGCACGCCGGAGCGAAAGATGGTGTGGTCGTCGACCACCAGCACGTGGATCACATGGCTTCCTAGAGCAGCGGTGCCAGCAGCACCAGCCGCGTGCCCTCACCCGGGCGGGACTGGACCCGCAAGGTGCCGCCGATCTCGCGCGCCCGCTCGCGCATGCTGAGCAGGCCGAGCGCGCTGCCGGCGGGCGCGAACGGGTCGAAGCCGCAGCCGTCGTCGTGCAGCTCCAGGCGCAGCTGGTCGCCTTGGGCGCGCAGGCTCACGCTCACGCGTTGCGCACCGGCATGCCGGGCGACGTTGGTCAGGCCCTCCTGCAGCACGCGGTAGACCGCGGTGCTGCGCTTGGGCGGCAGGCGCAGCGTGGGCAGCGACGCATCGGCCTCGAGTTCGTGCAGCACGCCCGAGCGGCGTGTGAACTGGCGCAGCTCGTGGGCCAGCGCGACCGAGAGGTCCAGGTGGTCGAGCACGCTCGGGCGCAGCGACTCGGAGATCTGCTTCACCGTGTCGATGGTCTGCTGCGTGAGCGTCAGCAGCCCGAGCGTGAGCGACTGCAGCTCGTTGCCCTCCGCGCGGCGCAGGATGCGTGTGGCATCCATCTTGATGGAGGTGAGCATGCCACCCAGCACGTCATGCACCTCGCGCGAGATGGCCAGGCGCTGCTCCTCCAGCTTGGCGGCGGTGTACGCGGTGAGCGCCTGCAGCTGCTCGCGCGAGCGCTTCAGGTCCTCCTCGTTGCGCAGGCGTTCGGTCACGTCCACGCCCACGCCCATCACCGCCGGGCGGCCGCGGTAGGTCATGCGCGAGCCATGCACCTCGACCATCACCACGTGGCCGTCGCGGTGCAGGCCGCGGGTGATGAAGTGCATGCTGGGCGGGTTGTTCTCCAGCCGGTCGCGGATGCGCGAGCGCACGGTCTCCAGGAAGTCGGGCGGCACCATCTGGGCGAGCGACATGCCGATCACCTCCTCGGGCGTGTAGCCGGCGATGGCGGCCCAGGTGGCGTTGGCGTAGACGAAGTGGTCGTCCTGGATCACGTAGATGCCGGCCACGGACTGCTCGACGATGGCGTCGAAGGGCATGTCGGGCAGGTGGGTGGGTGCAAAGGCGTTCATCGGGTACGGCAGGAGGGCGGCGGTCATCATAGGTTTGCGTTCTTCCGCCGCATGCCAGGGTTGACGATCAGGCGGAATCCCCCGAGAGCGAGCCGGAAAAGTCCGATGGGCGCGCGCGGCCTACAGCGCGGAGTAAGGAGCCACCCTCCGCGGTGATGCCGCAACCCCTCATGCAAGGGGAGAAATCACCGCCGATTGGTCGTAGTCTCCCGCTCCACAAGGGAGATCGACATGAGAAAGCTTCTGGCGGCGCTGCTGGCGCTCGCATCGGGCGTCGCAAGCGCCCAGGCCCTGCAGGCCCGTGACATCGACGGCAATGGCTCCGTCGACGCGTACTACGACGTGGCGCAGAACCTCACCTGGCTGGCCGACGCGAACTACTACGCCACACTGGGCAACCCGGTCGGGCGCAACGTCTTCGGCCAGCCGATGCTGCCGGGGCAGATGACCTACACCGCAGCGCTCTCCTTCGTGGACAGCCTGAACGTGTACGGCGTGGACGACTGGCGCCTGCCCGCACGCCTGCTGCCCCATGGCGGCGACAACCCCATCTTCTGCAACGCCACCTCCTGCAACCCGCGCATGAGTTCGCCGTCCGAGCTGAGCTTCCTGGCGGGCACCCTCGCCGGCACCAGCGGGCCGTTCTCCAACCTGCAGAACGGGCAGTACATGACGTTGGCCGACAACGGCGGCACCAGCTTCGCGCCGGTGATGGAACTGCGCAACATGTACACCAACACCCGCCAGTACACCGACGAACTCAGCAACGTCTATGGGTTCGTGTGGGCCGTGCGCACCGGGGACGTCGGCCTGGTGGGCTCGGTCGCCGCTGTCCCTGAACCCTCGACATACGCGCTGAGCCTCGCCGGCCTGCTGCTCACCGCCACCTGGTGCCGTCGCAAGCGCCAGACGCTGCGGCGCTGACACCGCCACCTGGCGCGCCCCGTAGGACTTCGACTACCCGGCCCCGCGCCCTTGCCCGGCATCGCCGGCGCTCACCCTGCAGACAATGGTGCCATCGCAGCTTC
>NZ_DASSRA010000356.1:0-7898 GCF_035702065.1 Rhizobacter sp.
ACGATGAGTAGTGCGGTCGCAGCAGATGTGCGGCCGATCCTGCGGCATGGCGAAGACAGGCCGAGGCCTGTGGCCACGCAGTTCGACCAAATGAAGAGCGCCTTTGCTTTGGTTACTTTCATTTGGCGCGACAAATGAAAGTGACCCGCCCGCCGGGGCGGACTCCCGGCGCACCCGCTGGAAGTAGGAAGAAACACACCACGCGAAGCGGGGAAACATGAGCACCGGGCTTCGATACCTCAGCCTGAGCGAGCGGTGACGTGCGAGCGGGAAGACCCGCCTGAGCGGTGACGCGCGGCCAGCCGAAGCACCGGCCTCACACCTGCATGTTCATGATCTCTGAGTAAGCCTGAACCAGCTTGTTGCGCACCTGCAGCGTGGCCTGGAAACCGATCTGCGCTTTCTGCATGGCGACCATGGTTTCTTCCAGGCTGACCGTGGGGTTGCCCAGCTGCACCTGCCGTTGCATCTCGGTCGCCTGGTTCTGGCTGTCGCTCACCGAGCGCAGCGCCTGAGTGAGCTGCTGCTGGAACCCGGCGCCGCCCACCGCCTTGGTGGCGTTGGCCAGCGGCAAGCCATTCGTCCCCAGGCCAGCGCGCGCGGCGGCCTGGGCAAAGTTGACGGGCTTGAGGGTGACATCCATGAGACGGAACTTTAGGGCTTTGTGTAAGCAGGGATGTCTGGAACTGGCCGCTGTTTCGGAGCCTGTTCAAGTCATCCCGACCCCTCAAGTTTCCAAATAATCGTTCCCATTCGGGCGACTCTGTCTGCCCTTCGCTGTGGACGATGACCCCCAAGAATCACATGGACAACGCAATCGCCATTGCCAACCCCAACCCCCTCGCCAACCCGGGCGCCGGCTTCGGTGCGCGCCTGGCGGCGCTGCCGGCCAAGAGCCGCCTCGGCCTTGGCCTGGGCGTCGCCGCCCTGGTGGCGGTGCTGGCCGCGCTCACGCTGTGGAGCAGCCAGGGTGACTACAAGGTGCTGTACGCCAACCTGTCCGACAAGGACGGCGGCGCCATCATTGCCCAGCTCTCGCAGATGAACGTGCCCTACCGCTACACCGAAGGGGGCGGCGCCATCCTCGTGCCGGCGGCACAAGTTCACGACCTGCGCCTCAAGCTCGCCTCGGCCGGCCTGCCCAAGGGTTCGGTGGTCGGCTACGAGCTGATGGACGGCGCCCGCTTCGGCCAGACGCAGTTCCAGGAGCGCCTCACCTTCCAGCGCGGCCTGGAAGGCGAACTCACCCGTTCCATCACCGCCATGCCCGCCGTGCAGAACGCCCGCGTGCACCTGGCCCTGCCCAACCAGAACGGCTTCTTCCGCGAACAGCAGAAGCCCAGCGCCTCGGTGATGCTGAGCCTTTACCCCGGCCGCACGCTCGACCGCGCCCAGGTGGCCGGCATCGTGCACCTCGTCTCCAGCAGCGTGCCCGAGATGAACCCCAAGGCCGTGAGCGTGCTCGACCAGACCGGCGCGCTGCTGTCGGGCGCGAACGATGCAAGCTCCGGCACCGGTCTCGATGCCAACCAGCTGCAGTACGTGAACCAGATCGAGGCCAGCTACACCAAGCGCATCCTCGACATCCTGGAGCCCGTGGTCGGCCGCGACAACCTGCGCGCGCAGGTCACCGCCGACGTCGACTTCTCGCAGACCGAATCGACCTCCGAAGAGTTCAAGCCCAACCAGGGCGCCAATGCCGAGGCCAGCGTGCGCAGCATGCAGACCAGCGAACAGCAGGGCAGCAACGGCACGGGCGCCACCGGCATCCCCGGCGCCACCTCCAACCAGCCGCCGGTGGCCGCCACCGCGCCGCTGACCGGCGCCTCGCAGCCGCTGCAGACGGCGCAGGGCGGCGCGGCCGGCGGCCAGACCAACAGCAGCCGCAACGCGGTGACCAACTACGAAGTCGACAAGACCGTGAAGGTGACGCGCAACGCCACCGGCACCGTGAAGCGACTGAACGCCGCGGTGGTGGTCAACCACATCACCAAGACCGACGCCAAGGGCAAGACCACCACCGTGCCGCTGACCGGCGAGGAAGTGGAGAAGCTCAATGCGCTGGTGCGCGAGAGCATCGGCTTCAAGCAGGAGCGCGGCGACTCGGTGAAGGTGATCAACGCGCCCTTCAAGGTCGAGGCTGCACCCAAGGACGACACGCCGCTGTGGAAGCAGCCGCAGACCATCGACCTGATGCGAGCCGCCGTGGTGCCCGCGGCGCTGGCCCTGGTCGCCCTGGTGGTCGTGTTCACGCTGATCCGCCCCGCCCTCAAGGCCGCGCTGCAGCCGCCGCCCGCACCGGAAACCCGCGAGGCCCTGGCCATCGTCGATGACAAGGATGCGATGCCCGAGCCGGAACCCGAGTTCCTGCGCATCGAGTCGCCCAAGGTCAGCGCCCAGCTGAGCAGTGCGCGCACCTTCGCCAAGGAGAACCCCACGGCCGTGGCGAACATCGTGCGCGGCTGGGTGAATGGCGACACGCTCAAGTCATAACGAGAACAAAGCATGGACGCACAAGGACTGGAAGACGCAGCGATTCTGCTGATGTCCCTCGGCGAGGAAGAAGCCTCCGAGGTGTTCAAGCACCTCACGCCGAAAGAGGTGCAGGGCCTGGGCGAGACCATCGCCCGGATGAAGAGCATCCCGCGCGAGAAGGTCGAGGGCGTGCTGGAGAAGTTCGCGACCGTTGCCTCCGAGCAGAGCATGTTGGTGACCGACACGGACGAGTACGTGAAGTCGGTGCTGCGCAAGGCGCTTGGCGAAGACAAGGCCAACCTGCTGATCGACCGCATCCTGCAGGGTGGCGACGTGTCGGGCATCGAAAGCCTGAAGTGGATGGACGCCAACTCGGTGGCCGAGCTGTTGCGCAACGAACACCCGCAGATCGTGGCTGCCATCCTCGTTCACCTCGACTTCGACCAGGCGAGCGGCGTGCTCAAGTGCTTCACCGAGCGCCAGCGCAACGAAGTGCTGGTGCGCGTGGCCACGCTCGACGGCATCCAGCCCTCGGCGCTGAAGGATCTGAACGAAGTGATGAGCAAGGTGCTGGCCGGCGGCGACAAGCTGCGCAAGGCCAGCCTGGGCGGCGTGAAGACGGCCGCCGAGATGATCAACCTTCTGGGCGGCAGCGTCGAGACCGCGGTGCTCGACTACATCCGCGAAGCCGACAACGAGCTGGCCCAGAAGATCATGGACAACATGTTCACCTTCGACGATCTGGAGAAGATCGACGACAAGGGCATCCAGCTGCTGATGAAGGAAGTGCAGAGCGAATCGCTGGTCATCGCGCTCAAGGGCGCCACGCCCGAGATGCGCGAGAAGGTGTTCCGCAACATGTCCACGCGCGCCGCCGAGACGCTGCGCGAAGACCTGGAAAGCCGCGGCCCGGTGCGTGTCTCCGAGGTCGAGGCCGAGCAGAAGGAAATGCTCAAGATCGTGAGACGCCTGGCCGACGAAGGCCAGATCATGCTGGCTTCGGGCGGGGACGATGAGTTCCTCTAAACCGACACGTCCTGCACCGCCGCCCAACGGAGGCGCTGCACCCAAGCCGGCGTCGGCCTACGCCCGCTTCATCCCCCGCGAAGAGCTCAACTCCTTCGCGGCCTGGAAGCCGGGTGCGCTCTCGGGCGGCGAAGGTGCGCCGCAGGCGCCCGTGCAGCGCGCCGAGCCGCCGGCACCGCCCGCGCCGCCCAAGCCATCGCCGGCCGAGGAACTGGCCGTCCACGTCAAGGCCGCCCGCAGCGCCGGCTACCAGGACGGCTACCGCGACGGCCTGGTGGCGCTCGAAGGCTTCAAGCAGAGCTACGCCGCGCAGATCACCGCGCAGATCGGCACGCTGATGCAGTCGACCGGCCAGCAGCTCGATGACCTGCAGCAGGACATGGCGCGCGCGCTGGCCGTCTCGGCCACGCACCTGGCGCGCCAGATGGTGCGCAGCGAACTCGCTCAGCGCCCCGATCTCGTGGTGGCCGTGGCGCAGGAGGCGGTCGACACGCTGCTGCTCAGCGCCCACCACATCACCCTGCGCGTGCACCCCGACGACCACGCCCTGGTGGCGCAGGGCGCCGCCGACGTGCTGGCCGCGCGCGGCGCACGCCTGCTGTCCGACGCCAGCATCACGCGCGGCGGCTGCGTGGTCGAGTCCGACATCGGCGTGATCGACGCCAGCCTGGAGGCCCGCTGGCGCCGCGCCGCGGCCTCGCTGGGCATCGACGAAGGCTGGAGCGGCGCCGCCACGGCGGAAGAAGACGAGGCCGCTGAATGAACACCTCACCTCTCGAAGCCCACGCCCTCGCGAATGCCGAGAAGTGGCACCGCTACCTGGGCAACCTGCAGACCTTTGCCGCCGAGCCCGTGCCGCTGGAAACGCAAGGCACCCTGGTGCGCGTGGCCGGCCTCGTGCTCGAAGCCGCCGGCATCCGCGTGCCCGTGGGCTCGGTGTGCCAGATCCACATGGACGACCACCACAACCAGCCGCCCGTGCTGGCCGAGGTGGTCGGCTTCTCGGGCGACCGTGCCTACCTCATGCCCACCAGCAGCGACGTGCAAGGCCTGGCCAGCGGCGCCCGCGTGGTGCCGCGCCCCTCGCCCATCGTGCCGCTGCAGCTGGGTGCGGCCAACCACCCCTGGCGCCGCGGCGAAGACCGCACGCAGCACCTGCCCGTGGGTGACGGCCTGCTCGGCCGGGTGATCGACTCGCACGGACACCCGATCGACCGCAAGGGGCCGCTGGCCAACGTGCACAAGGAGCCGCTGGTGCGCCGCCCCATCAACGCGATGGACCGCGACCCCATCCGCCAACCGCTGGACACCGGCGTGCGCGCCATCAACAGCATGCTCACCGTGGGCCGCGGCCAGCGCATCGGCCTCTTCGCCGGCACCGGCGTGGGCAAGTCGGTGCTGCTGGGCATGATGGCCCGCTACACCGCGGCAGACGTGATCGTGGTCGGCCTGATCGGCGAGCGCGGCCGTGAAGTGAAAGAGTTCATCGAAGACATCCTGGGCGAAGACGGCATCCGCCGCTCCGTCGTGGTGGCTGCGCCGGCCGATGCGCCGCCGCTCACCCGCATGCAGGGTGCCAACTACGCCACTGCCATTGCGGAGCACTTCCGCGACCGTGGCCTGCACGTGCTGCTGCTGATGGATTCGCTCACCCGCTACGCCATGGCGCAGCGCGAGATCGCCCTGGCCATCGGCGAGCCGCCGGCCACCAAGGGCTACCCGCCGAGCTGCTTTGCCAAGCTGCCGCAGCTGGTGGAGCGCAGCGGCAACGGCATCCACGGCGTGGGCTCGATCACCGCCTTCTACACGGTGCTCTCCGAAGGCGACGACCAGCAGGACCCGATCGCCGATGCGGCGCGAGGCATCCTCGACGGCCACATCGTGCTCAGCCGCGAGCTGGCCGAAGCCGGCCACTACCCGGCCATCGACATCGAGCGCTCGATCTCGCGCGTGATGAACAACGTGAGCGAGCCGACCCACATCGACGCGGCGCGCCGCTTCCGCCAGCTCTACGCCCGCCACAACAAGGCGCACGACCTGATCCAGCTCGGCGCCTACACGCCGGGCCACGACGCCGAACTCGACACCGCCGTGCGCCTGCACCCGCAGATGGCCAGCCTGCTGCAGCAGGACATGCACAAGCCCGCTTCCCTGCCCCAGAGCCTGCGCGAGCTGCGCGGCGTGGTGGGTCAATGATTTCAGGACGTGAACCATGACCACGAACAACCCTTCGCTTGATCCCTTGATGGCGCTGCTGGGCCAGGCCGAACGCGAGCGCGACGATGCGCTGGCCGCCATGCAGCGTGCCAACGAGTCGCACGTTGCGGCGCAGACGCAGGCCGAGCAGCTCATCACCTACCGCAGCGAGTACGAAGCGCGCTTCCGCGAGCAGTTCTCGCGCCAGAGCTCGATCGAGATCCTGCAGTGCTACCAGGGCTTCAGCGCCCGCCTGGGCCAGGCCATCGATCAGCAGCGCCAGATCGCTGCCCATGCCGCGCTGCGCCTGGAGCAATCGCGTGAGGCCCTGCGCGGCCAGGAGATGCGCGTGGCCTCGGTGCGCAAGCTGCTCGAACGCCGCGTGCAGGAGCTGCGCCTGGCCGCCGACCGCCGCGACCAGAAGCAGACCGATGAATTCGCCGCCCGCGCGGCCTGGAACCAGTTGCAGCAGCGCCCCCTGTCGCCTGCCGCCTGATCCGTGCCCGCCAGACCCTTGCGACTGACCTCTTCATCCGAGTTGCCGCCATGACTGCTGCCATCCTCTCGTTCGCTGCCCCCGCGCTGCCCCCGACACCGCCTGCCCCTCCCGCACCGGCCACCCCGCAGCAGGCCGACAACGGCTTCGCCAAGATGCTGAGCCAGCGCCAAGCCATGGCGCATGAGCCTTCGGCCCGCCACAGCGAGCCGGTGAAGAGCAGCGACGAGGGCGAGGCCGCGCAGCCCGCCGCGCAACGCAGCAGCAACACCCAACGTTCGCAATCGGCCGAGCGCCAGCCCGCCAAGGCCGAGAAGGCCAGGCAGCCCAACGCCGAAACCAAGCCTGCCAAGACCTCCGACGCGCCCAGCGCCGAAGAGAAGACCGAAGCCGCCAAGGACAGCGAACCGGTCGACCCGGCGCTGTCCGACTGGCTGGCCGCGCTCAACCTGCCCGTGCCGGCCGCGCCGGCCGAAGTTGCCGCCGGGGGTGCCAGAGCGCAGGCCGATGACGAGGCCGACGGCCACAGCGGCAAGCCCGGCACCGAGATCGAACTGACCGGTGGCGCCGACAAGCGCGCCGGCAAGACCGAAGACGAGCCCACCGAGCGCCTGCACGCCGCGCGCGACAGCCGCGGCAAGCCCGACGCCGTGGCGGCCGAGAAGACCGCCAGCGCCGGCGAATGGCAGGCCGCGATGGAGCGCTTGCACGCCCCGGTCGAGACGCCAGCCAAACACGAAACACCGTCGGTGGCCGCGCTCGGCGCTGCTGCGCCCGCGGCCGGCGCCCAGCGCACCGAGGCCGCTGCTGCCCCCGTGGCGGTGGCCGTGCCGACCCCCGTGAACACACCCGAGTTCGCGCAGTCGCTGGGCGTGCAGGTGAGCGTGCTCGCCCGCGACGGCATCCAGCAGGCCGAACTGCACCTCAACCCCGCCGAGATGGGGCCGATCTCGGTGCAGATCGCGCTCGACGGCACGCAGGCGCAAGTCAACTTCGGCGCCGATTCGGCCGCCACGCGCCAGATCATCGAAGGCGGCCTGCCCGAGCTGGCAGCGGCCTTGCGCGATGCCGGCTTCACCCTCTCGGGTGGCGGCGTGCACAGCCAGGCCCGTGGGCGCGATGGCGAAGGCTCGGGCTCCGGTGATGGCTCGGGCCGCCATGGTGCGTCGTCAGGTGAGAAGGAAGTCACGGTTCAGCGCAGCACCGCACGGGTGTCGGCCGGCGGCGTCGATCTCTACGCCTGACGAATGCCATCCCGGCCTTCGCCGGGATGACCCCATCGGGGTGGTGAAGACCGACTTTCCCCCCGCTTATCGAGCCATCGAAAACCGCCCCGGTTTTCATAATTTCCTTCATTGCAGCCCCTTTGCGGGCCTGCCATTGAAGGAGCGTCCATGTCCACTGCTGCCGCCACTGCCGATGTTGGCGACGCCCCCCAGAAGGGGAAGAAGAAGCTGATCATCATCCTCGCGGCCGTCCTGCTGCTGGTCCTGGGTGGTGGGGGCGCGGCCGTCATGGTGATGAAGAAGAAAGCGGCCGCCGCTGCCGCCGAGGAAGACGAAGACGAACCCGCGGCCGTGGTCGAGAAGCGCAAGGACCACGCCAAGCACCCGCCCACCTTCGTGGCGCTCGACCCCTTCGTGGTCAACCTCGCCGACAAGGAAACCGACCGCTTCGCGCAGATCGGCATCACGCTCGAAGTCGA
>NZ_DASSRA010000357.1:0-2316 GCF_035702065.1 Rhizobacter sp.
CATGGGTTTGTCCTGGGCAGCAGCATGGCCGAAGAGGCCAAGGGCCAGCACAGAGGCGAGGGCAGACGAAGCGATCAGACGTTGGTTCATGAACAGTTCTCCTTGAGGGTGGATGAAGGCGTCGCGATGGACCTTGCTGTGTCGGCGCAGGCCCAAGCTTCTTACAGCGCGGTGCATCATCGCTCAGTCCACCGGCTGCGCAGGCTCGGTGAGGGCGACGCGGCGGCGCTGCAGCCCCCACGCAAGCGTGAGCACCACGCCCCAGGCCAGCGCGTAGGACGCGGCAGGTGCCAGCACCGGCAAGGCCAGCGCCAGCACCATGAAGAACGCGCAGAAGCCTGCCATGCCCCGCACGAAGCCGCAGAGCAGTTCGATGGTGGCGTCGGCCCCGTGGCGCGTGAGCGTGAAGCCCGGCAGCACGTTGCCGGTGATCGGCAAGGCCAGCAACAGCCCGCTGATGGCCGGCGCGAGCACTTCGGCACCCAGCATGACGGACGCCGCCAGGGCCACCGCCGCAGCCACGCGCAGCACCAGCTCGATGGGCGGGATGTGCAGCACGGTGCGCTCGCGCCGGTGCGCCGGCATCAGACGCAGCACCACCCAGGGCGACACCGCCGCCAGCACGCACACGGCCACGGTGGGCAGGTGGAGCGACAACAAGGCCAGCCCGGATGCGAGGAACACGGCGTTCGCCGCCAACAACGCCAGCCACCACGGCGCCCCGCGCCGCACCGCATGCGCGAAGCCGAGCATGTGCAAGACCATGGCCGGGTAGGCCACCAGCGTGGCCAGCGCAATGGCATGCGCCTGCGCGGCCGGCGCCTGCAGCAGCACGAAACCCATGATCGGCCCCGCGATCATCGGCAGGCCCGAGAGCGTGCCTGCCACGCCGTGGCCGAAGCGCCGGGCCGCGAAGCTCGCGGCCAGCACCACCGCGCCCACCAGCGCCAGCTTCAGCGCGAACAGGCTCACGCGCTGCCGTAGCCGCCGCCACCGGGCGTCTCGACCACGAACACGTCGCCCGGCTGCATCTGCACCGAGCCGATGTGGTCCAGCGTCTCGACACTGCCATCGGCGCGCTCCACGCGGTTGATGCCCACCTGCCCCGCCGCACCGCCGGCCATGCCGAACGCACCGTGGTGCCGACCGTTGGAAAGGATGGAGGCCGTCATCGGCTCCAGGAAGCGCATGCGGCGCACACCGCCGTCTCCGCCGCGGTGCTTGCCCGCGCCGCCCGAGCCGGCGCGGATGGCATAGCTCTCCAGCCGCACCGGGAAGCGGAACTCCAGCACCTCGGGGTCGGTGAGGCGCGAGTTGGTCATGTGGGTTTGCACGACGCTGGTGCCGTCGAACCCGCCGGCTGGTCGGCCGGCGGCGTCAATGAAGATGCCCGCGCCCGAGCCGCCCGAGATGGTCTCGTAGTACTGGTAGGTCGCGTTGCCGAAGGTGAAGTTGTTCATCGTGCACTGGCCCGCCGCCATCACGCCCAAAGCGCCGTAGAGCGCATTGGTGATGCAGGTGGAGGTCTCCACGTTGCCCGCCACCACCGAGGCCGGCGGCCGCGGGTTGAGCATGGAGCCCTCGGGGATGATCACCTGCAGTGGCTTCAGGCAGCCCGCGTTGAGCGGGATGTCGTCGTTGACCAGCGTGCGGAACACGTACAGCACGGCCGCCATGCACACGGCGCGCGGCGCGTTGAAGTTGTTCACCAGCTGGTCCGAGGTGCCGGTGAAATCGATGACCGCGCTGCGCGCGTTCGCATCGACGCGGATGGCCACGCGGATGCGCGCCCCGTTGTCCAGCGGCAGCGTGAACTCGCCGTCGCGCAGCTTCGTGATGACGCGGCGCACCGACTCCTCGGCGTTGTCCTGCACGTGGCGCATGTAGGCACGCACCACCTCAAGCCCGAACTGCGCGACCCTCTTGCGCAGCTCCTGTACGCCCTTCTCGTGGGCGGCGATCTGCGCCTTCAGGTCGGCCAGGTTCTGTTGTGGGTTGCGCGAGGGGTAGGCGCCGCTCTTCAGCAAGGCCAGCATCTCCGCTTCGCACAGGCGGCCCGCGTCAACCAGCTTCAGGTTGTCGATCTGCACGCCCTCTTCCTCGATGCGCGTGGAGAACGGCGGCATCGAGCCGGGCGTGATGCCACCGATGTCGGCGTGGTGGCCGCGCGAGCCGACGTAGAAGAGGATCTCGTCGCCCTCGTCCGCGAAGACCGGCGTCACGACGGTGACGTCGGGCAGATGGGTGCCGCCGTGGTACGGGTCGTTCAGCACGTACACGTCGCCGCGCTGCATGCGCCCGGCGTGGCCCTGGATC
>NZ_DASSRA010000358.1:0-2390 GCF_035702065.1 Rhizobacter sp.
CTTATGCGTGTCGTTCAGCTGTGCTTCGCCCTTAATGTTCGCGTTGTACGTGTTCGCACCAGCCTTGGTCAAGAAGCATGAGGAGCGGCAGAGCACTCAGCTCAGGAATCCAGCTTGGTGAGCCCAGCGTGCCGGCGCTGGCCTTGGGCTCTGTCGTTGGTGGGTGAATGCCGCGGCAAGAGATGACCAGGTGAGGTGCCAAGAAGCGGTCGATCGCCATCGACAGGCAATGGCCGAGTCCAGCCGGTCAGCTCAGCGGCTGTGACAGGCGGCTGCCGCTGCAAACCCGACGCCCCATCCAAATGCGCACATGCCCCTGGCGGGTCGAATCGCGCCCACCGTTGACCACGCATGCCGCGCCGCCCCTAGGCCGACCCAGCCTCCCAGGCATACACCAGCGACTCGCGCTCCTGCCCAGAGAGCGTGCGGCGGTCTTCCAGCCGCATGCCGGCGGCTTCGAGCACGCGCTGCGAGGCCAGGTTGTCGGGCGAGGTGATGGCCAGGATGCGCTCGAAGCCCAACGCCTCGTGCCCGTAGGCCAGGCAAGCGCGCGCTGCTTCGCGCGCATAGCCCTGGCCACGAAACGCCGGCAGGAAGGCATAGCCCACGTCGACCTCGGGCAGGGTGTCGCGCTTGATCAAGCCACACAGGCCGATGGGTTGCGGGTCATCGCGGCGCAGCACCGCCCAGAAGCCGAAGCCCAGCCGTTCATAGACCTGGGTCATGCGGGTGTCGATCCACTGCCGTGCGTCGTCGAGCGTGCGCACGCCGGGGTCGTTGATGGCCTTGATCCACCCGGGGTCGTTGACCAAGGTCAGGATGAACGGGGCATCGGCCGCATCGAAGCGGCGCAGCGCAAGGCGCTCGGTGTGCAGGATGAACTCAGTCACGGAACCTCGGGTTGTGCGTTTGCAGGTAGAGCGCTGCGTTGCCGTAGGCCTTGGGGAAGTGGCCCCAGGCTTGCTGCAGCTGCTGCAGCTCGGGCGGCACGGGCTGTTGCGCGAGCAGGTTGGTGCCGGGCTTGTCGGCCAGGATGTCGTGGAGCGACTGCGGCTTGCGGTCGATCAGCATGTACTTGTCGACCAGCACGCCCAGCTCGTCGGGCCCGGTGAACTGGAACTCGAAGGCCACGCGGCTCTTGTCGAACTGCGGGTCGAGCAGGTCGCGCCCGAGGGTGGTGTTGCGGTAGCCGATGCCCACCAGCGAGGCCAGCGTGGGCATCACATCGACCTGTTGCGCCCAGGTCTCCACGCGCTTGGGCGCCACGCGGCCCGGCGAGTAGATCAGGAAGGGTGTGTGGCCTTGGGTGATGGCCAGTTCCTGCCAGGAGCGCGGCAGGTGCGGGCCGGTGGCGCCGATGATGCCGTGGTCGCCGATGAAGGCGAACACCGTGTTCTTGAAGTAGGCCTCTTGCCGCGCACGCGCGATGAACTGGCCGATGCACCAGTCGAGGTAGGCGAAGGCGCGGTACTCCTCGCGCGAGATGAAACCCTGCGCCTTGAGCTCGGCCTCGCTCGGCGTGGGCGGCTGGAAGGCAGCCAGGTCTTCGTCGGGGATGGAATACGGGCGGTGGTTGCCGCTGGTCTGGATGTAGGCGAAGAAGGGTTGCTTCTGCACCTTGAAGAGGTCGTTGGCTTCGAAGAAGAGGTTCTTGTCGGAGACGCCCCACACGTCGACCGAAGGCGACTTGAGACGGCCCAGCTCGTAGATGTCGATGCCGTCGATGTTGGCGGTGAGCACGCCCCGCACATTGGCCCACGAGGTGCTGCCGCCGATGAAGTAGAACTTCTTGTAGCCCTTGTACTCGTTGATGATGGTGTGCTGGTTGGTGGCCGCCGGGTTGCGCGAGGCGGTGGATTCGCGCGACACGTCGGGCATGCCGGTGACGGCGGCGAACACGCCGCGCGCCGTATGGCTGTGCGCGCTCATCATGTGGGTGAACAGCAGGCCGTCTTTGGCCATCGCGTCGAACGAGGGGGTGGCGCCCAGCGGGTTGCCCAGCACGCCGGTCTTGTGCGCGGCAAACGATTCGAGCTGGACGAACACCACGTTCAGCCGCTCGTGGCCGGGCCGCTCGGGCACGTGGCGCAGGAAGGAGATCGGCTCGCCCTCCTTCAACGGCGGCAGGCCGACGAAGGCGCGGATCTGGTCGGCATCGGGGCGCATCTGCGCGTCGCCCAGGCGCTGGCTGCGGAAGCTCCAGCTGTCGTACAGGCTATGCAGCGGGTTGAGGGCGAGCGCCTGCGAGAAGGCGCTCGGCAGCTCGACCGAATCGCTCCAGCGCAGCGGGTACTGGGAGAACTTGCCATGCACCACGAAGATGGCGAGCAGCACCACCACCGTCTCGGCGATGCGCGCTCTCCAAGGCCGGGGCGCGGGCGCACCGATGG
>NZ_DASSRA010000359.1:0-3241 GCF_035702065.1 Rhizobacter sp.
GCCAGCTTGCGCAGGGTGACGAAGAGCGTCTCCACTGCCTGCGGCGTGAGCACCGAGGTGGGTTCGTCGAGGATCAGCAGCCTGGGGCTCGGCATGAGCGCACGCACGATCTCCACGCGTTGGCGCTCGCCCACCGAGAGCGTGTGCACCGGGCGCAGCGGCTCCACGTCGAGCCCGTATTCCTTCGACACCTGCGTGATGCGTGCCGTGACCTCGGCCAGCGTCATGCCCTTGCCCAGCCCGAGCCACACGTTCTCGGCCGCGGTGAGCGTGTCGAACAGGCTGAAGTGCTGGAACACCATGCTGATGCCCAGCTGCCGCGCCTCGGCGGGCGAGCGCACCTGCACCGGCTCGCCGTTCCAGCGGATCTCGCCTTCGTCGGGCCGCACGGCGCCGTAGATCATCTTCATCAGCGTGGATTTGCCCGCGCCGTTCTCGCCCAGCACGGCGTGAATTTCGCCCGGCTTGACGCGCAGGCTCACCTGGTCGTTGGCCTTGACGGCGGGGTAGGTCTTGCTGAGCTTGATGAGTTCGAGGCGGAGCATGGGTGTCATTTCAGGATGCAGGCACATCACGAACCGCTCAGGCTGAGGTATCGAAGCCCCGTGCATGCGAGCGCGGAGCAGGGCTTCGATACGCACGCAGTGCGTACCCTGCCCTGAGGTACCGAAGGGTCAGCCTGAGCGGATGGTGGTGTGCGGGCCAGATCATGTCAGCAGGTCATACAAGGACCGGGCGACGACCTTGGTCGCGCGCCGCAGATCTTCCAGGACGATGTGCTCGTCCGCCCGCTTGGCGTTGGATTCGAGCACGGTGCGCGGCCCGGCGCCATAGATCACCGCCGGAATGCCGTGCTCGCAGTACAGGCGCACGTCGGTGTACAGCGGCGTGCCCGAGGTGGGGATGGGCTCGCCGAACACCGCCTGCCCATGCTTCTGCAGCGCATCGACCAGCGGCTTGTTGCCCGGCAGCGGCTGCAGCGCACGCGCCAGCAACAGGCGTTTGATGTCGACCGTGATGCCGGCTTGCTGCGCCGCCGCCTCGGCGATCACCTGGCGGATGCTGGCTTCCACGGCCACCGGGTCTTCCTCGGGGATCATGCGGCGGTCGAGCCGGAGCACCACCTTGCCGGGCACCACGTTGGTGTTGGTGCCGCCCTCGATGCGGCCCACGTTGAGGTAGGGGTGGGTGATGCCCTCGACCTGGGACGTGACCTGCTGGTACAGCGTGTTCTGGTGGTACAGCGCGTTGAGGATGCGCACCGCGCCCTGCAGCGCATCGACGCCGGTGCTGGGGATGGCAGCGTGTGCCATCTTGCCGTGCACCGTCACCTCCATCTGCAGGCAGCCGTTGTGGGCCGTCACCACCTGGTAGCTGAAGCCGGCGGCGATGAGGTAGTCGGGCTTCGTCAGGCCCTGCTTCAGCAGCCAGCCGGGACCCAGTTCGCCGCCGAACTCCTCGTCGTAGGTGAAGTGCAGCTCCACGCCACCCTTGAGCGGCGCGCCCAGCGATTCGAGTGCGCGCACGGCGAAGGTGTAGGTGGCGAAGTCGCTCTTGCTCACAGCCGATGCGCGGCCGTAGAGCTTGCCGTTCTCGACGTCGCCGCTGTAGGGCCCGTGCGTCCAGCCCTCGCCAGGCGGCACCACGTCGCCGTGGGCGTTGAGCGCGACGGTGGTGCCTTTGCCGTATTGGCGGCGCACGATCAGGTTGGTGATGGACTGCAGGCCATAGGCACGTACTTCGTCTTCAGGCACCGGATGACGCTCCGGCTCGAAGTCGAAGCCGAGCAGCAACTCGGCTGTGCGTTCGGCATGCGGCGCGTTGTTGCCAGGCGGGGTGTCGGTGGGCACCTGCACCAGGGCTTGCAGGAAGTGCACCTCTTCGTTGAAGTGCGCGTCGATCCAGGTATCAAGTTCTGCGTATCGGGTCATGGCGTCGTCACTCGCATGTCATCCCGGCGCAGGCCGGGATCCACTCTTTGCGGGGCAGTGGATCCCGACTTTCGTCGGGATGACTGGTTAGGGGCGCGGGCATCGTTCAAGCTTCTGCCAACTGGTCGAGCAGGTGCATGAATGCCTCCACGCACAACTGCGCATCGTCGTTCGTGGTCACCTCCAGCGGGTTGTGGCTGATGCCCGAGTTGCCACCGCGCACGAAGAGCATGGCCTGCGGCATCACCTCGTCGAGCTTCATCGCGTCGTGGCCGGCGCCGCTGGGCATGCGGTGCACCGGCAGGCCCAGCGATTCGACGGCGGCCTCCCAGCGCGCTTGCCATTCGGGTGCACTGGGGGCGGCGGCGGCGCGCATGGTTTCTTCCAGCGTGTGATGCAGGCCACGCCGTGCGCTGATGCGCTGCAGCTCGGCCAGCACGTCGTGTGCCATCGCGTCGCGCACCTCGTTGGTGGTGGCGCGGATGTCCAGGCTGAAGCGGCAGCGCCCGGGCACCACGTTGATCGAGCCGCTGGGCACCTCGAGGATGCCCACCGTGCCCACCAGGTGCGGCACCTGCGCGGCGCGCTTTTCCACGTAGAGCAGCAGCTCGGCCACGGCCGCGGCGGCGTCGCGGCGGCGGTCCATGGGCGTGGTGCCGGCGTGGCTGGCCATGCCGATCATCTCGCCCAGGTAGCGCACGCTGCCGTTGATGGAGGTCACCACACCCAGCGGCAGGTCGAGCTCGTTGAGTACCGGGCCCTGCTCGATGTGCACCTCGACGAAGCCCATGTAGCGCGCCGGGTCGCGCTTCATCGCGTCGATCTGCGAGATGTCGCGGCCGGCCGCCTTCATGGCCTCGCGCATGGTGATGCCGTCGGCGTCCTGCTGGTTGAGCCAGCCGTAGTCGAAGCGGCCGATCACGGCGCCGGAGCCGAGGAAGGTGGCCTTGTAGCGTTGGCCTTCTTCTTCGGCGAAGGCGATCACCTCCAGGCCGAAGGGCAGTCGCCTGCCTTGGCGGTGCAGCTCGCGCACGCAGACCAGGGGCACGAAGATGCCCAGGCGGCCGTCGTACTTGCCGCCGTTGCGCACGGTGTCGTAGTGGCTGCCGGTGAGCAGGCGCGGGGCTTGCGGGTCCGTGCCTTCATAGACGCCGACCACGTTGCCGACGGCGTCGACCTCCACCTCGTCGAAGCCGCAGTCGTGCATCCAGCGCACCAGCTGCACCTGGCAGGCCTGGTGGGCCGGCGTGAGGTAGGTGACGGTGAGTGCGCCTTCCACATCGCTGTGCTGCGCCAGCAGCTCGGCGCAG
>NZ_DASSRA010000360.1:0-8274 GCF_035702065.1 Rhizobacter sp.
GTGGAAGCTCGGCGACAAGAGCGACGACCCGGTGGCGAGCTACCTGGCCGACATCTTCACGCTGCCCGCCAGCCTGGCCGGCCTGCCCGGCATGAGCCTGCCCGCCGGGTTCGGCGAGGCCAACATGCCGGTGGGCCTGCAGCTCATCGGCAACTACTTCCAGGAGGCGCAGCTGCTGCACGCGGCGCACGCCTTCCAGCAAGCGACCGACTGGCACGCACGCGTTCCTGCAGGCTTCTGACCATGGCGACCACCAGCAAACTCATCCGCGGCTACGAGGTCGTGATCGGCCTCGAAACGCACGCCCAGCTTTCCACCCGCAGCAAGATCTTCAGCGGCTCGTCCACCCAGTTCGGCGCCGCGCCCAACACGCAGGCCTCGGCGGTCGACCTGGCGCTGCCGGGCACGTTGCCGGTGATGAACAAGGGCGCGGTCGAGCGCGCCATCCGCTTCGGCCTGGCCGTGAACGCCAAGGTCGCGCCGCTGTCCATCTTTGCGCGCAAGAACTACTTCTACCCCGACCTGCCCAAGGGCTACCAGATCAGCCAGTACGAGACGCCCGTCGTGCAAGGCGGCGAGGTCGAGTTCTTCGTCGGCGACGTGAAGCACAAGGTGCACCTCACCCGCGCCCACCTCGAAGAAGACGCCGGCAAGTCGCTGCACGAAGACTATGCCGGCCAGACCGGCATCGACCTCAACCGCGCCGGCACGCCGCTCTTGGAGATCGTCACCGAACCCGACATGCGCTCCAGCATCGAGGCCGTCGAATACGCGAAGGCCTTGCACGCGCTGGTGGTGTGGCTGGAGATCTGCGACGGCAACATGCAGGAAGGCAGCTTCCGTTGCGACGCCAACGTGTCGGTGCGCAAGCCCGGCGCCGACTACGGTACGCGCCGCGAGATCAAGAACCTGAACAGCTTCAAGTTCCTGCAGCAGGCCATCGACGCCGAGATCCAGTGGCAGATCGACGAGATCGAAGACGGCCGCGAGATCGTGCAGGCCACCGTGCTGTTCAATCCCGACAGCGGCCAAACCCGCGCCATGCGCACCAAGGAAGACGCGCACGACTACCGCTACTTCCCCGACCCCGACCTGCCGCCGCTGGTGATCGCGCCCGAATGGGTGGAGCGCGTTCGCGGCGAGATGCCCGAGCTGCCGCGCGTGATGGCCGAGCGCTTCCAGACCGACTACGGCCTGCCGGCGTATGACGCTGCCATGGTCACGCAAACCAAGGCCTTCGGCGCCTACTTCGAAGATGCCGCCAAGGCCTGCAGCCAGCCCAAGCTGGTGGCCAACTGGATGATGGGCGAGATCTCACGCCGGCTGAACGCCGAAGAAGGCAAGGGCCTGGCAGTGAACGCCGCCACGCTGGCGAAGCTCATCACACGCATCGCCGACGGCACGATCTCGAACAACGGCGCCAAGCAGGTGTTCGACACGCTGTGGTCCGAAGGCGGCGAGGTCGATGCCCTCATCGAGGCCAAAGGCCTCAAGCAGATGAGCGACACCGGCGAGCTGGAGCGCATCCTCGACGAGGTGCTGGCCGCCAATGCCAAGTCGGTGGAGGAGTTCCGTGCCGGCAAGGAGAAGGCCTTCAACGCCCTGATCGGCCAGGCCATGAAAGCCACCAAGGGCAAGGCCAACCCGGCTGCGGTGAACGAGCTGCTGAAGAAGAAGCTCGCGGTCTGAGGGCGCGGGTTGCGCGCCGGGCTACTTGCTCGGCGCCGGTTTGCGAACCACGGTGGCCGAGGCCGCCGGTGCCACGGGCAGGGCGCCCGGCGGCGTGCCGCTCCACAGCTTCTTGAGCCGGTCGAGCTCTACGTCGTACAGCGTGTTGATGCGGTCGATCTCGTCTTTCTGGTTCTGCACCAGCGAGCGCTGCGCGGTGGCCGCGGCCTCGTTGGCATCGAGTTGCTGCTTCAGCTTGGCCGGCAACTTCTTGCCTTTGTAGAACTCGGTTTCGTCTTGCAGCGGCTTGCGCGCCTTCTGCAACTCCACCAGACGGTCTTCGGAGAACTTGACGCCCTTGCGCACGTCGTCGAGCGCCGCCTCGCGTGCCTTGTTGTGCGCCGCCTCATTGGGGAAGCGCGTCAGCAGGTTGCGGTCGCGGCGGATGGCGTCTTGCTGCGCGGCGCGGTCGACTTCGGCCTGCCGCTTCTTGGCCTCGGCTTCGGCCATCTCGTCGACCGTCATCGTGGGCGGCACCACCTGCTTCACCGAGCCATCGGCATTGAGCAGGCGCTGCTCGCGCGCCAGGCAGTCGGCGATCGGGCGGTCGGAGGTGAGGCGGCGGCCGTTGGCGTCGACGCAGCTGTAGATGGCTGCGGAACTCGCACCCGCGGCACCCAGCAGGCCCAGGGCAAATGCCAGTCTGACCAGCTTCAACACATCAGACCCCATAGCGTTCTCGGTAAGCGGCCACGCGGGCAAAGTGCTCGCTCAAGGCCGTGTCCTGGTTGGTTTTCAGATACTGCAGCAAGTCGTTCAGCGTCGCAATCGAGCAAACCGGCAGCTTGAGCTGCTGTTCGACGAATTGCACCGCAGACCACGGCGCATCGACGCCGTTCTCGGCGGCCTTTTCCTGCCGGTCGAGCGCAATCGCCACCGCACACGGCGTGGCGCCGGCCGCCCGGATCATCGAGATGGATTCGCGCACCGAAGTTCCCGCAGAAATCACGTCGTCGATGATGAGAACGCGGCCGGCCACGGGCGCGCCGACCAGCGTGCCGCCTTCTCCGTGATCTTTTGCTTCCTTGCGGTTGTAGGCGTAGGGGACGTTGCGGCCGCGGCGCGCGAGTTCCATCGCCACCGCCGCCGCGAGCGTGATGCCCTTGTAGGCCGGGCCGAAGATCATGTCGAACTGCAGACCCGAAGCGAGCAGGCGCGACGCATAAAATTCCGCGAGGCGTGCCAGCTTGGCGCCATCATCGAAGAGGCCGGCGTTGAAGAAGTAGGGCGACAGCCGCCCGGCCTTGGTCTTGAACTCCCCGAAGCGCAGCACCCGCGTGTCCACCGAGAACTTCACGAAGTCCTGGGCCAGGGTGTCTGTGGTCGTGTCGGGGCTCATCGGGGGTGTCTCGTGTTTCGTCTGGTGTCTTTGAATCTGAACGGCATTCGTTCCGCCGCCACCAAGGGCCTGTTGCCCTGGGCCGAGGCCCTGGGCGCCGATTGTATGGGGGTGCAGGAGATCAAGGCCCAGGCGGCCGACATCGCCGAGCGCTTCGACAAGGTGCACGACATGACCGGCTACTTCCACTTCGCCGAGAAGAAAGGCTACTCGGGTGTGGGCATGTACTGCCGCCAGACGCCCAGCGACGTGGTGGTGGGCATCGGCTCGCCCGAGTTCGATGCCGAGGGCCGCTACATCGAAGTGCGCTACGACACGCCGCAGCGCCGCTTAAGCCTGATCAGCTGCTACTTCCCCAGCGGCTCCAGCGGCGAGGATCGGCAGCTGGCCAAGTTCCGCTTCCTGGCGCTGATGACACCCTACCTGCAGAAGCTCAAGGCCGAGCGCGAGTTCATCCTGGTGGGCGACATCAACATCGCGCACAAGGAGATCGACCTCAAGAACTGGCGCAGCAACCAGAAGAACAGCGGCTTCCTGCCCGAAGAACGCGCCTGGATGACGCACGCACTGGACGAGATCGGCCTGGTCGACGTCTTCCGCACGCTCAACCAGCAGGCCGAGCAATACACCTGGTGGAGCAACCGCGGCCAGGCGTACGCCAAGAACGTGGGCTGGCGGCTCGACTACCACCTGGCCACGCCCGGCATCGCCGCGCTGGCGCGCAAGGAGCACATCTACCTGGACCAGCGCTTCTCCGACCACGCGCCGCTGATCATCGACTACGACTTCACGCTGTGAAATAGGCGCCGGCCGCAGCGAGGCCATTGCACCTTCGGGCAACTCGCCCTGTCTTCTCGGCGCCATGCTTTGTGCTTAGGATCGGGCACCCCCACCTTTCCGACAGGAGCGCGCCATGGGTTTCTTCAGCAAGATCCTCGACAAGCTTGGCATGGGCAGCGCCGCTGCCGCACCCGTGGTGGTGCCGCCCGTCTCGGCCGCCGCGGCCCCGCCGCCGGCCGCTGCCACCGCCCCGGCCGAGCCGGTGGTGAACCCGATTGCCATGGTCGACGTGGTCGCCCTGATGGAGCAGAAGGCCAAGGCGAACCCGCAGAAGCTCAACTGGCGCACCTCGATCGTCGACCTGCTCAAGCTGCTCGACCTCGACAGCAGCCTGGCCGCCCGCAAGGAGCTGGCGGTGGAACTGCGCTGCCCCGACGAGCTGATGGGCGACTCGGCGCAGATGAACATGTGGCTGCACAAGAACCTGCTCGCCAACATCGCCGCCAACGGCGGCAACATCCCCAAGGAACTGCTCGACTGATCCACCTCTGCGGGAGAACGCCATGCAGATCACCGACATCCTGGCCCAGATGGGCGGGCTCCAGTCCATGGCACGCGAACTCGGCGTGAGCGAGGCGCAGGCCGCCAGCGGCGCGGAAGCACTGCTGCCGGCCATCCTCGGCGGCCTGAAGAAACAGACGCAGGCCCAGCCCGACGGGCTCGGTGGCCTGGGCGACCTGCTCGGGCAACTGGGCGGTGGTGGTCTGCTCGACAACGTGCTCTCGCCCCAACCCACCGACGTGAGCCAGGGCAACGAGGTGCTGGGGCAGATCTTCGGCTCCAAGGACGTGAGCGTGGCGGTGGCCAACAACGCCTCCGCGCAATCCGGCCTCGACCCGGCGCTGCTCAAGCAGATGCTGCCTCTGCTGGCGATGCTGGTCACCGGTTTCATGGCCAAGCAGCACGGCGCGCCGTCGCAGGGCGCTGCGCCGGGCGGCGGCGGGCTGGGTGGCCTGGGCGATCTGCTGGGCGGCCTGCTCGGAGGCGGCGGCCGGCCCAGCGCCGGTGGCGCGTCGTCGTCCCCGCTGGGCGGCCTGGCCTCCATGCTCGACATGAACGGCGACGGCAACCCGCTCGACGACATCCTGCGCATGGCCGGCAAGGGCCTGCGCTGAGGGGCGCGGACATGGGCTGGATCGTCTCCCTGATCATCGGCGGCATCGTCGGCTGGCTGGCCAGCATCGTGATGAAGACCGATGCGCAGATGGGCTGGATCGCCAACGTGCTCGTGGGCGTGGTCGGCTCCTCGCTGGGCTACTGGATCGCCGGTCTGATCGGGCTGGCGCCCACCGGCGGCATCGGGCGCTTCGTGGTGGCCGTGGCGGGCGCGGCGCTTTTGATCTTCATCCTCGGCAAGCTGGGCATCTTCCGCAAAACCTGAGACCGTGAGCCGCCTACGCCTTGGGCGGCAACAGGAAAAGCGTGGTGGCGAAAGTCAGGTAGACCGCCAGCACCAGCACGCCCAGGAACCAGGCACTGCGCCCGCCGTTGCACACCAGCGCGACGGTGAGTGTGGCCAGGAACATCATCGCCATGGCACCCGGCCAGAACTGCAGCGACATCGGCGTCGGCCCCAGCACGTAGCTGGCCAGCACCAGCACAGGCGCGACGAAGAGCGCGATCTGGGTCGCACTGCCCAGGGCAATGCCCACGCTGAGGTCGAGCCGGTTCTTGCGGGCGCCGGAGAAGGCCGAGGCCATCTCGGCAGCGGCCCCTACCAGCGCCACGACGACGAAGCCGACGAAGGCATCGCTCATGCCCATGGACTCCGCGGCCACCTGCACCGAAGCGACGAAGACCTCGCTGACGAGCGCCACCAGCACCGTGACGCCCGCCAGCACGCCAAGCGCCAGCGCCACCGGCCAGAGTGCTTCTTCGTGCTCGTCGCCCTCTGCACCCTCGTCATGGCGGGCCGAGCCGAAGAACTCCTTGTGCGTCTTGAGCGAGAAGAAGAGGCCCAGCGCGTAGGTCACGGCGAGCAGGATGGCCAGGCTCAGGCTTAGCTGCTGCAGCAAGGGGTGCGCGCCACCCTCGGAGGGTGCCATGCCGACCAGCATCGAAGGCACCAGCAGCGCGATCGTCGCGAGGAACAGCTGCCCGGCCTGCAGCCGTGCGGTGGCGGCGTTGAACTCCTGCGTGTGGTGGCGCAGGCCGCCAAGCAACAGCGAGGCCCCGAGCATGAACAGGCTGTTGGTGACGATGGCGCCGGCAATCGAGGCCTTGACCAGCATGTACTGCCCGGCCTTCAGCGCGCTGAGCGCAATCACCAGCTCGGTGAGGTTGCCGAGCGTCGCATTGAGCAGCCCACCGACCGCGTCACCCGTGCGGGCCGCCACCTGCTCGGTCGCGTGGCTCAGCAGCGCGGCGAGCGGCACGATGGCGAGCACCGACAGCACGAACAGCAGCTGCCCGCTCGCATGGAAGGCGTGTTCCGCCGCGAGCACCGCGGGCACGAACACCAGCAGCCACAGGAGCGGCTTGGTGCGGATCTCTTGCCAGAGCTGCGACATGATTTGCTTCTCCTTGTGGCGGGCTCGACTGCGGGCAGGCAACGATCAACCCATCAGCCGGGATGGTAGACACATCGGCGGCACGACACATCGGCCCGACCGCCTTACGATGCTCAATTGCCCTGAAGAAGAACGCGGAGCCCGCATGCCCCTCGAGACCCTCGAATTCGAAACCGGCCCCAACCCCACGCGCAGCATCCTGGTGCTGCACGGCCTGGGCGACAGCGGCGAAGGTTTTGCCCCCATCGCCGAAGAGCTGGACCTGAGCACACTGGGGCCGGTGCGCTTCGTGCTGCCGCACGCCCCGGAGCGCCCGGTCACCATCAACGGCGGCTACGTGATGCGTGCCTGGTACGACATCCTGGGCACCGACCTCGCGCGCCGCGAAGACGAAGCCGGGCTGCGCGAGACGCAGGCCGAGATCGAAGCGCTGATCGCGCGCGAGAACGCACGCGGCGTGGCCAGCTCTCGCATCGTGCTGGCCGGCTTCTCGCAAGGCTGTGCGATGAGCCTGCTCACCGGCCTGCGCTACCGCGAGCGCCTGGCCGGCCTGGTGGGCCTGTCGGGCTACCTGCCGCTGGCTGCCAGCACCGCTGCCGAGCGCAGCGAGGCCAACCGCAGCGTGCCGCTCTTCCTGGCCCACGGCACGCAAGACCCGGTGGTGCCGCTCGCGCGCGGTGCGGGCTCGCGCGATGCCCTCGCCGCGCTGGGCTACGACATCGAATGGCACCAGTACCCCATGCCGCACTCGGTGTGCATGGAGGAGATCGCCGACCTCAACCGCTGGCTGCTGCGCGTGCTGGCCTGAAGGCTGCTCAGCCGCTACTTCACCAGGGTGATCTGCGACGCCAGGTCGTACTCTTCCACCACCCGGATCTTGTTCTCCAGCTGGAGGTAGCGCGCCACCTGCTTGCCCGGCAGCACCTTCAAGAAGCGCTTCAGGTAGGTCTGGTTCAGCTTGCTGCGTTCGGCGTCGACAGCGGCCAGCTCGCGCAGGAACTGCTCGGCGGCACCGTCGGTGAGCCGGTCCTGCACGTTCACGTACCCGACCATCGCCACGGTTCCGCGCCGGTTGATCGCCAGCAGATCCTTCTGGAAGCGGTCGTACAGCGGCCAGAAGGCCTTGGCCTGCGCATCATCGAGGCGCAGCTGCTGCGCGACGAAGGCCCGCTTGTCGCCGCGTGCCTGGGTGCGCACCTGTTGCATGGTCTCGTCGGCGGTCTGCGCGAGCGCCGGGGTGTGCGCGGCGGCACACACGGCGAGCGCGAGGCCAGCGAACAAGGGTTTCCAGATCCGTGGCTGCATCGCTGGGTCTCCTGGATGATGTGATCGTTTCACTTGATCGTGTAGCCGCGCCCTTCAAGGCAGGCCGCACGCGCCTTCTGGTAGGAGGCGGCACCCGCCTGCTGCTGCTGCGCAGCGGCCTGCTGTTGCTGCTGGTTCGCGGCGGCGTTCTGGCGCCGGCTCTGCCCGCGCGCTGCCACCGCACCGACAGCCGCGCCTGCGCCGGCGTCATCGGCCACGATCTCGCCGACCACGGCGCCACGCGCCGCGCCGCGCACGCCGGCCCCCGGCGCGGTGCCCGTGGCCGTGGTGGGCGGCTTGGCCGCTGCCGGCGGGGGTGGCGGGTTGGCCGGGTCGTACTTGCTCTGCTGCACCGCCCAGCTGTGGCACTCGCCTTCGTCCTTCTTCTGCTGGTCGGGCGATTGGCCCTTGGCGGGGTAGACGAAGCTCTGCTGCGCGAGTGCCGTCGACATCACCGCGCCGGCAAGCAGCGCG
This sequence comes from Rhizobacter sp., assembly GCF_035702065.1. GTDB lineage: Bacteria > Pseudomonadota > Gammaproteobacteria > Burkholderiales > Burkholderiaceae_C > Rhizobacter. The sequence goes on from NZ_DASSRA010000360.1 coordinate 8,197, forward strand.
AGCAGGCAGCGGGCGGGGTTCATGGAACTCATGGCCGTTCTCCTCGTGGGTGAGGGTGTCGCGGGAAAGCCGCCGCGA
>NZ_DASSRA010000361.1:0-14494 GCF_035702065.1 Rhizobacter sp.
CGCCGACCGCGTCTGGACCGAGGCGGCGTTCAGGCGCGCGAACCCGGACTACCGGCTAGGCCAGCCGTTCGTCTACGTCGGCATGACCGGGCTCGACCCCGACCTGCGCTTCGACAAGCACAAGGCCGGCATCCAATCGAACCGTTTCGTCTTCGAGCACGGCCTGCGCCTGCTGCCCCAGGTGTACGAGGTCTACAACCCGATGCCCTACGACGGCGCACGCGACATGGAGGTGGAGCTGGCGATCAGCCTGCGCGAGAAGGGCTGGGGGGTGTGGCAGGCGTGATCCGGGTCATCGCCCGGGGCGCGTGCAGACTCGAGCCCACCCCACTATATTTCTGCACCCTTTTCCACCCACCCGATCCGGGAGTACCCCATGACCCCACGCGGCAGCCTGACTCCCCTGACCATGAGCGACGGCGCCCGCATCGGCGTCTACCACGTGCAGCCGGTCGGCGCGCGCAAGGGCGGCCTGGTGCTGATCCAGGAGATCTTCGGCATCACCCCGCACATCCAGGCGCAGTGCGACCGCTTCGCCGAGCAAGGCTATGAGGTGATGGCGCCGGCCCTGTTCGACCGCGAGGCGCCCGGCCTGCAGCTCGGCCGCACGCCCGACGACATGCAGCGCGCGATCAAGATCGCGCGCGAGCAGCACCCCTTCAAGCTCTCGCTGGCCGACACGCAGACCTGCATCGACGCGCTCAAGGCCCGCGGCCCCGTCTACCTCACCGGCTACTGCTACGGCGGCAGCGTGACCTGGGGCGTGGCCTGCCAGAGCCGCGACCTGGCCGCGGCCGCGGGCTACTACGGCAGCCTGATCCCGTCGATGGCGGCGCAGCAACCCCAGTGCCCCACCATCCTGCACTTCGGCCGGCTCGACCAGAGCATCCCGATGGACGCGGTGGACAAGGTGAAGGCCGCGCACCCCGAGTTGCCCGTGCACATCTACGAAGCCGGCCACGGCTTCAATGGCGACGGCCCGCACCATGACGATGCCGCCGCCCAGCTCGCGTGGGAACGCACCCTCGCCCACTTCCAATCCCATTCCTGAAGCCCTCGACACCATGGCCTTTGCCGACAACCTGAAGCAGCTCCCACCCATCACCCACCTGGCTGGCCTGGAGCTGCTCGACCAGCAAGGCGCCGTCGTCGCCACCCTGCACAACAAGCCCGGCCAGGCCGGCTCGGTGGCGGTGTACGCCGCGCTGGCCCAGCGCTTCGGCGCCATCACCGTGCAGGCGGCGCAGGAGGGCCTGGCCCTGTACGCCGAGCACACGGCCGACGCACGCGCGAACCCCGGCAAGCACCCCAACATCGACCGGCTGATCGCGCTGATCGAGGTCGGGGGCCGCTACACCGTCAGGCTGCTGCCCGCCTAGACGCCTGCCACAAAGCGGAGCAACCTCACGCCATGCGCACCTGGCGAAGCTCTGGTACCTTCCGCTCCCCCAAACGCCCACAGGAGACAACCGCATGAGCGACTTGCCCGACCGCCTGCGCGCCCTCCCCCCTGGCGTGCTGACCGGCATGCGCCGCGGCGTCGAGAAGGAAAGCCTGCGCGCCCAACCCAGCGGCGCACTGGCGCTGACACCTCACCCGGCCGCGCTGGGCTCGGCCCTCACCCACCCCCACATCACCACCGACTTCAGTGAATCGCAGGTCGAGCTGGTGACGCGCGTGCACGCCAGCATCGAGGCCTGTCTGGCCGAGCTCACGCAGATCCACCAGGCCACCTACCGCGCCCTGCGCGACCTGGGCGACGAGTTGCTGTGGGTGTCGAGCATGCCCTGCGACCTGCCGGCCGACGAGACCATCCCCATCGGCCGCTACGGCAACTCGAACGTGGGCCGCGCCAAGAGCGTCTACCGCATGGGCCTGGGCCACCGCTATGGCCGGCGCATGCAGACCATCTCGGGCATCCACTACAACTGGTCGCTGCCCGGCGTGACCGACGCGCAGTACTTCGGGCTGATCCGCAACTTCCGCCGCCATTCCTTCCTGCTGCTGTATCTCTTCGGTGCCTCGCCCGCCGTCGGTGCGAGCTTCGTGGCCGGCCGCCAGCATGAGCTGCAGCCGCTCTCGGAGCACACGCTGTACATGCCGCACGGCACCTCGCTGCGCATGGGGCGCCTGGGCTACCAGAGCGACGCGCAAGCCAGCCTCGCGGTCAGCTACAACAGCCTGGCCAGCTACGGCGCCTCGCTGCAGGACGCGCTGACCCACGCCTACCCCGCTTACGCCGCCATCGGCGTGCAGAACCCCGGCGGCGAGTACAACCAGCTGGCCACCAGCCTGCTGCAGATCGAGAACGAGTTCTACGGCACCATCCGCCCCAAGCGCGTGATCTTCCCCGGCGAGCGCCCGCTGCATGCGCTGCGCGAGCGCGGCGTCGAGTACGTCGAGGTGCGGCTGATGGACCTCAACCCCTTCGTGCCCATCGGCATCGGGGCCGAGACCATGCGCTTCCTCGACATCTTCCTGCTGCACTGCCTGCTGAGCGACAGCCCGCCCGACACGCCGGACGAGATTGCCGCGCTCGGGCGCAACCAGCACCGCACCGCCGCGCGCGGGCGCGAGCCCGGCCTCACACTGGAGCGCGGCTCACGCGAGGTGACGCTGGTGGAGTGGGGCGCGCAAATCATCGAGGAATGCGCGCCCATCGCCGCAGCGCTCGATGCCGCGCACGGCGGGACGCTGCACCAGGCCGCACTGGCCGCCGCCTCGGCCACGCTGGCCGACGCCCGCAGCACACCGTCGGCACGCGTGCTGGCGGCGATGGCGCAGGACTTCGGCAACTCCTTCCAGCGCTTCACGCAGGCGCAGAGCATGCAGACGCAAAGCCGCTTGCTGGCCCTGCCCTTCACGCCCGAGCTGCAGGCGCACTTCGGCAACCTGGCGCGGGCCTCGGTCGAAGAGCAGCAGGCCATCGAAGCGGCCGACACCATGCCCTTCGAGATCTACCGTCAGCAGTATCTGTCGCCCCAACGCCTGGGGCTGTGAGGCGCGCGCCGCGCTTGCATTCAGCTCAAGTCAGCGCGTCACGTCAACCGGCAAGACCTGCTCTTCCAGCAGGCGCTGCATCAGCGAGGCGGCTTCGGCCTCACGCCGGCGGCGGCGCGCACGGCGCACCGAGACCGCATCGGCAAAGCGGCGCAGCAGGCGCATCTCCTGCGGCGTCCACTGCCGGGTGGCACCGCGCTGGGCGCAGCAGTACACCGCCCAGGTCGTTCCGTTGACGCCGATGGTCACGTCGAGCGAAGCTCGGATGTCGTTGGGCACCAGGTAGCTCTCGCGCATGCCGGCCATGTTGGGGTCGGCCCAGGCGTCGTTGCACACGTACAGGCCCTTGCTGGTGAGGGCGCTGAAGTAGTCGGCGAACTCCGCGCCGCGCAGCCAGGCGGGCTCGGTGATGGCGCTGCGGGTGTCGCCGTCGTAGCCCACCAGGCGGCTCATCGCACGCGCTTCGCCTTCCCCTTCGAGCATCCACACGCTCATACGCGAGCAGGCGATCGCCTGCTGGATGAACTCGGCCATGCGCAGCGCCGCGCCTTGCAGCGTCAGGGTGTCTGCGTCGAGCTGCGCACCCACATCGGCGAGCAGGTCATTGAAGGCCTTCATGCGGATCGGAGAAGAATCGCGTCCGGGCGAGGGTAGCGCGCTCCGCCTTGACGCTGACCAACGGATCGCGCGCATTCCCGAAAAGTCGTGCTTTCTCGGCACACATCAGGCCTTGCGGGGGCCAGCCTTGGGCTTCAATGGGGGCATGGTGAAGGGCTTGTCTGTTGCATGCGCGTGCTATCTGGCCACGGCTGCGGCCTGGGCCGACCCCGCGCTGACCGACACCGAAACGCGCTGGCTGCAGCTGGCCTGGCCGGCGGTCAGCTACGCCCGCGCGCTGGGCTTGCCGCTCGACATCGTGGTGCAACCCCAGCCCACGCCCGGCCACGCGCCGCTGGCCATGGCCTATGTGGAGGGGCGCTGCAAGCTCGTGCTGTCGATGCGTGGCAACCCCGCGGCGCAGACCACGCTCGACGAGATCCCCGCCGGCCTGCAGCCCCCGCTGCTCGAAGCCATGGCCGCGCATGAGCTGGGCCACTGCTGGCGCTATGTGCGCGGCGCCTGGCACACCGTGCCGGCCGGCTTTGCGGCGGCACGCGGAGCGAACGACGAAGACCCGCAGCTCGCCGAGATGCAGCGCACCCGCCGCGAAGAAGGCTTTGCCGACCTGGTGGGCCTGGCCTGGACGGCCGAGCACCACCCGCAGCGCTATGCCGAGGTGCATGCCTGGCTGATGGCCTTCCGCGACGAACCCGAGCTGCCCGGCAGCCACCACGACACCGTCGCCTGGCTGCGTCTCGCCCCCACGCCGGCGGCCTTTGCGGCCACGCCGGCCAGCCTGTTCGAGCAGGCCTGGCCCCTGTGGCAGCGCGGCCTGGCACCCTGACGTAGGCCGATCCCCACACGCGCTTGCGGGCCCGTCCGAGAGACGGCTTCATGCCGCGTGCCCCACCATGCCCGTGACCCCTCATCAGGAGCACAGCATGCAGATCCAACCCCACCCCGAAGTCCTGGGCGCCTTCTCGCCGGTCAACCACGTGGTGATGTCCTTCCCCACGGCCGACGACATGGAGGGCGCCGCCGCCGCGCTCGCCCGCGAGGGCTGGGACGACGGGCAGCTCATCCACTACACCCCCGGCGAGATGAAGGCACAGGCCGAGGTGGACATCGCCCACGCCAGCCCCTTGGCCAACCTGGGCCAGGAAGTGAACCTCATGCGCGCACACCGCGACCTGGCCGAGAAGGGCTACAGCTTTCTCATCGTGCCGGCCGAAGACACCGAGCAGGCCCAGAGGGCCGCCGAGATCGGCAAGGGCTTCCATGCCGAACGCGCGCAGCGCTACGGCAACTTCGTGATCGAGGAGCTGATCGAATCGGGCGACGACGAAGCGCAGGTGTTCGAGTCGCCCGATCGCGGCCTGGACGCGCAAACCCCCTCCGGCGAGGAGAAGGAGCGCTCCACACGCCGCTAGGAAAGCTCAGTGACGCTCATCAGTGAAGACGAATCGCGTGCAGCCCGAAGATGCCGATCAGCCCGACCACGATCAGGTAGAACGCGACGATGTAGTGCAGCAGCTTGGGCATCACCAGGATCAGGATGCCCGCCAGCAGTGCGAGCAGCGGCGCCAGGCTGAAGTGAAGATTCATGGGAGGAGGTCTCTCTCGGGATGGAAATGAGGCGCGCCATCCTAAGCGCCTCTGGCACGCGGTTCGTCCCACCGCCACCCGCGAGACGTGAAATCCGGCGCGAGAAGTAGGCCTGCTCCGACACCCGACCCCGCCCTCGTCCCTCAACGCCCACGCACGGTCGCGCCTACGCTTGATGACTCGCCGAGACGGGTTCCGAACCCGCCTCGTTCATCAACCCGTTGGAAGGAACCCAGGTATGAACAAGGACCAAGTGAAGGGCGCCGTGAAAGACGCCGCCGGCAAGGTGCAGCGCAAGACCGGTGAAGTGATCGGCAGCGAAGAGCAGCAGGCCAAGGGCCTGGCCAAGCAGGTCGAGGGCAAGGCCCAGAAGACCTATGGCGATGCCAAGGAAGCGCTGAAGGACTCGCACCGCAAGCAGACGCCGTGACGGCGTCTGCGGGCAGCGCGCCTGCCCGGTTTGCACCAGCCCGCAGCACCGCGCTGCGGGCTTTCTCATTCCAGCGGCGGGCACGACGGCTCAAAACGGGGCACCGAAGCGGGCCGCGCCTCTTTCTGGCGCACCGCCCACCAGCCCCGGCTGCCCCGCTGCACGGCAAACGCGGCCGCTGATTTCTTGCGCCACACGAGGGACGGGCAGGGCAAAACCACCTTCGACGCGGCCCCACCCGCACCGCGGTTGCCGCGGCTGGCACGGCTCGTGCTCGTAATGACTTGTCATAACGAGTCAAGCCCGCCATGCGCAAAACCAGTGCTTCCCCTGCCGCGCCGCTGACGCTGATCGCCTCATCGCCCCCGGCCGGCACCACGCGCTTGCACACACCCTCACCGGTGCCGCTGTATGCGCAGATCAAGGAGATCCTGCGCGCACGCATCCTCGACGGCAGCTACCAGCCGCACCAGCAGATGCCTTCCGAGAGCGAGATGATGGCCGCCTTCGAGGTGAGCCGCATCACGGTGCGCCAGGCCCTCAACGACCTGCAGAACGAGGGCCTGATCTTTCGCATCCACGGCAAGGGCACCTTCGTGTCCAAACCCAAGGCGTTCCAAGACCTGGGCCGGCTGCAAGGCTTCGGCGAAGCGATGCGGCAGATGGGCTACGAGACCTTCGCACGCGTGCTGTCGGTGAAGACGGTCACGCCCTCGGCGCAGGTGGCCGAGAAGCTGCAGTTGCCCAAGCGCGCCCGCGTGACCGAGCTGCAGCGCGTGCGCTTCCTCAACCGCGAACCCATCTCGCTCGACGTGACCTACGTGCCCACCGCCATCGGCCAGCGCCTGGCGAAGGAAGACCTGGCCGCGCGCGACGTGTTCGTCATCCTGGAGAACGACTACGGCCTCGCGCTCGGCCACGCCGAGCTGCAGATCGGCTCCACGCTGGCCGACGAGTCGCTGGCCGCGCAGCTCAAGGTGGAAGAGGGCTCGCCCGTGCTCTTCATCGAGCGCACCACGCACACCGCCGACGGCGCGCCCATCGACTACGAACACCTCTATTACCGAGGTGACGCCTTCCAGTACAAGGTGCGCGTCGATCGCGTTCCTCTCTCAGACCGAGCTTCCTAAGGAGTCAGCATGAACACGATCGAACACGAATACGACATCGTCGTGGTGGGCGGCGGCACCGGCGGCCCGATGGCCGCGGTGAAGGCCAAGGAGAAGAACCCCAAGCTGCGGGTGCTGCTGCTCGACAAGGCCAACGTCAAGCGCAGCGGCGCCATCAGCATGGGCATGGACGGCCTCAACAACGCGGTGATCCCCGGCCACGCCACGCCCGAGCAGTACACGAAGGAGATCACCGTCGCCAACGACGGCATCGTCGACCAGAAGGGTGTCTACGCCTACGCCGTCAACAGCTACGCGATGATCGAAGAGCTCGACAAGTGGGGCATCAAGTTCGAGAAGGACGAGACCGGCGACTACGCCGTGCGCAAGGTGCACCACCTCGGCAGCTACGTGCTGCCCATGCCCGAGGGGCACCACATGAAGCGCGTGCTCTACCGCCAGCTCAAGCGCGCCCGCGTGGAGATCACCAACCGCGTGGTGGCCACGCGCCTGCTCACCGGCCCGAAGGGCGAGATCACCGGCGTGATGGGCTTCGACTGCCGCACCGCCGACTTTCACGTGATCAAGGCCAAGGCGGTGGTGATCTGCACCGGCGCGGCGGGGCGGCTCGGCCTGCCGGCCAGCGGCTACCTGTACGGCACGTACGAGAACCCGACCAACGTCGGCGACGGGCACGCGATGGCGTACCACGCCGGCGCCGAGCTCAGCGGCCTGGAGTGCTTCCAGATCAACCCGCTGATCAAGGACTACAACGGCCCCGCCTGCGCCTACGTGACCGGCCCCTTCGGCGGCTACACCTCCAACAACCAGGGCCAGCGCTTCATCGAATGCGACTACTGGAGCGGCCAGATGATGCTGGAGTTCTTCCATGAACTCGAAGGCGGCCGCGGCCCGGTGTTCCTCAAGCTCGACCACCTGGCCGAAGAGACGATCAGCGAGATCGAGCACATCCTGCACACCAACGAGCGGCCGAGCCGCGGGCGCTTCCACGAAGGCCGCGGCACCGACTACCGCAAGCAGATGATCGAGATGCACATCTCGGAGATCGGCTTCTGCAGCGGCCACAGCGCCTCCGGCATCTGGACCAACGAGCGCGGCGAGTGCTCCATCCCCGGGCTGTACGCCGCCGGCGACTGCGCGAGCATCCCGCACAACTACATGCTGGGCGCCTTCGTCTACGGCAAGTTCTGCGGCGAGAACGCGGCCGACTACGTGGCCGGCGCCGAGGCGCCCCGCGTCGACGCCGACAGGGTCGAGGCCGAGCGCCAGCGCGTCTACGCGCCCTGGGGCAAGAGCGAGGGGCTCACGCCCTTCCAGGTGGAATACAAGACGCGGCGCATCGTCAACGACTACCTGCAGCCGCCCAAGGTCACCCGCAAGATGGAGATCGCCCTGCAGCGCTTCGACGAGATCCGCGAAGACCTGCAGCACATGGCGGTGGACGACCCGCACGACCTGATGCGCGCGATGGAAGCGCACACCATCCGCGACTGCGCCGAGCTGGCCGCGCGCGCCTCGCTCTTTCGCACCGAGAGCCGCTGGGGCCTGTACCACCTGAACGTCGACCACCCCGAGAAGGACGACGAGAACTGGTTCTGCCACACCAACGTGACCAGCGATGCGCACGGCCAGGCCGTGTTCCGCAAGCGCGCCGTCGAGCCCTATGTGGTGGAGCTGAACGAGGAAGAGAAGTCGGCCTACCAGCGGCTTCGCGTGGCAAGCCCGGCGGCGGCTTGAGCGGGCTGAGGTGTTCGACCACTCACCTCATTCACCCGCACGCCACCACCCGCTCAGCCTGAGGTATCGAAGGCCCGCACCGACCGACGAAGCACAGACAAGGAGAACCCATGACCATCGCCATCACCCGCACCCAAGCCCCCGTCGTCATCGACGACGACAAGTGCATCGCCGACAAGGGCTGCACCGTCTGCGTCGACGTCTGCCCGCTCGACGTGCTGGCCATCGACCTGACGAAGAACAAGGCCTACATGAAGTTCGACGAATGCTGGTACTGCATGCCCTGCGAGAAGGACTGCCCGACCGGCGCCGTGCGCGTGGACATCCCTTACCTGGTGCGCTGACCATGCTGGCCACCATCCACGACCGTCTGCGCAACCCCGACGCGGGCGTGCGCCGCATCGCGGTCATCGACCTGCCCTACAGCGACGAAGAAGACGACGTGGCGCCGCTGCTCGTGGCCGCGCTCGCCGATGCCGACGCCAGCGTGCGGCTCGAAGCCGCCAAGGCGCTCGAAGGCTTCGAGGAGCCCGAGGTGCTCACCGCCCTGGTGCCGCTGCTGAAGGACACCGACGCCGCGGTGCGCGAGGCGGTGGCCTACACGCTGGCCGAGTTGAAACAGCCGTCGTCGGCGCTGCCGATCCTGCCCTACCTCGCCGACGCCGACCCCGAGGTGCGCGCGTCGGCGCTGCACGCCGTGCGCGCACTGCGGGTGGACGCCGCACTGGACCCGGCGCTGCAGTCGCTGTCCCATGCGGACGCGGTCGTGCGCCGCGCCGCTGTGGGCGTGCTCGGCTACCTGAAGAAGCCGCAGGCGCTCGGCGCGCTGACCGAGATCGCCGCGCACGACCCCGACCCCGAAGTGCGCCGCATCGCGGTCGGTGCCATCAGCTATGCCGACAGCAGCGCCGACGTGAGCGTGCTGCCCGCCCTCGGCCGCGCCCTGGCCGACCCGGTGTGGCAGGTGCGCGAGGAAGCGGCCACCACCTACGCGAAGACCGGCTCGCTGCTCGGCGTGCCCCAGCTCGTGCGCGCGATGGACGACGAGTACTGGCAGGTGCGCGTCAAGGCCGCGCGCAGCCTGGGCAAGCTCAAGGCGCGCGATGGCGTGATGGCGCTCATCGAAGCGCTCATCCACCCGGTGAGCAACCTGCGCAAGGAAGCCGTGATCGCGCTCGGCGAGATCGGCGACCCGCGCGCCATCACGCCGCTGGAGCGCTCGATGCACGACCCCGACCCCGACGTGCGCAAGCTCTCGAAGCTGGCGCTGACCTCGATGCAGATGCCCAAGTCCACGGGCCAAGGAGCCTGACATGGCCTTCGTCGTCACCGAAGCCTGCATCCGCTGCAAGTACACCGACTGCGTGGCGGCCTGCCCCGTGGAGTGCTTCCACGAAGGGCCCGACTTCCTCGTCATCGACCCGGCGGCCTGCATCGACTGCGGTGTGTGCGTGCCCGAGTGCCCGGTCGAGGCCATCTACGACGAGAAAGACCTGGCGCCCGAGCACCGCGAGTACGCCGAGCTCAACAAGCGCCTGGCCGCGCAGTGGCCGCTCATCACCGCACCGCAAGACCCGCTGCCCGACGCCGAGCAGTGGGCAAACCAGAAGAACAAACGAGACCTGCTGACGGAGACCGCCTGAGCCCAGGCACCGAACTTGCGCTACCGCTTTCGCAACTTCCCCGAACCAGGAGATGCCATGACGCCCCACACGACCCCGTCTGCCCGCCCCCGTCTCAAGCGCCTCGCGGCGTGTGCGCTGGGGCTCTGCGCCGTTCTCGGCTGGCCCCTCGCCGCCCATGCCGCGAAAGAGGTGGTGACCATCGGCATCGGCACGCAGAACACCACCACCAACACCGTCACCGGCGGCGTGGTGCTCAAGGAGCTGAAGCTGTTGGAGAAGCACCTGCCCAAGACCGGCAAGTACGCCAACATCGAGTGGAAGCTCGACTGGCAGAACTTCACCTCCGGCCCGCCCATCACCAACGGCATGATCGCCGGCAAGCTGCAGATCGGGATGATGGGCGACTACCCGCTGCTGGTGAACGGCGCCACCGGCCAGCAGAACAAGGGCAACGAGAGCCAGATGGTGGCCGTGATCGCCTACAACGCCTTCGGCTCGGGCAACGGCGTGGTGGTGCACAAGGACAGCCCCTACTACGAACTGGCCGACTTGAAAGGCAAGACCGTCTCGGTGCCCTTCGGCTCGGCCGCCCACGGGATGATGCTGCAGGCCATGCAGGAGCGCGGCTGGCCCGCCGACTACTGGAACCTGGTGAGCCAGAGCCCGGAGGTCGGCACCACCAACCTGCAGGAGAAGAAGATCGACGCGCACGGCGACTTCGTGCCGTTTGCCGACCTGCTGCCGCACCGCGGCTTCGCCCGCAAGATCTTCGACGGCGCACAGACCAAGGTGCCCACCTTCCACGGCGTGGTGGTCCGCAAGGACTTCGCCGAGAAGTACCCCGAGGCGGTGGTGGCCTACATCTCGGCCCTGATGGAGGCCAACGACTGGGTGCGCAAAGACCCGAAGCTGGCCGCCGCCAAGATCGAGGAGTGGACCAAGATCGAGAAGGAGGTGGTCTACCTCTTCCTCGGCCCGGGCGGCATCCACACCCTGGACCCGAGCATCAAGCCGCGCTGGGTCGAAACGATCAAGATCGCCCACGGCGTGCTCGCCAAGCTCGGCCGCGTGAAGGACTTCGACGTCAACGCCTGGGTCAACGAAAGCTATGTGCGCCAGGCCTTCAAGCAGCGCGGGCAGGACTACGACGCCCAGAAGCAGACGCTTGCCAACTACGACATCGCCGGGCGCGACCCCATCTGCAAGGTGGCCGTGACGCAGCCCAAGGAGGCGGGCGAGATCTGGCTGGCCAGCGGCGAGATCGTGCCCGTGAGTTCACCGACCTGCCTGCTGGCCGGCGTCAAGCAGTACGAGGCCGCGGGCAAACGCGTCAACGTGGCCTACCTCTACGACAAGGCGCTGGGCATCAAGGTGGTGGCCGACAAGGCCTTCTACGCCATCGACGCAAGCAACCCCAAGGCACCGGTGGCCGTGCCCTTCCTGCTGAAGAAGGACGCCGAGGCCCACGCCGCCAAGACCGGCGGCAAGCTCGCCACCTACGCCGAGGCGCTGGGCCAGGCCAGCGCCACCGTGCTCGCGTCCAGCACGTCTGGCACCAAGTGAAGAACGCCATGCACGCCCTGCAACGCGTCGAAGACTTCACGCCGCCGCCCGAGGCCACGCCAGCGCGCGCCGCCGCGCCGGCCCACGTGGGCCAGGGCGTCACGCCCCTGCCCTTGCCGACCGCCGCCCCGACACCGGCGCGCTGGCGGCGCTTCTGGGAAGGCCGCGGCGCGATGGCGCTGATGGCGGCGCTGTCGATCGCGAGCGTGCTGCTCTTCTGGCAGCTCGCCACGCACTACAAGCTCGACGCCTACATCCGCTTCAACAACATCCCCACGCCCACGGCGGTGCTGGAGAAGGTGGTCGAGGTCAACCAGAGCCCCAAGTTCGTCACCAACATCGGCATCAGCGTGCGGCGCATCGTGCTGGGCTTCATGGTTGCCACGCTGCTCGGCGTGGGCCTGGGGGTGCTGATCGGCCGCTACCGCTGGGTGCGGGGCCTGGCCATGCCGGCCATGGAAGTGTTCCGCCCCATCCCGGCGATTGCCTGGGTGCCGATGTCGATCATGCTGTGGCCCGACAACGAGGTGAGCATCGTCTTCATCACCTTCCTGGGCGCCTTCTTCCCCATTCTGCTCAACACCGTGCACGGCGTGGAGGCGATCGACCCGGTGCTGCTGCGCGCGGCACGCACGCTCGGGGCCGGGGAAGCCAGCCTGTTGCGCCACGTGGTGATCCCCGGCGCCTTGCCGCACATCTTCACCGGGCTGGCGGTTGGCATGGGTGTGGCCTGGGTCTCGCTGATCGCGGCCGAGATGATCTCGGGGCAGTTCGGCATCGGCTACTTCACCTGGGAGGCGTACTCGCTGATCAGCTACGCCGAGATCGCGCTCGGGATGATCACCATCGGCGTGCTGGGCCTCTTGTGCAGCGGCGCAATCCGGCTGCTGGCGAAGCTGGCAATGCCGTGGCAGGCGCATTCGGAAGGGGCCCGCTGATGGACATGACCGTTGCTTCACAGGGCCGCGTCGACGTGCGCGACCTGGCCATCCGCTTTCGCGTCAAGGGCCAGGAGGTCGAGGCCGTTCGATCGGCCAGCGTGCACGTGCGGCCGGGCGAGTTCGTCTCGCTGATCGGGCCTTCGGGCTGCGGCAAGTCGACGCTGCTCAACGCCGTGGCCGGCTTCATCCAACCCGACAGCGGCCAGGTGCTGCTCGACGGCCAGGCCATCACCGGGCCGGGCTCCGACCGCGGGGTGGTGTTCCAGCAGTACTCGCTCTTCCCCTGGATGACGGTGCGCAAGAACGTCGAGTTCGGCCTGCGCATGAAAGGCAGCTCGGCCAGCGAGCGCGAGTCACAGGCACGCACGCTGCTGGGCCTGGCGGGCCTGCTCTCGTTCGAGAACCACTACCCCGACCAGCTCTCGGGCGGCATGAAGCAGCGCGTGGGCATCGTGCGCGCGCTGGCCACCAGCCCCCAGGTGCTGCTGATGGACGAGCCCTTCGGCGCCCTCGACTCGCAGACGCGCGTGGTGATGCAGGAGATCCTGACCAACATGTGGCAGCGCCTGCGCATCTCGGTGCTCTTCATCACGCACGACATCGACGAAGCGGTGTTCCTCTCCGACCGCATCTACGTGATGACGGCCCGGCCCGGGCGCATCAAGGCCGAGCTCACGGTGCCCCTGCCCCGGCCACGCACGCCCGAGATGACGGCTTCGCCGGAGTTCGCCGCCATGGTCCGGCAGATCAAGGGCCTGATCCGCGAAGAGAGCATCGCGGCCATGGGCGGCGAGCTGAGCGAAGGGGGGCTGGCCGGCCTGTGCACCGAGGTCGGCCCGCAAGGTGTGGGGCAGCTGGTGTGATGGAAGCCGACCTGCTCTTGTCCGACGAGGCCGTGCCCACCGACGTGGTGTGGCACGAGGCCAGTGGTCAGCTCGAGATGGCCTGGGCCGATGGCCGGCGCGTGCGCTTCACGGTGCGCGGCCTGCGGGCCGCCTGCAAGTGCGCCGGTTGCGAGAAGCGGCGCCGCGATGGCCAGCCGCCGCAGGCGCCCGCCGACACGGCGCTGACCCAGATCCACCCGATCGGCGACATGGGCGTGCAGCTCGTGTTCAGCGACGGACACGACCGCGGCATCTACCCCTGGCCCTACCTGCACCAACTTTCATTGCAAGCCTCGCCATGAGCAACCTCTTCGATGCCAAGGTGCTGAGCGTTCGCCACTGGACGGACCGCCAGTTCTCGTTCACCTGCACCCGCGACCCGGGTTTTCGCTTCCAGAGCGGGCAGTTCACGATGATCGGCCTGGTGGTCGACGGCAAGCCGCTGCTGCGTGCGTACAGCGTGGTCAGCCCGCACTGGGACGACACGCTGGAGTTCCTGAGCATCAAGGTGCAAGACGGCCCGCTCACGTCCCGCCTGCAGCACATCAAGGTGGGCGACACGGTGATGATCGGGCGCAAGGCCTCGGGCACGCTGCTCACGCAGAACCTGCTGCCCGGCAAGAACCTGTACCTGCTGTCCACCGGCACGGGCCTGGCGCCCTTCATGGCGATGATCCGCGACCCCGAGGTGTACGAGCTGTACGAGCGCGTGATCCTGGTGCACGGCTGCCGCCAGGTGGCCGAGCTGGCCTACGACGAGGTCATCACCCAGGAGCTGCCGAAGAACGAGTACTTCGGCGAGCAGGCGGCGGCCAAGCTGATCTACTACCCCACCGTCACGCGCGAGGCCTTCCGCAACCAGGGCCGCATCCCCACGCTGATGGAAACCGGCAAGCTCATGCACGACATCGGCCTGCCGCCGCTGTCGAAGGAGAACGACCGCTTCATGCTGTGCGGCAGCCCCGAGATGCTGCGCGAC
>NZ_DASSRA010000362.1:0-3343 GCF_035702065.1 Rhizobacter sp.
CCCCGGCAGGGCACCTTCTTTTCTTTGCTTGCCCAAAGAAAAGAAGGCAAAAGAAAGGGCACCCTGCTCGCCGGTCGGCCTAGGGCCGACTGCTCTGCGCTGCTCGGACTTGGGGGCTCGCGCCCAACTCACTACGCGGCCTGCGGCCGCTGCGTTCATACAGGCGGCGCGAAGTCAGAAGACGAAGCGTGCTGGCGCACGCAGCCCCCAAGCCCTGCGCTGCTCGACGGCTCACCAAGGGGCCCGAAGAGAAAGCTCGCCTTCGGCATCGTGTCTCGGCTCGCTTCGCTTTGCCGAGGGTTCAAGCCGATGCGCAGCGAGGCGAGACGATGGGTAGTGCTGTCGCAGCAGGTGTGCGGCCGATCCTGCGGCACGGCGTGGACAGGCCGAGGAAACTTCAAGCCACGCAGTTCGGCCAAATGAAGAGCGCCTTTGCTTTGGTTACTTTCATTTGGCGCGACAAATGAAAGTGACCCGCCCGCCGGGGCGGACTCCCGGCGCACCCGTTCGAAGTAGGAAGAACGAACCACGCGAAGCGGGCACAACCAAACAACGGAGCAGGGCTTCGATACCTCAGCCCGAACGAACTGAGACTCGCATCGACCTCGTCACCCAATGCCATGTCCTGCCGCCCTCACACATCCGCACCTCAGCACGTGCCCCCTTGTCTGCGCGCCCCTAATTCGAAGTGATCTCCTAGGGGTGGTGAGGGTGAGAACGCTTCCTAGACTGAACTGAGCCACCAGCTCTTTCTCTTCCAGGGAGATACACACATGCCTCGCCTCACCATTCCGCTCGATGCCTCGGGCATCGATGGCTTCGACCCCAAGCAGCAACCCGTCAAGGTGCTGCTCACCTCGGGCGGCAAGCCGCTCGCTTCCGAAACCGTGTCGCTCGACGGCAAAGGCCAGGGCAAGCTGAACCTGTCCGTCGAAGGCGAACCGCGCGGCCTGCGCGTGATCGTCGGCCCGCACGATGCGAGCGACGACGAGCTGCTCGGCCTGCAGACGATCGGCGTCGACATACCGCTGCGCCGATGGCGCGGCAAGGCCGAACTCGCGCTCCCGCCCATCCGCATCACCGCGTACTACTGGTTCTGGTGGCTGCGCTGGTGCCGTACCTTCGTCATCCGCGGGCGCGTGCTGTGCCCCGACGGCAGCCCGGTGCCGGGTGCCGTGGTCTGCGCCTACGACGTCGACGCCTGGTGGTGGTGGTGGACCAAGCAACAGGTCGGCTGCGACACCACCGACGCGACCGGTGCCTTCACCATCCGCTTCCGCTGGTGCTGCGGCTGGTGGCCGTGGTACTGGTGGTCGCTGCGCCGCTGGCTGGTCGAGCCCTCGCTCGCGCGCATCATCCACGGCGCCTTGCAGCGCGAGCCGCGGCTGGTGCGGCTGCCCATCCCCGAGCCCACGCCCGACCTGAGCGTGCTGCAGCACATCGCGGGCGACGTGCCCACGCTGTCCGCCACGCGTCTGCCGGCCAAGCGCAGGGTGGCGCAGGCGGCCGGCATGATGATGGCGCCGGCTGTCGTGTCCCCTGGTGTTGCACCGGGACGTTCGCCCGTGTCGGCGGTGGAGCCGAGCGCGCTCGAGAGCCTGCGTTCGCGCCTGCTCGCCCGCCTGCCCAACGTGCCCATCCCGGCCCTGCCGCTGTGGCCGTGGCATCCATGGCAACCCTGGTGGGATTGCACGCCCGACATCGTCTTCCGCGCCACGCAGCGCTGCGGCGGCGTGGAGCACGTGATCGTCAACGAAAGCTGGTTCCAGGCGCGCTTCAACATCCCGCAGGTGAGCGACGTGACGCTCACTGCCACCGACGAGGCCTGCTGCGTTCCGCGCAACGACTGCACCGAAGGCGAGTGCCTGGCGCTGGCCAAGGTGTGCAGCGTCGATGCCGATGAAGTCGGCGGCAACCCCGGTGCCGACCCCGCGCCGGTGGGCTACGCCTTCCCCAACGTGCTCTCCAACGGCGGCGACGCGCCGTTTGCCGGCGTGGTCAACATCCGCGGCACGGCGCAGTGCATGAGCGGTGTCGACTACTACGAGATCGAGTTCACCGCCAACGGCGGGGCCACCTGGCAGCCCGTGCCGGCCGAAGGGCTGGGCGGCTTCGCGCGCGAGTACTGGGACTTCGCGCTCGGCACCGACGTCGACGTGGGCTTCAGCGCGGCCGTGCCCATCTCGGGCCACCACGTCTACGAGACCGTGGAGCACTACGAGGCCACGCACACGCCGGCCGACTGGGGCGCGAGCAAGGTCTGGCTCGGTACCAACATCGACCTCGTCTTCCCCTGGGTCACCGACGGTGTCTTCAGCGACGGCACCTACGGCCTGCGCGTGATCGGCTACGACGAGGCGGGCGGCACGCTCAGCAACCCGCGCGTGATGAACGTGTGCGACACACAAACCGAAGCGCAGATCGTCGTCACGCTCGACAACCAGTCGACCTTCGCGGCGCCCGGCCCGGCCGGCAACCCCTGCGGCCCGGGCACCACGCACGGCTGCACCAACGAGCCCAACACCGACATCCTCGATGCGCGCATCGTGCGGGCCGACGGCAGCAGCCACGTCATCGGGCCCTGCGGCAACATCACGCTGGCCGCGGGCGACGTGCTCGAAGTCGACTTCATCGCCCACGACGCACAAGGCCACCTCGCCTGGTACGACCTGATCGCCACCTACGGCGAGAACCTGGCGCGCGACCTGATCGCGCTCGGCGGCGGCGCCGCGGCAATCAGCCCGCTGCCCGGCGGTGCGCCGCCGGTGCCCGCGGCCACGCAGGTCGGGCCCGATTACGTGACGGCGAGATCGGCGCCGCAGAACGCCGCCGCGCCCTTCTGGGCCGGCGGGGCGATGCGCTTGTCGATCGCGGCGGCGGTGGCCTTCCCCGAAAGCTGCTGCTACCAGCTGGAGCTGCGCGCCTACAAGCGCACCATCGTCAACTGCCAGGCCAACCACGCGCACCGCAACCTGAGCGAGCGCAGTTTCCAGGTGACGGTGTGACGGGGGTCGATGGGGTGATGCTGCTCGCCGCCGTGCTTGCCACGTGGCGAGTGACGCACCTCATCGTGGCGGAAGACGGGCCATGGGACACCGTGGCCCGTCTGCGCCGCCTCGCAGGCAGCGGTGCGCTTGGCGATCTGATGGATTGCTTCTATTGCGCCAGCCTGTGGGTGGCCGCGCCGCTCGCGTGGTGGCTGCACGAGGATTGGATCGCCCGCGCCGTGCTGTGGCTGGCGCTGTCGGGCGGGGCCATCGTGCTGGAGAAGTTTCTACCCAAGCCGCCCGCGGGCGGCGCCTGAGCAGGAGATGAACATGTGTTGTGGAAGCAAGCGCGCAGC
>NZ_DASSRA010000363.1:0-9435 GCF_035702065.1 Rhizobacter sp.
AACAACTGGTCGGCCGCATAGGTGCGTGCCTTGACCAATGCATTGAACAACGTCGACTTGCCGGCGTTGGTGTAGCCCACGAGCGAAACACGGAAGGTGCCGCTGCGCTCGCGCGACTTGCGCTGCGTGCCACGCTGGCGCTTGACGCGGACCAGCCGCTCTTTCACCGTCTTGATGCGCTCGCCGATCATGCGGCGGTCGAGCTCGATCTGCGCCTCACCGGGGCCGCCCCGGGTGCCGATGCCGCCACGTTGGCGCTCCAGGTGGCTCCAGCGGCGAACCAGACGGGTGGACAGGTATTGCAGGCGGGCCAGCTCGACCTGAAGTTTGCCCTCGTGGCTTTGCGCGCGAGCCGCGAAGATCTCCAGGATCAACATGGTCCGGTCGGCGACAGCCACGCCGAGGTGCTTTTCCAGGTTGCGCTGCTGCGCGGGGGAAAGCGCCTGGTCGAAGAGAACGGCCTCGGCCTGGTGGCCCAGAACCAGCGCCTTGATCTCATCGGCCTTGCCCGAACCCACGAAGAGCGCCGGATCGGGCGACTTGCGCCGAGCGATCACACGGGCGACGGGAACGTCGCCTGCGGATTCGGCCAGCAAGGCCAGTTCGTCCAGGGAAGCGTCGAAGGGTGACTTGCCACCGAAGTCAACGCCCACCAGGATGGCACGAGGGGGTTGTCCTGCCACAGAGTCGGCAGAGGATGCCGCTGCAGTCAAGGTAGGTACCGTCTCGGCAGCTGCGGTCGCGCTTTCAGGTCTGCTCCGGGGCTTCGGCAGCGTGGAAGTTGACGGCGCGGCCAGGCACCACGGTGGAGATGGCGTGCTTGTAGACCATCTGGGTCACGGTATTGCGCAGCAACACCACGTATTGGTCGAAGGACTCGATGTGGCCCTGCAGTTTGATGCCGTTCACAAGGTAGATCGACACCGGAACGTGCTCCTTGCGAAGCAGGTTCAGAAACGGGTCTTGTAGAAGCTGCCCTTTATTGCTCACGATATGCTCCGTGATGGAAAGTGAATGAGGCTGGCACGTTAACACAGCACCATGCGGCAGTGCCGCATGCACCGTCAATGCACCTAGTCTTTGTCGGCGAAGGGGTTCGACGACGAACGCATCTCGATCCGCAGCGGCGTGCCGACGAGCTTGAAGTGCTCGCGAAAGCGGGCTTCCAGATAGCGCTTGTAGACGTCGGTCACGTGCTCCAGCGAGTTGCCATGGATCACGATCACCGGCGGATTCATCCCACCCTGGTGCGCATAGCGCAGCTTGGGGCGGAAGGCGCCAGCGCGCTTGGGGGTCTGGAACTCCACCGCTTCCTGCAGCAGCCGGGTGAGCACCGGGGTGCTCATCTTGCGGTTGGCTGAGGCATAGGCGTCGGCAATGGCTTGCCACACCGGGCCGAGACCCTGCCGCTTGAGGGCGGAGATGCGCAGAACCGGGGCGAACTTCAGAAACGCCAGGCGCTGCGCGATGGAGCGCTCCAGCGTCTCGCGCTGGTAGTCGTCGATGGCATCCCACTTGTTGACGGCCAGCACCACGGCGCGACCGCTCTCCAGGATGTAGCCGGCGATGTGGGCATCCTGCTCCGACACGCCCTGCGTGGCGTCGAGCAGCAGCAGCACCACGTCGGCACTGGCAATGGCCTGCAGCGTCTTGACCACAGAGAACTTCTCGATTGCCTCGAAGACCTTGCCCTTGCGGCGCAGGCCGGCGGTGTCGATGAGCTCGAACTTCTGGCCGTGGCGCTCGAAGGGCACGGTGATGGCGTCGCGCGTGGTGCCCGGCATGTCGAAGGCCACCAGGCGCTCTTCACCGAGCCAGGTGTTGATGAGGGTCGACTTGCCCACATTGGGGCGGCCGGCTACCGCCAGGCGGATGGCCGAATGCTCTTGCGCATCTTCAGGTTCGGGATCGGGCTCGAACCCTTCCAGCACGGCGTCGAGCAGGCTGCGGATGCCCTGCCCGTGGGCCGACGAGATCGGGTGCGGTTCTCCCATGCCCAACTCGTACAGCTCGCCAAGCAAAGGCGACTCGACCATGCCCTCGGCCTTGTTGGCGGCGAGGAACACCTTCTTGTTGGCCGTGCGCAGGTAACGCGCGATGTCGTGGTCCTGAGCCGAGACGCCGGCGCGCAGGTCGACGACGAAGATCACCGCATCCGCTTCGGCCACGGCCTGGCGGGTCTGCTTGGCCATCTCCTTGACGATGCCCGTTGAACTGTCAGGCTCGAAGCCTCCCGTGTCGACGACGATGAACTCGCGGTTGCCCAGGCGGCCATCACCATAGTGGCGGTCGCGCGTGAGCCCGGAGAAGTCGGCCACGATGGCATCGCGGCTCTTGGTCATGCGGTTGAACAGGGTGGACTTGCCCACGTTGGGGCGACCGACCACCGCAATGACAGGTTTCATGATGGAAACACCCGCCTCATTCGGGCCGGAACGCGAACACGCCGCCCTTGCTGGTCACGACCAGCAGGGTCAAGCCCGAGGCAACGGGGGCAACCTTGATCGCCGACCCGTCAGTGGGCATGCGCAGAACCGCTTCGCCGGTGTCACGGGTGAACCAATGCACCATGCCATCGACGTCGCCCACGACAAACGCCTTGCCCACGACCAGTGGTGCTGTCAGGCTGCGGTAGAGCAGCTTCTCGAGCGTCCAGGCGACGCTGCCGCCGTTGAAGCGCCAGGCGGTGATGCGGTCGGAGGCATCCGTGCCCACCACCATCTCGGCATCGGCCCCCACACCGATGATGCCGCCGACATTGCGCGACCACAGGGTACTGGCGCGCTCAACGTTGACACAGCCCACGGCCGACTGGAACGAGCGGGTGCAGATCACCTCACCGACCCGCGCCGCCGGCCCCACCAGGTCGGCTAGCCGCTCTACCTCGTTGGTACCGCGAGGTGAGGCCACCGTGGCCTCCCAGCGCACCGAGCCGCGCAGTGGGTCGAGGCCGGTGAGCTTGGCACCTTGCCCAACCAGCAGCGTGTCCTTGTACGGAAGGATCACACCCGGGGTGGAAAGAATCAGGGCCTCGCTGGGCCGCTGATAGCTCCAGAGCTTGCGGCCGTCGAGCACGTCGAAAGCGGCGACCGAGCGGTCCACCGCCAGCACGAAGACCCGCTCACCCGCCACGAGCGGAGCCGTGACCACGCGTGAAGGCAAGGTCAGTCGCCACAGCACCTTGCCGCCATCCAGCGTGACCAGTTCGTTGTCGCGGGTGACCACGCTGGCGTAGCGCCCGTCGCTGCCCACGCCGGCGCTTAGCTTGGCACCCACGCTGGCGCGCCACAGCTCGCGGCCGGTGTCCGCTTCGAGCGCCCTCACCTCGCCGCTGTCGTCAGCCACGGTGAAGGTGCTGCCGTTCACCGCCACCGCCAGCGGAAAGCGGACGGTGTCCATGTCCAGCCGCCAGACCTGGCGGCCTTTGACCTTGGCCTCCAAGGGCTCCAAGGGCGTGGGATCGGGCCTCGGCGTGCCGGCACAGCCGACCAGCACCGCACCGAGCAATGCCACTGCCGCCCGGCCAATCCATGCCTTCACGTCAAAGCTCATTTGCCGGCCCCGGCGCTGGCGGCGGCCTTGGGCGCTTCAGCGCCAGGGGCCGCCCCGAGGACCATCAGCTTGGATTCGACCATGCGGCGGTACTCGAGCGATTCGTCCATGGCCTTCCAGGCCTGTTCGAAAGCGGCCTTGGCCTCGTCCTTCTTGCCCTGGGCGAGCAGCACATCTCCGCGGCGATCGGCCACCAGCGCGGCGAATTCCTTGGAGGTGGCGCCGTCGAGCTGCTTGAGTGCCTCGTCGAACTTCTTCTCGTCCAGCAGCAGGCCGGCGAGACGCAGGCGGGCCACGGTGCGGTACTCGTCTTCGGTCGCATGTTCACTGGCCCAGGTCAGAGTGGCTCGGGCCGCGTCGTTCTGCTTCTTGTCGAACTGCAGCTTGGCGGTCAGCAAGGCGGCCTGCTGGGCGTAGCCGGTGCTCGGGAAGCGCTCCTTCATGTCGTCAAAAACGCGAGCAGCCTTCTCGACATCACCGGCCTGGGCCGCGCGGTCGAGCTCTTCGTACAGTGCGCCCGCCTTCACGGATTGCTCGTGCTGGTGGTTGTTCCAGAGGGTCCAGCCCACATAGCCGGCGAGCGCAATGATCAACACCCAGGTGATGAGGTTGCCGTACTGCTTCCAGAAGGCTTTCAGCTGGTCGAGCTGTTCTTGTTCTTCAAGGTCGAGATGCGTGGCCATGGCAATGAGCTTTCAAACGGATCGGGGATTATGCGTTGAGCAGTTCGGTGGCCCACCCGGCCACTTCCGCCAGCGACAGGCTTCTCTGGGGCACGGCCGGGTCGCGCAGCGACTTGAGCGAGACCTCGCCGCGGGCGACTTCGTCGTCACCGAAGATCAGCGCGAAGGCCGCACCGCTCGCATCGGCGCGCTTGAACTGCGACTTCATGCTGCCGCCGCCGGCATGCATCAGCGCGGAGACACCCGCCCGGCGCAGCACCTCCAGCGTAGCCATGGCCTGCGGCAAGGCGGCGGTCGACGGGATGACTGCGTACACCCGCGGCGCGCTGTCGGGCACCGGCACAGCCAACTCCTGCAGCAGCAGCAGCAGCCTCTCGATGCCCAGGCCGAAGCCGACCGCCGCGCTCGGCTTGCCACCCAGCTGCTCGAACAGGCCGTCGTAGCGGCCGCCGCCACAAACCGTTCCCTGGGAGCCGAGTTGGTCGGTGACCCACTCGAAGACGGTGAGGTTGTAGTAGTCCATGCCGCGCACCAGGCGCGTGTTCACGCGGTAGGCCAGGCCGGCGGCGTCGAGGATGGCCCGCACGGCATTGAAATGCGCAAGCGATGCCTCGCCCAGGAAGTCCATCAACTTGGGCGCGGCCTCCACCACCGCCTGCATCGCCGGGTTCTTGCTGTCGAGGATGCGCAGCGGGTTGCTGTGCAGGCGGCGCCTGGCATCTTCGTCCAGCACCTCGGCGTTCTGCTCGAAATGGCGGATGAGCGCCTCGCGGTGGGCACGGCGTTCCTCGGGCTGGCCCAGGCTGTTGATCTCGAGCCGCACGTGCTGGCCTTCGACCAGGCCCAACTCGCGCCACAGGCTGCGCACCAGCAAGATCATTTCAGCGTCGACGTCGGGCCCGGCAAAGCCCAGCGCTTCCACGTCGAGCTGGTGGAACTGGCGGTAGCGGCCCTTCTGCGGCCGCTCGTGGCGGAACATCGGCCCCATGGTCCACAGACGCAGGGGGCCGTTGTAGAGCGCGTTGTGCTCCACCATCGCGCGCACGATGCCGGCGGTGGCCTCGGGCCGCAGGGTGAGCCGGTCGCCGTTCATCGAATCGATGAAGGAGTACATCTCTTTCTCGACGATGTCGGTCACCTCGCCCAGGCCGCGCACGAAGAGCGCCGTGGGTTCGACGATGGGCGTCAGCAGGTACTGGTAGCCATAGCGCGACAGCACCTGGCGAACCGTGGTCTCGAACCAGGCCCACAGCGCAGAGTCGGGCAACTTGTCCTTGCGCGGCACCGAGGCCGGCAGGATGTCGTTCATGCCCTTGACGGCCTGCAGGGCAACGTTGTTTTTGTCAGCCATGTGAGAAGAATGCAAAGACAGAAGGCGCCATCGCGCACGACGGCGGGAGCAAGCGGAAGCGCCGGGCTGGGTGCTCAGGCCGGCGCGGCCGAATGCTCGGTCGTGGCGGCGCCGTAGCGCTTCTCGATGTAGTTCTCGACCAGCGTCTGGAACTCCTGGGCGATGCGTTCACCACGCAGCGTGAGGGCCTTCTCGCCGTCGATGAACACCGGCGCTGCCGGTGCCTCGCCCGTGCCGGGCAGGCTGATGCCGATGTCGGCGTGCTTGCTCTCGCCCGGGCCGTTGACGATGCAGCCCATCACGGCGACCTTCATCTTCTCGACGCCCGGGTAACGCGCGCGCCACACTGGCATCTGCAGGCGCAGGTAGTCGTCGATCTGCTTGGCAAGTTCCTGGAAGGTGGTGCTGGTGGTGCGGCCACAGCCGGGGCACGCGGTCACGCTCGGGTTGAAGGAGCGAAGACCCAGCGATTGCAAGATCTCCAGCGCCACCACCACCTCCTGCGTGCGAGCCTCGCCCGGCTGCGGCGTGAGCGAGACACGGATGGTGTCGCCAATGCCTTCTTGCAGCAGCAGCGAAAGCGCCGCCGTGGACGCCACCGTGCCCTTGGTGCCCATGCCGGCTTCCGTCAGACCCAGGTGCAGCGGGTAGCTGCAACGCTTGGCCAGCGCGCGGTACACCGACACCAGATCCTGCACGCCCGACATCTTGCAAGACAGCACGATCTGGTCGGCACGCAGGCCGATCTCTTCGGCGCGCTTGGCCGACTCGATCGCCGACGCGATGATGGCCCGGTACATGATCTGCTGCGGCTCGAAGGGCTCGGCCCGCTTGCCGTTCTCGTCCATCATCTGGGCGAGCAGTTCCTGGTCGAGACTGCCCCAGTTGACGCCGATGCGCACCACCTTGTCGTACCTGGCGGCGATCTCGACCATCTGCGCGAACTGCTTGTCCTTCTTCTCGCCCTTGCCCACGTTGCCGGGGTTGATGCGGTACTTGGACAGCGTCTCGGCGCAAGCCGGGAACTCGCTCAGCAGGCGGTGCCCGTTGTAGTGAAAGTCGCCCACGAGCGGCACGTCGATGCCCATGCGGTCCAGCTGCTCGCGGATGTGCGGCACGGCCGCTGCGGCCTCGGGCGTGTTGACGGTGATGCGCACCATCTCCGAACCTGCCACCGCCAGCTCCTTGACCTGGATCGCGGTGTCGATCACGTCGACCGTGTCGGTGTTGGTCATCGACTGCACGCGCACCGGCGCGCCACCGCCCAGCGTGACGACGCGCGAACCCCAGCGCACGGCAGCCTGGTGCGAAGGCCGCGCGGCCGGCGCTGCCGGTTCGATGAAATCGTCAATGGCTTGTGTCATGGCAATCAATCACTTGAGTTCGAGCTTGGCCACGTTGTCGCGTGTGGGCGCCAGGTCGACCGCCTTGCCTCTGAACGAGACCTGCGTGGCCGACGCGTTGCCGATTTTCACCCGCAAGGGAGAGGCCCCATCGAGGCCCACGGCTTCCCCGGGCTGCAACACACGCGAGATGAGCGCGGTGCCGCGGCCGTCGATCACCTCAACCCACGATTCGGCGCTGGCACGCACGAGCAGCACGCCGGAGGCCGGCGTCGAAGCGGGCGACGCGACGGGAGCTGCCGCCACGATGGGTGAGGAAGCTGGGGCGGCCTGCACCGCCGGCGCCGAAGCCGCTGCGGGTGCCGACGCCGGGTGCACGGTTTCGACCACGATGGACGAGGTTTGAAGCGGCTCGGAGGCCGCATCGTTCGCGGGTGCGGGTGCGGGTACGGTGCTGGCCACCACCGGCTCGGCCGGGGCGCTCGCCCGCTGCGTGACATCGTTGATCCACCCCGCGGGCAGCACGTACAGCAGGATGCTCGCCACCACCAGCAACGCCGCGCCCAGCACCACCGGGTTCTTCAGGAACTGCAGGTCGCTGGGGACGCGCCGACCCGGCTTGTCGCGGAATGGCGCATTCAAGCCCAGGCTCATCTGCGAGAGGTTGTGATCGGCCGGTTGCGGCAGCAGCGCCAGCACTGGAGCCGCGTCGATCTTCAGCGTGCGGCAAACGGTTTGCGCCAGCGCGCGCGTGAAGGTGGCACCCGGCAATTCGTCGAAACGGTCAGCCTCCAGCAGCTCCAGCTTGCGCGGAGCCACCTTGATCGAGGTGGCCAGAGCTGCAATGTGCAAGCCCTTGGCCATTCGGGCCTGGCGCAGCAGCGAGCCCGCGGTGGCCGCGACCTCGGGAGACTCGCTCGACGGCGAATCACTCACGGACGAATCACTCATCGAACTGCCCCCGGTCGAACGCAGCCGACTCGCGCGAATTGGGAAAGCGGTTGCGCAGCTGCAACCCGTATTCGTTGGCTCCCTGCCGGTTGCCGAGCTTCATCTCGATGCGTGCGGCAAGCCAGAGAGTCTGGGCCGTGGACTGGTTGGCCACCCCGTTGACCCGGCGCATGTAGAAGCGGGCGCGCTCCAGATCGCCGCGGCGCAGCAGCACTTCGGAGAGGTTGGTCGCGATCGCCGGGTTGGACGGGTCGCGCTCATAGGCCTTGCTGAGCGTGACCTCGGCCTCGGCCCACTTGCCGGCCCGGGCCTGGCACACGCCGCTGGCCAGCAGCGTGCGGCTGGTTCCGAAGTACTGTGGCAAGGCAAGCGCCTGCTGGTACATGGCCTCGGCTTCGGCATAGCGCTTCTGCTGGCACATGTACCAGCCGTAGTTATGCAGGGTATCGCCGTCGCGCGGGTTGATCTGCAGTGCGCGACTGAAGCTCTCCTGCGCCAGCTTATCGTCCCCCAGCCCCGCGTAGATGAGGCCGCGCAGGTTGTACGCCTCGCCCAGGTTCGGGTCGGCAACCAACGCGAGCTTGACCTCGTCGAGCGCGGTGGTCAGCTGGCCTCGGCTGAAATAGGCGGTCGCCAGCTCCATGCGCGTGCGAGCGCGCTTGCTGGTCTCGGTTTCGTCCGAATCGGTGACACGGTCCTTGCTCTCGCCCACAGGCGCAGAAGGCACGGCACAACCCGCGATCAAAGAACTGAACACCCAGCAAACGGCGGCGGCCCACAAGCTACAGCGTCCCAAGGTCATTGATGCTTCTCCGGCGGAATGGATGCGGTTTCAGGGGTCTTGCGGTGGATCTGGATGGGGGCGCGCGTCATGCGCTTGTTCACATTGGTGCGGTCCTGCACCTCGCCGGCCAGTTGGCCGCAGGCAGCGTCGATGTCGTCGCCGCGCGTCTTGCGCACGGTGGTGACCACGCCAGCTTCTTGCAGCACGCGGGCAAAGGCCGTCACCCGCTCGCGCGGCGAGCGCTTGAGGCCCGATTCCGGGAAAGGATTGAACGGGATGAGGTTGAACTTGCAGGCGATGCGCTGGCTCAGGCGCACGAGCGCTTGCGCGTGCAGCGGCGTGTCGTTCACGCCGTCGAGCATGCAGTACTCGAAGGTGATGAAGTCGCGCGGCGCCTTGTCGAGGTAGCGCTGGCAAGCAGCCAGCAACTCGTCGATCGGGTACTTGCGGTTGAGCGGCACCAGGTCGTCACGCAAGGCGTCGTCGGGCGCGTGCAACGAGACTGCCAAGGCCACCGGGCAGTCGTCACGCAGCCGGTCGATCATCGGCACCACACCGGAGGTGGAAACCGTCACGCGGCGGCGAGACAGGCCGTAGCCATGGTCGTCGAGCATCACGCGCAAGGCCGGCACCAGCGCCGAGTAGTTCTGCAAGGGCTCACCCATGCCCATCATCACCACGTTGGTGATGGCACGTTCGCCTGGCGCCAGCTTGAGCCGCTGGCGCAGGTGGTGTTCGGCAAACCACAACTGGGCCACGATCTCGCCGGTG
>NZ_DASSRA010000364.1:0-9626 GCF_035702065.1 Rhizobacter sp.
GTCGACGGCCAGGCGCAGGCCATCGCTGAAGCACTGGCAGTGGCCAACGTCACGCCCGACACCATCACCTACGTCGAAGCCCACGGCACCGGAACGCCGGTGGGTGACCCGATCGAAGTCGCTGCGCTGACGCAGGCCTTCCGCCAGGGCACCGATGCGGTCGGCTACTGCGGCATCGGCTCGGTCAAGTCGAGCATCGGCCACACCGACACCGCGGCCGGCGTGGCGAGCTTCATAAAGGTGGCGTTGGCCATGCAGCATGGCGAGTTGCCGCCGACGCTGCACTTCAAGGCGAACAACCCGGCCTGCGATTTCGAGCGCAGCCCGTTCTACGTCAACGCCACGCTCAAGCCCTGGGTGCCGGCGGCCGGCGCGCCGCGCCGCGCGGGCGTGAGTTCGCTCGGGGTCGGCGGGACCAATGCCCACGTGATCCTCGAACAGGCGCCGAAAGTGCAGCCTTCTGGGCCGTCGCGCCCGTATCAACTCCTGGTGCAGTCCGCCAAGACGCTGAGTGCGCTCGATGCTGGTTCCGCCGCGCTGGCCGATCACCTGGCTCAGCAGCCGCAGCAGAACCTGGCCGACGTCGCGCACACCTTGCGTGTGGGCCGCCAGTCCATGAAGCACCGCCGCGTGGTGGCTGTGAAAGATGGTGCCGATGCGGTCGCCGTGCTTCGCAGCATGGACAACAAGCGCGTGTTCACCGAGGTCGCGCAAGGCGACACGCCGCGCACGGTGGCCTTCATGTTTGCCGGTGGCGGCGCACAGTACCCGACCATGGGTGCAGACCTCTACCGCAGCGAACCGGTGTTCCGTGCCGCCGTCGACGAGTGCCTCGCCATCCTCACCACGCGCGTCAAGACCGACATCCGCCCGTTGCTGTTCCCCGCGCCGGGGCAGGAAGAGGCGGCTGCCGTGCAGCTGGAGCGTCCGTCGCTCGCCCTGCCGGCCTTGCTGACCATCCAGTACGCCCAGGCCAAGCTGTGGATGTCGTGGGGCCTCACGCCCTCGGCCATGATCGGTCACAGCATGGGCGAGTACACCGCCGCCCACCTGGCCGGTGTGTTCAGCTTGTCGGATGCGCTCACGCTGGTCGAGTTGCGCGGGCGCCTGTTCGAGACGCTGCCCGAAGGCGGCATGCTCAGCGTGCCCATGTCGGAGGCCGACCTGCGCCCCTTCATGTCACCCGAGCTGTCGATCGCGGCAGTGAATGGCCCCAAGCTCACCGTGGCTTCGGGCCCGGTGCCGGCGCTCGAAGCGCTGCAGAAGCGGCTCGAGGCCGAAGAGGTCGAGGCTGCGCGCGTGCGCATCAATGTGGCGGCCCACTCGTCGATGCTCGAGCCCATCCTGAAGGAATTCGGCGAGTTCTTCAGCCGCATCCAGATGCGCGCGCCGACGCTGCCCTTCGTCTCCAACCTGTCGGGTACCTGGATCACCGCGGCCGAAGCCACCGACCCGGCCTACTGGGTGCGCCACCTGCGCAACACCGTGCGCTTTGCCGACGGCCTGAGCGAACTGCTGAAAGACCCGGCGCGCATCCTGCTCGAAGTGGGGGCAGGGCGCACACTGTCCAGCCTGGCGCGCCAGCACCCCGGACGCGCGCCGCAGCAGGCGGTGCTCAATTCGCTGCGTCACCCCGACGAGAAGATCGACGACCAGGCTTTCGTGCTGACGGTGCTGGGCCGCCTCTGGGGGCTGGGTGCCACGGTGGACTGGGACAAGTTCCGCGGTGATGAGCGGCGCTTGCGCGTCGAGTTGCCGACCTACCGCTTCGACCACCAGCGCCACTGGATCGAGCCCGGCAAGGGCAAGGGCGCGCTGGCGCCGTCGGAACGCTCGCTGCACAAGCGCAAGGACGTCGGCGAGTGGTTCTACCAGCCGGTGTGGAAGCGTGCCGCAACCCCGTTGCTGCCGGTGACCCCGGTGTCGGATGAGCCTGCCAACCCGGTGACTGCGCTGCTGTTCATCGATGGGCTGGGTTTCGGCGAGCGCCTGGCCAAGCGCCTGCGTGCCGATGGTGTCGATGTGATCACCGCGCGCGCCGGCAAGCTCTACCACCGCGACGGCAAGGACGCCTTCATCCTCAACCCACGCAACGGTGCCGACTACGACAAGCTGCTCGCCGCGCTGATCGGCAGTGGCCGTGCGCCGCAGCGCATCTACCACCTGTGGACGCTTACCGGCGACGCCAAGCCAGCGCTCAGCCTGGCCGCCGCCAATGAGCTGCAGCACAACGGCTTCTACAGCTTGCTCCACCTGGCCCAGGCCATGGGCCGCGAAGACCTGAGCGAACCGGTGCGCATCGCCGTCGTCTCCGACCACTTGCAACGCATCTCCACCGAGACCGGCCTGGTGCCCGCCAAGGCCACGGTGCTCGGCCCGTGCAAGGTGATCCCGTGCGAGTTCACCAACGTGCGCTGCGAGAGCATCGACATCGAGATCCCGCCCGCGGGCTCGCGCCAGGAGGCACTGCTGCTCGATGGCCTGGTGGCCGAACTGGCCGCGCCGCACAGCGACGACATCGTGGCCTACCGCGCCGCGCAGCGCTGGGTGCAGGACTACGAGCCTGCGCAGATGCCGCACCTCGACGGCGTGGCCAAGCGCCTGCGCCAGCAGGGTGTCTACCTGATCACCGGTGGCCTGGGCGGCGTGGGCCTGGCCCTGGCCGAGCACCTGGCGGGCACGGTCAAGGCCAAGCTGGTGCTGGTCAGCCGCAAGGGCCTGCCGGAGCGCACCGACTGGCCGCGCCATTTGGCGCAGCCCGATGTCGATGCCGGCCTGGTGCGGCGCATCCGCCAAGTGATGGCGCTCGAGGCACTGGGCGCCGAGGTGCTGGTCGTCGCGGCCGACGTGACCGACCTGGCGCAGATGAAGGCCGCCGTGAAGCAGGCCAAGGCCCGCTTCGGCGACGTGCATGGCGTGCTGCACACGGCCGGCGTGCTGAACGACGGTGTGATCCAGCTCAAGGAAGCCACCACCGCGGCCTCGGTGCTCGCCCCCAAGCTGCAGGGCACGCTGGTGCTCGAAGCCGCGCTGGCGGGTGCGCCGCTCGACTTCGTGGTGCTGTTCTCGTCCATCAGCTCGTTTGCCGGACTGGCCGGGCAGATCGACTACGCTGCGGCCAACGCCTTCCTCGACGCCTACGCACAGGAGCGCTTCACGCGCGACGCGACCTTCACCGTGGCAGTCAACTGGAGCCAGTGGCAAGAGGTGGGCATGGCCGCCGAGCTGGCCCACCAGCTGGGTCTGTCCGCCGATGCCCTGGCCGATGCCGAAGGCACCGAAGTGAAGCACCCGCTGGTGCAGCGCTGCTTGCTCGACGGCCCTGGCGAGCGCGTCTACAGCACGCGTTTCAGCGCCAAGCAGCACTGGCTGCTGGATGAGCACCGCGTGCTCGGCGGCAATGCGCTGATCCCCGGTACCGGCTACCTGGAGCTGGTTCGCGCGGCCTTCGTGCAGCGCCCGCAGCCGCAGGCGGTGGAGTTGCACAACGTCACCTTCCTCGCGCCGTTCGCCGTGCGCGACGACGAAGAGAAGGACCTGCGCATCCACATCCGTTCGCACGGAGCCGTCAACAACCATTTCAGCGTGGTGAGCCGCAGCGCCGATGTGACCAGCAGCGACCAGCCCTGGACGGAGAACGTCCGCGGCAGCGTCTCGTACGTGGACGCGCAGGCCCCGGTCACCGAGCCGGTGGCGCAGATCGCCGCGCGTTGCACGCTGCGCGCCAAGGTGTTCCAGGGCGACGAGAAGCAGGCCCACCTGCTGTTCGGCCCGCGCTGGAGCAACATCCGTCGCATCGACTACGGCCAAGGCGAAGCGTTGCTGACCCTCGAGCTGTCCGCGGCGTATGCCGGCGACCTCGCGCAGATCCAGTTGCACCCTGCGTTGATGGACATGGCCACCGGCGGCGCCCAGGCCCTGGTGCCCGATTACGACGAGTCGCGCGACTTCTTCGTACCGGCTTCGTACGGCACGCTGCGCATCTTCGGCCCGCTCACCGCCAAGCTGCACAGCCACGTGCGCTACCACGCCGACGAGAACGGTGGCGACGACCTGGCCTGCTACGACGTGACCATCACCGACGACCAGGGCCGCGTGGTGGTCGACATCACCGACTTCACCATGATTCGCGTGCGCGACAAGGCCTTGCTGGCACGCAGCGAAGCAGCCGCACCAGCGCGTGCCGCCGCGGCGCCAGCCAAGCCGCGGGCCATCGCAAACAACATCCTGTCGGTCGGCATGCGCGACGGCATCCTGTCCGACGAAGGTGCCGAGGTGCTGGAGCGCGTGCTGGCCTGGGGCGCCGGCCCGCAGGTGGCGGTGTCGCCGCAAGACCTGATCGCGCTGATGGCCCAGGTGCGCGCGCCAGCCCAGGCTGCGGCCGAGGGCCATGACGCCGCCGCCGCGCCGGCCGGTGCCGACTGGAAGGCGCCGAGCACCGCCACCGAGAAGCTGATCGCCCAGATGTGGAGCGACATGCTGGGTGCCGAGCGCGTGAGCGCCACAGCCAACTTCTTCGACCTCGGCGGCCACTCGCTGCTGGCCGTGCAGGTGATCAACAAGCTGAAGAAGAAGACCGGCAAGGCCCTGCCGCTCACCGCGCTGCTGGAAGCGCCCACGGTCGAGACGCTGGCTGCACTGATCGAACCACCCGGCTCGGCAGACGCTGCTTCGGAGGCTGCGGATGGCGCAGCCACGCCGGCCGCTGCCGTGCCACGCAGCGGCACGCTGATCCCCATCCGCCCGGGCGGCGACAAGTTGCCGGTGTTCATGGTGCACGACGGCAACGGCGAGACGCTGCTGTACCGCACGCTGGCGCTGCAGCTCGCACCGGGGCATGCGGTCTACGGCCTGCAGCCCGAGATGCGCCCCGATGGCAGCTTCGTCAACACCCGCATCACCGACATGGCGGCGGCGCACATCGAGAAGATGCGCAGCGTGCAGCCGCATGGCCCCTACCTGCTGGCCGGCCTGTGCGCGGGCGGCGTGATCTCGTTCGAGATGGCGCGCCAGCTCGAGGACCAGGGCGAGAAGACGCTGTTCGTGGGCATCATCGATGCGGCCGACGTGCATGCGGCGGAGCGCCCGTTCCTCGCGGCGCGGGGGCGGTTCAACCGCTTCATGTCGGCCTTGTCGGACGACCCGTCGGCCTCCACGCTGCAGCGCCTGGGCCATGCCGTGCCGGTGATGGCGCGCAAGGTGCTCAACCTGATCAAGTGGGAGATCGAATCCCGCCTCGAGAAGAAGCAGAACGCGAAGAGGCTGAAGTCGATGCGGGAGCAGGGCGAGGGCAGTGCCGCCTCGTCCACCCCATCAGCCGCCGAATCGGCGGCGCTGAGCTACCTGCGTCTGTACGAAATTGCCCACCGCGAGCACGTGCCGCAAGGTCAGTTCGACAGCGGCGACGTGGTGCTCTTCCGCGCCAGCCAGGGCGATGGCAGCCTGGGCGACATTCCCTTCACCGAGAAGTACTCTGACCGCCTGATGGGCTGGGGGCCGCGCGTGAAGGGCGAGGTCGAGCTGGTCGAGATCCCGGGCGGCCATTCGAGCGCCTTGCAGGAGCCCCACGTGCGGGTGCTGTCGGCTGCTATCCAGCAGCGCATCGACAGCGCACTCTCCAAGGCCCAGGTCCCCACTGCCGCTGCACCGGCTGCGGTTCCGGCGCCCGCGCCGGCCAGCGAGAAGCGCAGCCCGGTGACGGTGGACTGAGGCCCGATGTCTGTGCCTTCCGCCACGACGGCGCCGGTGCGCCCGCCGGTGCTCGTCGCCATCGTCAACTACCGCACCGGCAAGCTGGTGGTGGAGTGCCTGCGCTCGCTGGCGCCCGAGGTGGCCGCCATCCCGGGCACCCATGTGACCGTGGTCGACAACTGCTCGGGTGATGGCTCGGCCGACGTGATCGCTGCGGCCATCGCCGCCGAGGGCTGGTCGGGCTGGGCCGAGCTCGTGCGCGCGCCGGTGAACGGTGGCTTTTCCTACGGCAACAACACCGCGGTGCGGCCGGCCTTGGCGTCTACCAACCCACCGGCCTACTACTGGATCCTCAACCCCGACACCCAGGTGCGCCCAGGTGGGCTGACGGCCTTGGTTGACTTCCTTGAAAGCCACCCGCGCGTGGGCATTGCCGGCAGCCGCATGATCGGCAGCGACGGCCAGCCCTGGCCCTATGCCTTCCGCTTCCCGTCGATCCTGAGCGAATTCGCCAGTGGATTGCGCCTGGGCTTCGTCGGCCGCCTGCTCAAGAAGCACATCGTGCTGCGCCGCATGGGCGACACCGACGAGCAGGTCGACTGGTTGCCCGGCGCCAGCATGCTGGTGCGCCGCGAGGTGTTCGACAGCGTGGGCCTGATGGACGAGGGCTACTTCCTCTACTTCGAGGAGACCGACTTCTGCCTCACTGCGCGCCGCGCTGGCTGGCTCACGTGGTACGTGCCGCAGAGCTGCGTGGTGCACATCGCCGGCCAGAGCACCGGCGTGACGGGCGACAAAGAGACGGTCAACAGGCGCCCGCAGTACTGGTTCGAGTCGCGCCGCCGCTACTGGGTCAAGAACCACGGCCGCTTCTATGCCGCAATGACCGATCTGGTCTGGGCCTTGGCCTTCAGCACCTTGAAGCTGCGTGGCCTGTTCCAGCGTGACAAGCCTGCGACCCATCCTCCGCACTACTTCCGCGACATCCTGCGCAACTCGGCGCTGTTCCACGGCGGCCTGCCTACCAGCACGGCGGCATCATCTGCACACCATGGCCATACAGATCGTCCCGCACAGCGCTGAGCGGCGCGAGGCGGTGCTGGCATTCAACCAGCGCATGAAAGCCGGCGGCTCGCAATGGAGCTTCTACCCCGACCCCGAGCCCGAATGGATCCCCCCGCGCGACGGCCAGAACGTCTGGCGCGAGTACTACCTCGCGGTCGAGGACGATGAGGCCGTGCGCGGGGCCTTCGCCCTCAAGCCGCAGGACTGGCTCATCAACGGCGAGCTGAAAGTCGTCACCGACTGGCAGGGCCCGTTCTCCGAAGGCGCCATCGACGTGCGCCACGGCACGCTCGGCCTGCGCATGATCCGCGACATGCTGAAGAAGCGCCCGCTGCTCTACAGCTGGGGCCATGGCGGCGACGACCAGCCGGTGGTGCAGATGCTGCGCAAGATGAACTGGCTGCTGCATCCCACGCCGTTCTGCCTGTGGATCGCCAAGCCCGGGCGTTTCCTGCGCCTGAATGCGCAACTGCGCAAGACGTCCGCGCGCCGCGTCGTCCTCGATGCGCTGGCCTACACCGGCCTGGGCTGGCTGGGCCTGCGTGCCATGCACGCGCTGACAAAGCTCAGGAACCCCGGCCGCTTCAGCGCCACCGCCACCGAGGTACCGCGCTTCGGCCCCTGGGCCGACGAACTGTGGGAGCGCTGCAAGGGCAGCTACCGTGCCATCGCCGTGCGCGATGCTGCCTCGATGAATGCCCTGGCGCCCGAAGGGGCCTGGCCGCCGGTGACGCGCCTGCGCATCGACCGTGCCGGGCAGGCCATCGGCTGGGCGCTGGTGATGGACACCCAGATGAAAGGCGAGCACCGCTTCGGGGACCTGCGCGTGGGCTCCATCGTCGATTGCCTGGCCGACCCCGCGAACGCGGGGGAGGTGGTCGCCGCCGCCACGCAGGTGCTCGCCCGGCGCGGCGTCGACATCGTGGTCTCGAACCAGTCCCACCCCGGCTGGGCCCGTGGCTTTGCCCAGAATGGCTATGCCGTGCTGCCCGACAAGCGGCTCTTCGCCGCTTCGCCCGCACTGCAGGAAGCGCTGCAACCTTTCGACCAGGTGTCACAAGGCCTTCATCTGACAAATATGGACGGTCACGGCCCCATGGCGCTGTGATTCGCCGGTTTGCGGGATTGCAAAGGGCTTGACTTCATGTCGATACTTCCGCTCCTCCAAAAGCGTCATTCCCCTGCAGGAAATAGTCCATGGAAACCGCATCCGAACTCGCCACGCGCCTGACCAAGGCCTCGCGCAAGAAGCTCTGGGACGTCTACAACACCTTCAACTGGCCCGAGGCACTGGAACAGAACGTCTGGTACATGCCGCCCGAGCTGATCTCGATCTACGGCACGCCGGCCTATGAGGCGCTGACCGAAGAGCAGCAGAAGAAGCTCAGCCTGTACGAACTGGGCAACTTCTTCAGCCTGGTGCTTCAGGGCGAGCGCCCGCTGGTGGCCGGCCTGGTCGACCGCCTCTACGCCAAGGGCAACAGCACCTCCGTCAACGAGTACCTGCACCACTTCGTCGACGAAGAGAACAAGCACATGGTGATGTTCGGCGAGTTCTGCAACCGCTACATCGGCAAGGTGTATCCCGAAAAGAAGATCACACTGGCCAAGACCTACGCCAAGGGCGAGGAAGAGGTGGCCTTCTACTGCAAGGTGATGGTGGTCGAGGAGCTCGGCGACTACTTCAACGTGACCATCGAGAAGGACGAGCGCGTCGACGCACTGGTGCGCGAGATCAACAAGGTGCACCACATCGACGAAGCGCGCCACCTGGCCTTCGGGCGTGTGCAACTGGCCGAGCTCTTCGCGCGCTACTCGCCCGACTGGTCGCCCGAGACGCTGGCGGGCTTTCGCGAATGGCTGGTGGCCTACCTGCGCGCCTCCTGGGGTGACTACTACAACCCGACCATGTACCGCGACGCCGGTCTGGCCGATGCGTACGACCTGCGCCAACTCGCCATGTCGCACCCCGTGTGTGCCGAGGCGCGCCGGAAGGCTTCGGCCAAGGTCGTCAACTACTTCATCAAGACGGGCCTGCTGGCCGAGGAGCCCTCGCTCTGACGAGGTGACAGGACAAACATGCAAGAGAGCGAAGTCCGCGCCAAGCTGCGCAGCTGGATCGTCAAGCACACCAAGGCCCCCGCCAAGGCCGCCTCGTTCAACGACGACACGAAGATCCTCGAAGAAGGCATCCTCTCGTCGCTCGACATCGTCGAGTTCGTGCTGTTCATCGAAAGCCTGCGCGGCGAAGACGTCGACACCGACGACATCGAGCCTGAGGTCTTCACCAGCATCAACACGCTGTACACGGCGTTCTTCACCCAGGTGGCCTGAGCGATGCGGCGTAGCCTGAGCACCGGCTTCCTGCGCTCCGCGCAGCAGCATGCCGACCGGCCCGCCTTGCAGCTGGATTCGGTGGTGCTCAGCTATGCCCAGTTGCGTGCCCGGGCGGCCGCACTGGCGCAGACGCTGCGGGCCCATGCACCCGCCGGCGAGCCGCTGCTGACGGCGGTGTTCGCGCACCGTTCCATCACCGCCTACGCCGGTGTGCTGGGCGGGTTGTTCCGTGGTCACGGCTACGTGCCGCTCAACCCCGGCTTCCCCACCGACCGCACGCACGCGATGCTGGTGCGCTCGGAGTGCCGCAGCCTCATCGTCGACGCACACGGGGCGGCGCAGCTTGGCGAGGTGCTGAAGGGAGTGGAAGGCGCGCTGCTGCTCTTGCTGCCCGACCACGACGACGTGAGCGATCTCGCTGCGCAGTGGCCGCAGCACCGCTTCCTGGGCGCGCGCGACCTGGTCGACGCCGGCGCCTGGGTGCCGCCCGATGTCGACCCGAACGGCATCGCCTACCTGCTGTTCACCTCGGG
>NZ_DASSRA010000365.1:0-15034 GCF_035702065.1 Rhizobacter sp.
CTTTCAGGCGGGGGTCGTCCATGGCCTTGGCCATGCCCACATCGCGCACCGCCTTGGAAGGCCAGACGATCCACGAGAAGACCACCGTCTCCTCGGGCTTGCGCTGCACGGCCAGCGGAAAGGAGGTGAGCTTGCCCTCGGGCACGTCGTCGCCCCAGCACTCGACCACGCGCAGCGCACCCTGCTCCTTGAACACGGCGGCCGCCGCAGTGGCCAGCCGTTGGTAGCTCTCGCGTTGCTGGGTGACGACCGGGACGACGAATCCATCGACATAGTTCATGGCGTTTCCTTTCGAAGTGGCGGGAAGGTGTCGGCGCACCAGGGCACCGTCTTGCACGACGAACGGCGAGGCTTGAGATCGACAGAGTGCGGCCAGGAGACGGCCCTGCACCCGCCGACCTTCGGCGAGTTCGTACACGAGGTCGTCGGCCACTCCCTGCTGGCCAAGGCCTGACGCTTCAGCGGCACACCGCGCCCGGCACCAGCACGATCTGCTTGCCACAGTGCACCACGACGGCCGCGCTGCGCGCGCTGTCGGTGATGTGGTTGATCAGCGACTGCAGTTCGCCCAGGGCCGCACCGTCGTAGCTCACCAGGCGGCCCTGGTTGACCTGGCTTTGCGACAGCGCCCCGTACTGCGTGGCCAGCAGGTGCTGGTCGGCGGTCTTGATGCCGTCGGCGACCGAGGCGCGCTGGCGTTGCACGGCGGCGCGGCGGATGCGCAGCACCTCGGTGTCGCGCGCCACCATCAACGGCAGCATCTGGCTCGCGTAGGTGTCCCACGCGGCGCGGCAGCCGGCGTCGCAGCCGATGTTGTCCCACTCCATCGCGGGCTTGGGCGCAGCGGCCTTCAGCGGCGTCTTCAGCACTTTGGCCACGGCGGCCTCGGTGTCGCGCCAGAGGGCCTGCTGGGCGTTCATGCGCGTTAGCTGCGCCTGGACGTAGGCCTCGCCCGTCTCGGCGGCGGCGCGCACGGCAGGCGGGTCTTCTGCCATGGCCTTGGCCTGGTTCTGGTAACGCTTGTCTTGGTTGAGCGGCTGGTTCATCTTCTGCGACATCGCCATCAGCTCCTGAGGCGACATCTTCTTCATGCGCTCCTGCACCTGCTGGGCGTAGGCCGGGTCGCTCTGCATGCGCGCCATGTCGATGCCGATGTCGGCCATGCCCTTGTTCATGTTCTCCATCACGACGTTGGACTGGGCCATGTGCCGCTCGCCCAGCTCGCGCTGGATTTGCTCGATGAAGCGCTGGTGGGCTTGGATGTCGGCATTCAGCGCCAGCAGGCCGGGGTGGACCAGCCGGCCGGTCTTGTCGACCCAGGTGGCCGCCTCTTCGGCGGTGGCCGGCAGCTCCGGAATGCGGTTGAACAGGGCGCCCACCGAGATGGGCTGCGGGGCGGTGGCGGGTGCGGCGGGGGCTTCGACCACCCAACCGAGCAAGGCCGCCAAGGCGGCCACGAACAGGGGTTTCTTCATGGGAATCTCTCCAATACCAGCGATGGAGAGCAGTGTCTTCAGCCCGGCCCGGTCCAACATCGCCCGAAGGAGCCATGGCCCGCGGCGCGGCGGGCCATCTCTTCCCTCCCCGCTGTCACAGCAGCTTGGATATGCCCATCGCCACCAGGCTCAGCAGCACGCTGCTGGCAAAGGGGATGAAGAACTCGCGGCCGAACAGCTTGAAGCGCAGGTCGCCCGGCAGGCGGCCCAGGCCGATCTTCTCCAGCCACTTGTGCAGAAAGCTGAACAGCAGCAGCGCAATGAAGATGACCAGCAACCATCTCAGGCCCATGGCGTGACTCCTGCGTTCACAGCCGGTGCGTCCGGTCGCCTTCGGCGAAGCCCAGCACCTGGGCCGCGAAGGCTTCGCCGCAACCGCGGGCCAGGCCGATCACCTTGAAGAGTTCACCCATCTCGTGCTCGTTGAGGAGCTTCTGCGCATGGGCCACGGTGGGCAGGTCGGCGCCCTGCAGCAGCTCCATCAGCCCGCAGTTCAGCAGGAAGCGCGCCTGCGAGGTGTAGCCCAGCACCTCCAGGCCGGCGTTCTGCGCGGCCAGCGCAATGCCGGTGAAGTTGACGTGGGCGGTGATGTCCTTGAGCCCCAGATCCACCAGCGGGTCGGTGTCGGCCAGGTGCGCGCGGTGGCACATCAGTGTGCCGCCGCTGCGCTGCGGGTGGTAGTACTCGGCCTCGGGGAAGCCGTAGTCAATGAAGAAGGCTGCGCCGCGCTGCAGGCGGTCGGCCAGCGTGGCGATGAAGGCCTCGGCCTGGTGGTGGATCTCGGTGACGGTGCCCGGCACGAAGGGGCCTTCGAAGGGCGGGCGCAGCGCCGTGGGCCGGTCTTCCCAGGCGAAGCTCGCCCCCGGTGCAACCACACCGCGCTCGAACCACTGCGAGCCGTCGAAGTACAGCAACTGCACCGGCATGGCGTCGAGCACCTCGTTGCCCACCACCACGCCGCCGAACTGCTCGGGCAGGCTGTCGGCCCACTGCACCGTGGCGCCGAAACGTGCCAGGCGCTCGCGCTGCCGCTCGCGCAGACTGCCGGAGAGGTCGACGATGGTGTAGCGGGTGACGGTCGGGCCGAGCGCCTCCAGCAGCTGCTCGGCCAGTGCGCCGGAGCCGGCGCCGAACTCCCACACCTCGCCGCTGCCGCAGGCCTGCAAGGCCTGAGCGACCTGCCGTGCGAGGGCGCGGCCGAACAAGGGAGAGAGTTCCGGCGCGGTGACGAAGTCGCTGCCCGAGCCCGGCATCAGGCCGAACTTGCGGCTGTCGTTGGCGTAGTAGCCCAGGCCGGGCGCGTACAAGGCCAGGGCCATGAAGCGGTCGAAGGGCATCCAGCCGCCCTGGCGGGCGATGGCCCGCCGGACCAGGCTGGACAGGGCGCCCGATACACTGGCGGACTCGTTGGAAACCATCTGCGCATTGTAGGAAGCATGTCAGCGCGCCCTGTCGCCCTTGTCACCGGCGCGGCCCGCCGCCTGGGCCGTGTGATTGCGCTCGACCTGGCCGCGCATGGCTTCGATGTGGCCGTGCACTATCGCCAGTCGCGCGACGAGGCCGAAGCCACCGTGGCGCTGGCCCGCACGGGCGGCGCCCAGGCGGCGAGCTTCGCGGCCGAC
Organism: Rhizobacter sp.; assembly: GCF_035702065.1. Lineage (GTDB taxonomy): Bacteria > Pseudomonadota > Gammaproteobacteria > Burkholderiales > Burkholderiaceae_C > Rhizobacter. The sequence continues at coordinate 3,119 of NZ_DASSRA010000365.1, forward strand.
CTGTCAGACGAAGCCGCCTGCCGCGCTCTGGTGCCCGCCGTGCTGGCGCGCTTCGGCCGGCTCGATGCGGTGGTCAACAGCGCCTCTACCTTCGAGTACGACGATGCACAGCGCTTCAGCGTGGCGGCAATGGAGACACACTGGCGCGCCAACACCGCCCCGGCGGTGCTGCTCGCACAGGCCCTGCATGCGCACCTCGCGGGCACCGAGCGGCAAGGCTGCGTCGTCAACCTGCTCGACCAGAAGCTCTACAACCTCAACCCCGACTACTTCTCGTACACGCTCTCCAAGGCCGCGCTGCAGGCCGCCACGGTGATGCTGGCGCAGGCGCTGGCGCCGACGCTGCGGGTGTGCGGCGTGGCGCCGGGCGTGACGCTGGTGTCGGGGGCGATGAGCGGCGCCGAGTTCGAGCAAGCCCACCAGCTCACGCCCCTGCAGCGCTCGTCCACGCCGGCCGATGTGGCCCATGCGGTGCGCTTCCTGATCGAATCACCGGCGATCACCGGCAGCACGCTGCTGGTGGATGGCGGGCAGCATCTGCAGGCTCAGAACCGCGATGTGATGTTCATCGCCAACCCCGACAAGAAAGCCTGACATGCAAAGCCTGCTCGGACACCAGGACCTGCGCGACTGCCGCCGTCTCTTCTTGCGCAACTACGAGGTGTGGATCAACATCGGCGTGCACGACTTCGAGAAGCGCGGCGAGCAACGCGTGCTGATCAACGTCGACCTGTACATCCCGCTGGCGGTGTCCACGCCCAAGAACGACGAGCTAGACGAAGTGGTCGACTACGACTTCATGCGCCGCAGCATCGGCGTGCGCATCAAGCAGGGCCACGTGCACCTGCAGGAGACGTTGTGCGACGACGTGCTGGCGCTGATGCTGGCCCACCCAAGGGTGAAGGCCGCGCGGGTCTCGACCGAGAAGCCCGATGTGTACCCCGACTGCGACGCGGTCGGCTGTGAAGTGTTTGGAATCAAGGAACTGTGATGAGTGCGGTACTGGAAAAAGACGAAGCAAACAAGACCGAAGCGAAAGCGGCCTTCGAGATCAACAAGCTGAGCAAGCGGCTGCACCGCCAGGTGGGCCAGGCGATTGCCGACTTCAACATGATCGAAGACGGCGACAAGGTGATGGTCTGCGTCTCGGGCGGGAAAGACAGCTACGCGCTGCTCGACATCCTGCTCAACCTGCAGCAGCGCGCGCCCATCCGCTTCGAGCTGGTCGCCGTCAACCTCGACCAGAAGCAGCCCGGCTTCCCCGACCACGTGCTGCCCGAGTACCTGAAGGCACGCGGCGTGCCCTTCCACATCGAGAACCAGGACACCTACTCCATCGTCAAGCGCCTCATCCCCGAGGGCAAGACCATGTGCAGCCTGTGCTCGCGGCTGCGCCGCGGCATCCTCTACCGCGTGGCGGGTGAACTGGGCTGCACCAAGGTCGCGCTCGGCCACCACCGCGACGACATGATCCAGACGCTCTTCATGAACATGTTCTTCGGCTCACGCATGAAAGGCATGCCGCCCAAGCTGGTGAGCGACGACGGCAAGAACATCGTGATCCGCCCGCTGGCCTACGTGGCCGAGACCGACCTCGAACGCTGGGCCGAGCACCGCGCGTTCCCCATCATCCCTTGCACGCTGTGCGGCAGCCAGGACAACCTGCAACGCGTGCAGATCAAGGCCATGCTGCGCGACTGGGACAAGCGCTTCCCCGGCCGCATCGACAACCTGTTCACGGCCATGGGCAACATCGTGCCCTCGCACATGATGGACCGGAACCTCTACCCCTTCACCACGCTCAAAACCACCGGCGTGCCCGAGGCGGGCGGCGACATCGCCTTCGATGACGATGAAGGCTGCGCCCCACCGGCGGCCACGGCGGATGCTGCGGTGATCAAGCTGCAGCGCTGAAGAAAGGCTAGGAGTTCGAACGATGCGCTGGCTGTCTGCGGTGGTGCTGGGCTTGGCGGCAACCCTGTCCGGTTGCGCGGCACTCAACACCGTCGACAGCGAGGTCTCGACCTTCAGCCAGTGGCCCGAAGGCCGCAAGCCGGGCACCTTCGCCTTCGAGCGGCTGCCCTCCCAGCAGGTGCGCCCGCAGGAACAGGAGCAGCTGGAGTCGATCGCCCGCACCGCCCTCTATTCGGCCGGTTTCCAGGAGGCGGGTGACCCCAAGCAGGCCGACGTCACGGTGCTGCTGGGCTTGCGCATCTCGCGCACCGACCCCTACCCCTATTACTACGACCCGCTGTGGTGGCGCGGGGGCTTCTACTACCCCTACCCACGCGTGGCGCGGCCCTACTGGGGGCCGGGGTTCTGGGGGCCGTGGTCCTGGGGGCCGGCCTACCCGATGATGTACGACAGCCCACGCTACGACCGCGAGGTGGCGGTGCTGCTGCGCGACCGCCAGAGCAACCAGCCGCTCTATGAGGCCCGCGCGGCCAGCGATGGCCTGAACTCCGGCAGCGACCGCCTGATGGCCGCGATGTTCATGGCGGCGATGAAGGACTTCCCGTCCAGCGGCGCCAACCCACGCCGCATCAGCATCCAACTACCTGAATGACGGCCCCAAGGCCGCCTGCGGCGTCCGCCCCCCGAGGGGAGCGAGAAAGCTTGGGGCGGCCCGGCGCTTTCTCGGTCTCTACTTCGCTGCGTCGGCGGCCAGCGCGCGCGCGTCGTCTTCCCACGATTTGAGCTTCTTCACCGCGGCGAGCCGCTGCTCGCGGCTGGTGCTGTTGTGCAGCTGCGCCGTGACGTTGCAGTTGTATTGCATCAGGCGCGCCTGGTAGTTGAGGTAGACCTCGCGCGGGGAGCGCTGCACGTGCTGCACCAGCATGCGCAGGGCCGCCAGGGTCTGGTCGGCCGGGGCGCGCTCGGTGACGAGGCGGCGCAGCGTGCGCAGCGCGTCCTGCTGGCGCAGCATGCGCTCCTCCAGCCAGAGCTGGGGGTCGAAGGGCGACGCAGCGATGCTGCGCCTGAGCATCTCGACCTGCGCATCGTCGAGGCGGCCGTAGAAGGTCTCGGCCCGGTCAACGGCCCGCTCCAGCGACTTGTCGCGCCGCTCCTGCGGGTCGGCTTGCAGGTAGTCGTTGCGAAACTCGGCGTTGACCTTGGCGTACTTGCGCTCGATGTGCGCGATCTGCTGCAGCGTGAGGCTTTGCACCGTCTCCACCGCCGCGGGCAACGCTCGGTCGAGCATGGGATCGATGCGGCTCCAGGCCTCGTCGTACCAGCGGCACACCTGCGCCGGCGTGATGGGCTCGGTCGCCTGCACCTGCAGGCGCACCAGGAACTGCGCGTAGTCGGGCAACTGGGTGGCGCGGTGCCAGCGGAACCAGCCATCGAGCGCCTCGCGCGCCTTGGGTGTCTGCAACTCGTTGAAGTCGGCGTAGCCGTCGAGCCACCAGTAACCCAGTTCGGGCCCTTGTCCATAGGCAAAGCGCACCGCCCCACACCCGCAAAGCAGGGTGGCCATGGCGAGCAGCCCACCGATAATCAGTGACTTCCAAAAAGGACGTTGCATGGCGCTCGACATCGTGATCATGGCCGCGGGCAAGGGCACCCGCATGAAATCCAGCCTGCCCAAGGTTCTGCATACGCTGGCCGGGCGCAGTTTATTGCAGCATGTGCTGCAGACCGCCACCTCGCTCGGGGCCGAGCGCATCATCACCATCACCGGCCACGGCGCAGAGCAGGTCGAAGCCGCCGTGAAGGCGCCGCACCTGCAGTTCGTGCGCCAGATGCCGCAGCTCGGCACCGGCCACGCGGTGCAGCAGGCCGTGCCCGCGCTGCATGCCGAAGGCACCACGCTGATCCTGAACGGCGACGTGCCGCTGATCGGCGCCGACACCGCCCGCGCCCTCGTCGAGGCCTGCGGCGGCACGAAGCTCGCGCTGCTGACCATCGAACTGGCCGACCCGAGCGGCTACGGGCGCATCGTGCGCCAGGGTGAGGCGGTGCAGGCCATCGTCGAGCACAAGGACGCCTCGCCCGCGCAACGCGCGATCCGCGAGGTCTACACCGGCATGATGGCCGTGCCCACCGCCGCGCTGAAGCGCTGGCTGGCGAAGCTCAAGAACGACAACGCCCAGGGCGAGTACTACCTGACCGACGTGGTCGCGATGGCGGTGGCCGAAGGCACGCCGGTGGTGGCCGCGCAACCAAAGAGCGAGACCGAGGTGCTGGGCGTCAACAGCCCGCTGCAGCTGGCCGACCTGGAGCGGCGCTACCAGCGGCGACTGGCCGAGGCCCACATGGAAGCCGGCGTGCGCCTGGCCGACCCGGCGCGCTTCGACGTGCGCGGCGAGTTGCAGTGCGGCAGCGACGTCGAGATCGACATCGGCTGCATCTTCGAAGGCCAGGTCACTCTCGGCAACGAGGTGCGCATCGGCGCGCACTGCGTGATCCGCAATGCGCGCATCGCCGATGGCGTGGTGATCCACCCGATGACGCACATCGACGGCGGCAAGGAAGGCGTGACGGTCGGGGCCGGCTCGCTGATCGGTCCCTTCGCTCGCCTGCGTCCCGGTGCGGTGCTGGGTGCCGAAGTGCACATCGGCAACTTCGTCGAAGTGAAGAACTCCACGCTGGCCGATGGCGCCAAGGCCAACCACCTCGCCTACCTGGGCGACGCGACCGTGGGCGAGCGCGTGAACTACGGCGCCGGCAGCATCACCGCCAACTACGACGGTGCCAACAAGCACCGCACGGTGATCGGCAACGACGTGCACGTGGGCAGCAACTGTGTGCTGGTCGCGCCGGTCACGCTGGGCGACGGGGCCACCATCGGCGGCGGCTCCACCGTCACCAAGAACGTGGCGGCCGGCGACCTGGCCGTGGCGCGCGGCAAGCAGGTGACGATCGCCGGCTGGCAGCGGCCGCAGAAGAAGAAGTGACGCGCCGCGCCGAGTTCAGCGCTTCGTCGATGCCCAGGCCTGGAACTCGGCCAGCGGCAGCGGCGGGCTGATCAAGAGGCCCTGCAGCTCGTCGCAATCGAGCCGCGTGAGGAAGCCGCGCTGGGCCTCGGTCTCGACGCCCTCGGCAATCACCGACAGCCCCAGGCCGCGCGCCATTTGCACGATGGCGCGGGCGATCGCCGCCGAATCGCTCTCTCCCGGCAGGCCGAGCACGAAGGAACGGTCGATCTTCATCTTGTCGATGGGCAGCTCCTTGAGGTGCGCCAGCGAAGAGTAGCCGGTGCCGAAGTCGTCGACCGAGATGCGGATGCCCAGGTCCTTGAGCTCGCGCAGCTTGCGCTTCACCTCGGGCAGGTCGTCCATGAGCATGCGTTCGGTGAGTTCGAACTCGAGCAGATCGCCGGACACGCCTTCCTCGGCCAGCAGCTGCTCGATGAGGGCAGTGAAGCCACTGGTCTGGAACTGCACCGTCGAGAGGTTGACGGCCACCGGCACACCCACCAGGCCCGCGGCGTGCAGCGCGCGTGCAGCACGTGCAGCCTCGCGCAGCACCCATTGCCCGATGGGCAGCATCAGGCGCTGCTGCTCGGCCAACGGGATGAAGGCATCGGGCTGCAGCAGCCCGCGCTCGGGGTGGTTCCAGCGGATCAGCGCCTCGGCACCGACCAGCACGCCATCGCGCGAGCGCAGCTGCGGCTGGAAGTGCAGCACGAACTCGCCGCGCGCGAGGGCCTGCGCCATCTGGCTCTCGAGCACCAGCGCGGCGTAGGCCGAACTCGCCATCTCGGAGGTGAAGAACTGGAAGTTGGCGCGACCACGCGACTTGGCCAGGTACATGGCGGTGTCGGCGTTCTTGATGAGGTCGTCGGCGGTCTCGCCATCGTGCGGGAACATCGAGATGCCGATCGAAGGCGTGACGGAGATCAACCGGCCGTCGACGTTGACTGGCACCTCGATGGCGGCCAGCAGCTTCTGCGCCACCTCTTCCACGTCCATGCGCTGCAGCGTGCGCGGCAGCAGCACGATGAACTCGTCGCCGCCGAAGCGGGCCACGATGTCGGTGGCGCGCAGGCTCTCGGTGATGCGGCGCGCGAGCGTCTGCAGCAGCGTGTCGCCCACCAGGTGGCCGAGCGAGTCGTTGACGCGCTTGAAGTGATCGAGGTCGATGAACAGCAGCGCCACCTGCGAGTCGTTGCGGCGCGCGGCGGCGATCATGTGGCCCAGGTGCTCCATCAGGCTCAGGCGGTTGGGCAGCCCCGTCAGCGCGTCGTTGTGCGCCATGTGCCGGATGTGCGCCTGCGCGGCATGGCGGTCGCGGATGTCGCGGATGATGCTCATGCGCATGCGCTCGCCGTGGCGGACGATGGTGCGCACGATGTACTCGATGGGCACGCGGTGCCCGTCCTTGTGCAGGATGACGCTCTCGTAGGTGCTCTCTTCGCCGGCCTCCATCACCGCGGCCACCTTGGCCGTTTGGTCGGAGGGCACGAAGTCGAACACGTGGCGGCCGATCAGCTCGTCGAGCGAGTAGCCGATGAGCTCACACAGCGGTTCGTTGGCGTCGGTCAGGTAGCCGGCCTTGTGGAACAGGATGCCTTCCACGCTGGCCTGCATGAACTTGGCCAGGCGCTCTTCCGACTCGCGCACCGACTGCTCCGCCAGGCGGTGCTTGGTGATGTCGGTGATGAGCACGAAGGCCGCAACCAGCGAGCCATCGGCGCCGAGGTGCGGAATGAGGTTGACTTCCAGCCAGTGCCGCTTGCCGTCGGGGCTGCGCAGCTCACGCTCGTACGAGGTGGCCTTGCGCTCGGTCATCAGGTAGTCGACGTAGGGCTGGATGACCTCGGCGGCCTCCCTGCCGATGATCTCGGCGAAGGTGCGCCCGATCACCGAGTTCTCGTCGAAGCCGAAGGTGTGCGCGTAGAGCTTGTTGGCGAACAGGCAGCGGAAGGTGCCCGCCTCGAAGTAGGAGATCAGCACCGGAACGTTGTCGGCCAGCAGCTGGAACTGGTCGGCGCGGGCCCGGGCCGAGAGTTCGGCCAGCCGGGTGGCGGTCACGTCGTTCAGCGCACAGAGGTAGGCGTTCTGCTCGGGCAGCCAGCGCGCACTGCAATCGAGCCAGGCGTCGGCCCAGGTCGAGCTGCGCGAGCGCGGCATGCGCAGGTTGAGCGTGAAGTCGGTGCGGCCGGCCAATGCCGCCGTGAGCGCCGCGGCCGACTCACCGCTCAGCACCGCCGGCAGGGCCAGGCCGGCGTCGGTGGTGTGCGAGAGGCGGCTGAACTCGGTGAAGGCGCGGTTGCTGCGCAGCAGTTCCCCTTCGGGCGACAGCCACACCAGCATGCAAGGCAAGGTGTCTGCATCGGGCAGGTCGCTGGCGCGGGGCGGGGGGTGCTGGGTCATGGAGGCGGAAGGCTCACGCTCACAGGTGAGCGGCCATGATAGCCGTGCCCCTGCGTACCCCGCTGGCAGCTCAGCCTGGCGATTGTTGCGTTTGTTGCGACTGGGCGAGCACTTCGCGCGCCAGGCAGAGGTCATCCCAGGAGCGAGCCTTGTCTTCCGGGTTGCGCAGCAGGTAGGCCGGGTGGTAGGTGACGATCAGCGGCACGCCCTGGTACTGGTGCACGCGGCCACGCAGGCGACCGATGGGCTCGGTGCTGCGCAGCAGGCTTTGCACCGCGAATCGGCCCATGGCCAGGATGATGCGCGGCTGCACCAGCGCGATCTGGCGGATGAGGAAGGGCTCGCATTGCGCCAGCTCGGCCGGCTCGGGGTTGCGGTTGCCGGGCGGGCGGCACTTGAGGGTGTTGGCGATGTAGACCTGCGACTCGGATGCCGCCTCGCCGCGCGTCAGACCCACGGCACGCAGCATGTTGTCGAGCAACTGGCCCGACTTGCCGACGAAGGGCTCGCCCTCGCGGTCTTCCTGCTCGCCGGGCGCTTCGCCGACGATCATCCAGTGGGCACGCTCGTTGCCGACGCCGAACACCGTCTGCCGGCGGCTGCTGCACAGCGTGCAGGCGGTGCAGCCGGCCACCGCCTCGCGCAGCGCGGGCCAGCCCATGGTCTCGATGCCGAGCGGGCGCGAACCAGGTTGGGCTTGTGGGGGCGACACCGCCTGGCGCATGGCCGGCGCTGCGGCGACCGGTGCGCTGGCCTGTACCACCTCGGCAGGTGCGGATGGCGGCTCGGCCACATCGGGAGAACTCCAGACGCGGATGCCCATCTCGCCCAGCATGGCGATCTGGCGCTCACTCCAGCCCATGCGGCGCTCCAGGTGTGAGGGCCAGGCTCATCACGACCGCATCTTCGCGGCCGCTGGCGTGCGTGCTGCGCGCAGCCGGGTAGTAGCCACGGCGCAGGCCGATGTGGACAAAGCCACAGTGTTCATAGATGGCACGCGCACGGACATTGCTCTCGCGCACCTCGAGCCAGATCTGATGAGCACGCTTGCTGCGGCCGAGCGCGCACAACTCGTCGAGCAGGAAGCGCGCATGGCCCTGCCCTTGCGCAGCCGGGGCCACGGTGATGTTGAGCAGGTGCAACTCGTCCACGCCCTCCATCGCGATGAAGTAGCCGAGCAGCTCGCCCTGGGCACCGTACAGCACCTGGGCGGGGTAGCCGGCAGCCAGCGAGTCGATGAAGTTGCCGCGCGTCCAGGGGAAGGGATAGGCCTGCAGCTCGATCTCGAGCACGGCATCGAGCTGCTGCGTGGTCATGGGCAGCAGCAGGCGTTCGTCGCGCAATACCGCGCTCATGCCGCAGCCTCCTTGGCAAGGCGGATGGCCTCGCGCTCCTGCGTGGTCTGCGCCACCTTGTCGCGCAGATACACCGGCAGGGCATGGGCTGCGTCCACGCGCACACCGGCAGACCAGAGCTGCTGCGCGACTTCGGCCAGGGCCCGAGCGCGCGAACCGGCTTGCGAGATCCGCTGCGCGCGACCGGTGCGCAGCCTGTCGCCGAAGGCGTCGAGCGCTGAGCCGGCAACAACCGCAGGCGACTCGGCCAGCCAGTGCGCATGGAGCGCGTCCACCGCGTACAGCGCCGGCACCGACAGCACCGACCAGCGCGTGCCCTGCCAGCGGTAGGCCGCGGCGTAGATCTCGTCCATGCGCGCGTCCATCGCCACCCAGAGCTCGTCCACCCCGGCCTGGTTGCGTGCATCCTGCGCCACCAGCATCAGGCTGTCGACCGGCACCACCGGCTTCCCCGCACCGAAGGCCAGGCCCTGGGCCACCGAGCAGGCCGTGCGCAGGCCGGTGAAGGCACCGGGCCCGCAGCCGAAGGCGATGGCATCGAGTTCGGCCAGCGAGCAGCCGGCCTCGGCCAGCAAGGCGAGCAACTCGGGAATGAGCCGCGCCGACGCCTGCGCACCGCCCGCCGAGTCGCGCGCCAGCAGGCCCTGCGCACTGTGCAGGGCGATGCTCATCGCTTCGGTGGAGGTGTCGAATGCCAGCAGCTGGGCCATGGGCCAGAGTCTACCGGGCGGGGGTGCGTGCGATCATTCCCGCATGCCTCTCTTCCGCGTTTCACGTGCCCTCGTGCACGCCCTCGCCCTGGGTGCGATCGTGTCGGCGACACCCGCCCAGGCCGGCCCCCTGCCGCCCGAGGTCGAAGCCGCCCTGCAGCGCGCCAACGTGCCGCGCGAGGCCATGGTGGTGGTGGCCCAGGAGGTGGGGGCGAGCACGCCGCGCCTGGCCTGGCAGCCGCAGGTGCTGGTCAACCCGGCCTCGCTGATGAAGCTCGTGACCACCACCGTGGCACTCGACCTGCTCGGCCCGGCCTGGAGCTGGACCACGCCGGTGTGGCTGCAGGGCACCGCACTCAATGGCGTGCTCGACGGCAACCTGGTGATCAAGGGCAGCGGCGACCCCAAGCTCGTGCAGGAGCGCCTGTGGCTGGCGCTGCGCCGCGTGCAGCAGCTGGGGGTGCGCGAGATCCGCGGCGACATCGTGCTCGACCGCAGCGCCTTCCCCCTCTTGCCGCACAACCCGGCCGAGTTCGACAACGAGCCCTACCGGCCGTCGAACGCCGGGCCCGACGCGCTGCTGCTGAACTACAAGTCGGTGCTGCTCACCTTCACACCCGACGTGTCGCGCGGCATCGCCATCGTCTCCAGCGAGCCGCCGCTGGCGGGCGTGCGCGTCGACCTCAGCGTGCCGCTCAGCAACGGCCCGTGCGACGACTGGCGCGGTGCGCTCAAGCCCGACTTCATCGACCCGCTGCGCATCCACTTCACCGGCAGCTACAGCGCCAACTGCGCCGAGCGCCAGTGGCCGCTGGCCTATGCCGACCCGCGCAGCTACAACGCGCGCGCGCTGGCCGGCCTGTGGCGCGAGATGGGCGGCCGGCTCACCGGGCGGGTGCGCGACGGCGTGGCGCCCACCGATCCGCCGAACTTCGAGCTGAGCTCGCCACCGCTGGCGGAGGTGATCCGCGACATCAACAAGTTCAGCAACAACGTGATGGCGCAGCAGCTCTTCCTCACGCTGGGCCTCACGCAGCGCGGCAGCGGCACCCCCGAACAAGCGCGCGAGGTGGTGCGCCAGTGGCTGGCCGACCGCCTGGGCGAGAGCAACCGCGGCCTGCTGATCGACAACGGCTCGGGCCTCTCGCGCGACACGCGCATCACGGCACAGCTGCTGGCCCGGCTGCTGCAAGCGGCGTATGCCGGCCCGGCCATGCCGGAGCTGATGAGTTCGCTGCCGGTGACCGGCATCGACGGCACGCTGCGCCGCGCGCGCAACGCCGCCATGGGGCGCGCGCACCTGAAGACCGGCTCGCTGCGCGACGTGGTGGGCGTCGCCGGCTACGTGCTGAGTTTCGGCGGACGGCGCTACGTGCTGGTGGCGGTCATCAACCACCCCAATGCCAACGCGGCGCGCCCGGCACTCGAAGCGCTGATCCAGTGGACGGCGGGCGACATGGCCCCCGCGCTCGAACCCGTGCCACTGAACGGGCCCGCCTCCAGCTCGACGGTGGTGCCGGTCGTGCTGCCCGATACGCCCCCCACGCCGCCGCCCAGCGAACCACCCGCCTCACAGGCCCTGCCGGCGTCGGCACCTGCTTCTGCTGCGAACTGACCGAATGAACACCCTCTTCACCGACTGGCTGGGCTACGCCGCCGCCTCGCTCACCACCGGCTCGTTTGCGCTGCAAGCCTGGCACACCTTCACGACGCGGGACGTGAGCGGCATCTCGCTGGGCATGTACAGCGCCTTCACGCTGGGCGTGGCGCTGTGGCTGGCCTATGGGCTGGTGCTGGGATCCTGGCCCGTGACCATCGCCAATGCCATCACCGTGGCGCTGGCAACGAGCATCCTGGTGATGAAGCTCGTGATCGAAGCGCGGCAGCGCCGTGCGGGCTAGAACGGGTTGGTTCGCACGCGGTTCACGGCCAGACCCGCCACACGGCTCTGGCCAGCAGCACCCAAGCGCGTGTCGTCGGCCCACAGCCAATAGGCGCCATAGCTGTCGATGGCGAGCGGCACCAGGGTGGTCTGGTTGCAGTCGGGCAACGCCACGTTGCAAGCCGCCTCCGTCACGTTGTTGAGCACGTAGTTGGGCGGGTAGCGCACCATCGACAACACCAGTTCGTCGGACTGGATCAGGCCCACGGAATGGCCACCATCAGCCACCTCGTTGAGCTTCAGGCGCAAGGCCTTGTTGTACTCCGTGGTGAGCTGATCCAGGAGCGTGGCGCGGCCGTCGCCCGGGTGGGCCAGTTCCTCGCCGGTGGCAAATGGCGACAGACTCAGGCTGTAGATGGTGGACACCACCACCTTCGCGCCCAGGTTGGTCAGGCGCACGACCTGCGCACCCAGCTCGTTGCCGGCCTGCTGCACACCGGCGATCAGCACATCACGGCTCACACCGGGTTCGTTCTGGAGCCGGTTGTACTGGGCTTGCACGTCATGCAAACCGACCATCACGGCAATCAGATCCTTGCTGTTGAACGGCCCGTTCTGGCTGAGAAACTGATCGACCTGGCCGGCAATGT
>NZ_DASSRA010000366.1:0-21260 GCF_035702065.1 Rhizobacter sp.
CCAAGACACCTCCGGTGTCGCCCCCCCGGGGGGGAGCGCCGGCCTTGGGGCGGCCCGGCGGCCGGCTGATGTCGAACGCATCGGCTTCATTGATGTGCCCGGCCACGAGCGCCTGGTGCACACCATGCTCGCCGGCGCAACCGGCATCGACTTCGCGCTGCTGCTGGTGGCCGCCGACGACGGCGTGATGCCGCAGACGCGCGAGCACCTGGCCGTGCTCTCGCTGCTGGGCCTCGTGCGCGGTGCGGTGGCCATCACCAAGTGCGACCGCGTGGATGCAGGCCGGCTCGCCCAGGTGCAGGACGAGGTCACGGCCCTTCTGGCCCGGAGCCCGCTCGCCGGAGCGCCCGTGCTGCCGGTGTCGGCCCACACCGGCGACGGGCTCGCGGCCTTGCGCGAACGGCTGTTCGACGCTGCACGACACACCGCAGCGCGCGGCGCGGCGGGCGAGGCCTTTCGCCTGGCGGTTGACCGCGCCTTCACGCTGGCCGGTGTGGGCACCGTGGTCACGGGCACGGTGCATGCGGGCCAGGTGGCGGTGGGTGACGAACTGGAACTGTGCCCCTCGGCCACGCCGCGCCGTGCGCGCGTGCGCAGCCTGCACACGCAGAATCGCCTTGCCGCAACGGCCCATGCCGGCCAGCGCTGTGCCGTGGCGCTCGCTGGCGTGGACAGGCACGAGGTGGCTCGCGGCCAGTGGCTGGTCACTGCAGGCCGCGCCGTGGCGACCGACCGGCTCGATGCGCGGCTCACCTTGTGGCATGGCGAGGCCAAGCCGCTGCGCTCGGGCGCGCCGGTGCACGTGCACCTGGGTGCCGCCGACGTGATGGGCACGGTGGCCGTGCTGAGCAGCGGCGCCGACAGCCTGCCGCCGGGTGAAGAGGCCTTCGTGCAGATCGTGCTGCGCACGCCCGTGGGGGCCTGGCGGGGTGACCGCATCGTGTTGCGCGACAACTCGGCGAGCCGAACGCTCGCGGGCGGCACCGTGCTCGACCCGTTCGCACCCGTGCGCTACCGGCGCACGCCGCAACGGCTGGCCGAGCTGGCCGCCTGGTCGCTGCCGACCGGGGCACAGCGTTGGTGGGGCCTGCTCGATGCGGCGCCGCACGGCCTGTCGCGCCACCGCTGGGCGCTGGCCGAAGGGCTGCTAGACGACGAGCCCACGCGCACCACCGATTGGCACCTGGGGCCCTCGCAACAAGCGGCGGTGCGCGAGGCCGCGCTCGCCACGTTGCGTGCCTTCCATGCGCGAGACCCCGAGCTGCTGGGCCCCGACAGCGCCCGCCTGCGCCGCCTGGCCGCCCCACGCCTGCCGCTGCCCCTGTGGATCGAGTTGCTGGCCGGCCTGCAGGCCGAGGGGGCGGTGCTCGTGCGTGGCGCGTTCGTGCACCTGCCAGAACACGGCCTGCGCCTGTCGGCCGCCGACGAGCGCATCGCGCAGAAGGTGGCGCCGCTGCTCACCGGCGCCGGCTTCGAAGGCGGCTGGGTGCGCGACCTGGCGCGAGACACGCAGGAGGGCGAAGTGCTGGTGCGCACCACGCTTGCGCGCTTGGCGCAGTGCGGCGAGCTGCACCAAGTGGTGAAAGACCTGTACTACGACCCGGCCACGATGCAGCGACTGGCCGCGCAGGTGCGTGACGTCGCCGCGAGCGGCGGGGGCGAGGTGACGGCGGCGCGGTTCCGCGACGCGACCGGCCTCGGCCGCAAGCGCGCCATCCAGATCCTTGAATACTTCGACCGCATCGGCTTGCTGCGCCGTGTGGGCGAGGCCCACAAGTTGCGCAGCGACACCGCCTTGTTCACGCAGCCGATGAGTTAGCGACACACGGAGGGGAAGCGTCCCCGGTGGGACGGCCGGGCTTCAAACCCGGTGGGTGGCGCCACGCGTCGCCGGGTGGGTTCGACTCCCATTCCCCTCCGCCACCCCCATGCTCAGTTGTCCTTCAGTCGTCCCAGAACGGCTTGAGCTTGCGCATGCGGCGCAAGGCTAGGTGCGCGTTGCGTGCGGTGGTCTCCAGGTGCGCCAGCAGGAAGCCGGCGGCAAACTGCGCAGCCGGGTCGGTGAGCGCGTCATGCCGGAAGTGCTCAGCCGCCACGGCGCAGTCGGTGTGCTGGCCCAGCGCATCCTGCATCGGCTTGAGCGCCTCGGCATACGCGCCTGCCTTGTCGCCGCGCCACAGCGGCTGCGCGAACTCGCTCAGATAGCGCAGGCGCTTGAGCCGCCTGCGCACACGGTGCTGCCGGGCGAGCGGCAGCGAGTCGAACGCACGCCCATCGCGCCGCACCTGGCGGTGCAGGCGGCTCAGCCGTTTGGCGAACAGGGCAGTCAAGGCCTTGGCCGAGAGCGCGCTGACGGCGCTGTCGTCCGCATGCGCAAGGGCCAACAGTTGCAGCAGCACCTGCTGCAGCGCCGGGGCGCGTGCGGCGGCGGTCGTGTCGGCGGTGGGTGGCAGCGTCCACGTGGTCTTGGGGGCACCTGCGGTTTCGAGCAAAGGGCGCACCGCGGCGGCCACTGCCTCGTGGTCGCGCCGTTCGCCCAGGGCCGAGAAGGCCTCGCCCAGCGTGGCATCCCAGCGCGTGTCGAAGCCGGGGCTGGCCGTGGCCAGCTCGCGCAACAGCGTGCGCAGGCGGCGCAGGCCCACGCGGGCCTGGTGGATGTGCTCGGCATCGGCCTGGCCCTCGGCCGTCACGCTGAGGTTGGGCAGCACCTGGGCCAGGGTGTTGAGCAGCAGGGCGCGCAGCATCACGGCGCCGCTTGCCTGCTTGGGCCAGGTGACGGCCTGGGCCTCCAAGGCGGGCGAGGGGCTGCCTCGGCGCAGGCGTTCGCCTTGTTCCGCCTTGGAGATGCTGCTCAGCCACAGGCCGCCTGCGCCCAGCGCGTCGTGCGCGCGGTCGAACAGCGTGGCGAGCGGGCCGGCCAGGTGCTCCAACTCCAGCTCGGCGATCGGCGCTTGCCGCCCGCCCGCGTGCACATGGCCGAGGTCGAGTGCGGCTTCGATGCGCGAGCCGTCGGCGCCTTCGATCACGAGGGAGGCGCGCCACACGTCGGTGGCAAAGCGTTCGATCAAGGCCTGCGGCGCGGCATCGCCCAGTGCCTGCTGCAGGCGTGCCAGGGCGGGTGTGCCGGCATGGCGTGCCAGGTCGAGTGCCGGGGTGTCGCCGGGGGCGGCCTGCACGGCCACTTCGTGCTCCAGGCGGTGCACGGTGCTCTCGCCGGTGGCCTTCAAGGTCTGCACCCAGCGGCGGCCTTCCAGCCGCAGCCGCAGGGCCACACCGGCGGCTGCGAGGCGGCTGTCTTCGGTGTCGAAGTAGCGTGCGCGCAAGCGCTGGCGGCGCGCGCCCTGGGCCTCGAACATCTGCTGCCAGCGCAGCGAGGCCGCGTCGTCGAGGCGGAACTTGAGTTCGAGTTCATTCATGGCAGATGGAGCATAGGCCAGCAGTGAGAAGGGGCATGGGGTTTGACATGCAAGGAAATACTTGCATATCATGAAGCCACGTATTGAGACTCAGCACGCAGCCCATTCGTTTCAACCGCTCTGTTCCTCAGGAGAAAGATCATGGTGGACATCCTGCACAAGGTCGGCATCAAGGCGCCGATCAACGAGGTCTACAAGGCCCTGGCCACGCGCGAAGGCGTGGCCGGCTGGTGGACGACCGAGACCACCGGCGACAGCCGCCCCGACGGGGCGCTCTCGTTCCGCTTCACGCAAGACGGCGTCGAGCTCGGTGCCTTCGAGATGAAGGTGCTCTCGCACAAGCCCGACCGCGAGGTGCTGTGGCAGGTCGACGGCGGCACCGCGCCCGAGTGGATCGGCACACGCATCGGCTACGAGCTCCAGCAGGACGGCGAGTACGTCGTCGTGCTGTTCAAGCACCAGGGCTGGCAGGAGGCGAGCGAGTTCACGCACCACTGCAGCACCAAGTGGGCGATGTTCCTCATGAGCCTCAAGCAGCTGGTGGAAACCGGCCAGGGCCGGCCGCACCCGCACGACGTGAAGATCGACAACTGGAATTGACGACCAAGCTCGACAAGGTCTTCAAGGCGCTCGGCGACCCCACTCGCCGGCGCCTGCTCGACCAACTGCACCGCGACAACGGCCAGACGCTCTCGGCCCTGTGCGAGCGCATGGACATGACGCGCCAGGGCGTGACCCAGCACCTGCAGCTGCTCGAAGAGGCCAACCTCGTGGCGGTGGTGTGGCAGGGCCGCGAGAAGCTGCACTACCTCAACCCCGTGCCGCTGCACGAGATCTACGAACGCTGGATCGCCAAGTTCGAACGTGGGCGCCTCGGTGCGCTGCACGACCTGAAGACCCAACTGGAAGGAAGTGACGACGATGACAAAGCCTGACTTCGTGTACGTGACCTACATCGCCACCACGCCCGAGAAGGTGTGGCAGGCCTTCACCGACCCGGCGGTGATGCGCCAGTACTGGTATGCGCCGCACGAGGACTGCGGTGGCCACACCAACGTGAGCGACTGGAGACCCGGTTCGCGCTGGGAGCACCAGAGCGTGGCCACGGCCGGGCGCGTCGACATTGTCGGCAAGGTGGTCGAGAGCGCGCCGCCGCACCGCCTGGTCTACACCTGGGCGCGCCCGTCTGAAGAGAGCGACGCATCCAGGCACTCGCGCGTGGCCATCGACATCGAGCCCAACGGCCCCGGCGTCGTGCGCGTGACCGTGACCCACACGGATCTGGACGCCAAGATGCTCACGGGCATCTCGGGTGGCTGGCCCAAGGTGCTGTCCAACCTCAAGACCCTGCTGGAGACGGGCCGGGCGCTGCCAGGATCGGGGAGCGTCTAGGCTGCCCTCGGCCCTTGCCGCCTTGGCGGTTCGGGAGTAGCTTCCGGGTTCCCCAACTCAGGCCCTGCCACCAGAAGGAGAACCGCATGTACCGTCGCACCCTCTTGCTCGCTGCCGGCTCTTCCGTCTTCGCCGGCTGCTCCACCACCAGTTCCGCCCCGTCCGACGCCGCGGCCAAGCGCGCGGACATCAACGCCTCGGTCGACCGGGCGCTGAGTGACCTCTATGCCCAGGCCAAGGGCTCGCGCGAACTCGTCGCCAGTTCCCGCGGCGTGCTCGTGTTCCCGAAGGTGGTGTCCGCCGGCTTCGTGGTGGGTGGCAGCTATGGCGAAGGCGCGCTGCGCAAGGGCGGCTCCACCACGGGCTACTACAGCACGGCTGCGGGTTCGGTCGGCTTGCTGGCCGGCGCGCAGTCGAAGGCGGTGTACCTGCTGTTCATGACGCAGGAGGCGCTGGCCAAGTTCGAAGCGAGCAAGGGCTGGACAGCTGGTGCCGACGCCTCCGTGGCCTTGGTGAACGTCGGTGCCGATGCGCAGGCTACGACCAAGACCGTGCAGCAGCCCATCGTCGGCTACGTGCTCACTAACGCGGGCCTGATGGCCAATCTCAGCCTCGACGGAACGAAGTTCACCAAGCTCGAACTCTGAGACCGCGCGCGAACGACGCGGGCATGCGGACGTTTGGGCGTTCGTCAGCGCTGCAGCAAGCGCCCGACGCCCAGCGACTGAAGCAGGTTGCCCACGCGCGTGGCGACGCTGGGGTTCTTCGGCACGGGCTTGGGTACTGCGGGGGCCACGGGGCGTGGCTTGGGCGGAGCCGCCTTGCCGTACACCAGCAACGAGGCCTGGGCGGGCTTGAGGCTGTCCGCCCGTGAGCCGTTGGGTGCGGGCGTGGCCACGGCGGGCGCCGCCTTGACGGGTTCGATGGGCGCGGCCGGGCGGCGCAGCACCGGGTCGAGCCAGCGCAGGATGGGTTGCCACTGCGCGAGGTCGGTCTCGACCTTGGCGGGCGGCATGTCGAAGAGGGTCAGCCCCTGCTCGACGCAGCGCACATAGCCCTGCGTCTCGCGCAGCACGCCGATGAAGGGCAACTTCTGCTTCTCGGCCCATTCCTTGATGACTTCGTCGGCCTTGGTGCGCGCGTCGAGCCGCATGCCCACGGCCGCCACCTGGCAGCGGCCGCTGGCCACGCGCGGCAGGGTCTGCAGCTCGGCATAGCAGTCGGCGGCGGACTCGCGGTCGAAGACCGAGTTGCACACTGGCATCAGGATCACGTCGGCAAACATCACCACGCGGGCGAGGTCGAAACCGCGCAGGCCGCCGGGGGTGTCGAGCACGACGTGGGTCACGCCGGCCGGCGCACGCAGCACGCTGCGCGGGTCGACCGTCCAGCCGACGATGGGGGCCTTGGTGGGGACGGACTTGGTGGCCCGCAGCTTGAGCCAGGCCTGGGTGGACTGCTGCTTGTCGACATCACCCAGCATCACGGGGATGCCGTTGTGGGCGCAATAGGCCGCGAGGTGCGTGGCCAGCGTGCTCTTGCCGCTCCCACCTTTGCGATTGACGACTGCTACGACAGGCATGTGTATCCCGGGGGCGCCTCACCGGCGACGACCAGGGGCCAGCCATTACATCACCAAACGGGTGCGCGTTACATAGGAGGCTGCCCTCGTAGCGGGCGGGGTGTGCAAAGCGTCATGCTGCGGTCACTTCATGGCCGACCATCTGCCCGATTCCCGTTACGCCTGGACACGACTGTGGGCCACGCTCGCCCTCATGACGATCGGCAGTGCCGGCATGTACGTGGTGGCCGTGGTGCTGCCCTCGGTGCAGGCCGAGTTCGGCGTGGCGCGGGCCGATGCCTCGCTGCCCTACACGGCCATGATGATCGGCTTCGGTGTGGGCGGCATCGTGATGGGCCGCCTGGCCGACCGCTTCGGCGTGATGGTGCCGGTGCTGATCGGCGCGGTGTGCCTGGGCGCCGGCTTCGCGGCCGCGGCGTCGGCGCCCAGCATCTGGTGGTTCTCGGCTGCGCACGGTGTGCTGATCGGCCTCTTGGGCTGCTCGGCCACTTTTGCGCCGCTGGTGGCCGACACCTCGCTGTGGTTCGTGAAGCGGCGCGGCATCGCGGTGGCCATCTGTGCCAGCGGCAACTACCTGGCCGGCGCCATCTGGCCACCGATCGTGCAGCACTTCATCGAGGTCGCGGGCTGGCGCCACACCTATCTCGGGCTCGGCCTGGTCTGCGTCGTCACCATGCCCTTGCTGGCCCTGGTGATGCGGCCCCGCCCGCCGCGGGCGGTGGCCGGCGGGGGCGCGACACAGGCGGTGGCAAGCGACCGGCCCTTCGGCCTCTCGATGGGCCGTGCCCAGGCCCTGCTGTGCGTGGCCGGCCTGGCCTGCTGCGTGGCGATGTCGATGCCGCAGGTGCACATCGTGGCCTACTGCGGCGACCTGGGCTACGGCGCGGCACGCGGGGCCGAGATGCTGTCGCTGATGCTGGCCTGCGGCATCGTGAGCCGGCTGGTCTCGGGCGCCATCTGCGACCGCATCGGCGGCCTGCGCACCCTGCTGCTGGGCTCGGTGCTGCAGGGCGTGGCACTGCTGCTCTTCCTCCCCTTCGACGGGCTGGTGTCGCTCTATGTGATCTCGGCCCTGTTCGGGCTGTTCCAGGGCGGGATCGTGCCTTCGTACGCCATCATCGTGCGCGAGCACTTCCCGCCGGCCGAGGCGGGCGCGCGCGTGGGCACGGTGCTGATGTTCACGCTGCTGGGCATGGCGCTGGGCGGGTGGATGTCGGGCAAGGTGTTCGACCTCACCGGCTCGTACCACGCCGCCTTCATCAACGGCCTGGCGTGGAACGCGCTCAACCTGTGCATCGCACTGTGGTTGCTGCGGCGCACGCGGCGGCGCGCACGGGGCTATGTGGCGGCGGGCACCACGAATTGATCCAACCCCTTGGGCACCCGCTCGTAGAGACGGCCGAGCACCGCCTGCGGCAGGTGCAGCTCGAACTGCTCGATCAGCACCGCCTCGAAGTCGGCCTGCGAGGCGATGCGCCGCACCTGCGGCGGCTCGCCCGGGCGGCGGCGGATCAGCCTGTCGTTGAAGAGGCCGGTGCGCAGCTGAGGCGTGAGCCGCTCCATCAGCAGGTTGTGGCAGAAGATGGACCCAGGGTGCGTGCCTGTGAACCAGTTGAGCGGCTCGTAGTCGATGTCGAGCTGCGGCTGCAGCGTGAAGCGGTACATCGGCGCCCAGCCGGCCGGCAGCAGGCTCTCGACGGTGTACTCGTCGCCTTCGTTCGTGATGCGCAGCTGCCCATCCGAGCTGCGCTGCGGCAGGTCGGGCGTGAAGCGCAGCGGCAGGTTGACGCGGTGGCCGCCGAAGCCCACGTCGGCGATGTAGGCGCCGTCCTGGTCGGCCACCTCCACCTTCAGCAGCATGTGGCTGCGCGCCCGCGGCGGTGCGGCGGGGGGCTGCATCCACACCACGCGGGCGGCCAGCGCGGTGACCTGCATGCCCAGCTGCAGCAGCACGTCTTTCAGCAGCAGGTTGTGTTCGTAGCAGTAGCCGCCGCGCCCCTGCTCGATGAGCTTGGTCTGCAGCGCCGCCAACGCGAGGGTGGGGCCGGTTCCCAGGAGCGGGTCGATGTTCTCGTAGGCGATGCGGTCGCAGTGAAGGGCGCAGAGGTCTTGCAGCACCTCGAGCGTGGCGGCGCGCGGGCCCGCGTAGCCGATGCGCTGGAAGTAGGTATCGAGTCGGATCATCGTGGTCGGTTGAAGGCGAAACTGACTTATAACAGCAGGCCTTGCCGGCGCTCTCTTCTCGCGACCACGCCACACGTTCCCAGCCCTCCGCCATGAACGACCTCAGCATCCGCGCACGGCTCACGTTGCTGATTGCGCTGCTGCTGGTACTGATGGGCGTCGCAGCCGGGTTCGCGCTCTACCAGCTGCGCAACGTGACGCTGTCGGTGAAGACGGTCTATGCCGACCGCGTGCTTCCGCTGCTGCAGTTGCGCGCCGTGGCCAACGCCTACCTGCTGACCATGCCGAGCGTGGTGCGCGAAGTGCGTGACGGCCACCAGGACGCTGCTGCCGGCGTGGCCGAACTGGAGTTCACCCGCAAGGACGCCCGCGAACAGTGGGCCCGCTACAAGGCCACCTACCTTGTGCCGCAGGAGAAGGCGCTGATCGCCGAGGCCGAACCCCTGATCGCGCGTGCCGAGGTGCTGAATGACAAGGCAGCCGACCTGCTGCGCCGCGGCGACGTGCCGGGCATGCGCAGCTTCGTCGCCAACGACCTGTACCCCGTGCTGCAGCCGCTGGACGTGGTGCTCGAGCGGCTGAACGAGGTCCAGGCCGTGGAGGCCGACACCGAAGCCAGGGCCAGCCAGGGTGCCTATGCCGCAGGCCTGTGGGGCCTGATCGCGCTCGTGGCCCTGGCCTTGACGCTCGGGGTGGGCCTGGCGGTGGCGGTGGGGGGGCGCTACGCGCGCGAACGGCGCGAAGGCGAGGCGAGGGCGGTGCACCAGGCCCATTGCTATGCGGCCTTGTCGCGCACCAACCAGATGATCGTGCGGGTGAGTGACGCGAAGACGATGTTCGAGGAGATCTGCCGCATCTGCGTGGAGACGAAGCTGGCACGCGTCGCGTTCGCGCTGCGGCTGGACGGGGAGGCGATCACGGTGGCCGGTTCGGCGGGTCCGGCCGCCGACGTGCTGGCCGTGGCACCGACGAAGCTGGAGACGACCGGCCCCCTGGCCAAAGGCACGGCGATGGAGACGCTGCGCGAAGGGCGGCGCACCATTGCCAACGACTACCTCAATGACGAGCGCACGGCCCTCTGGCACGACCGCGCCCGGGTGCTGAACATCCGCGCCGTCGGTGCCTTCCCTGTGCGCCGCGGCGGGGCCGTGGTGGGCAGCCTGCACCTGTTTGTCGACCAGGTTGGCTTCTTCGACGAGGCCCGCATCGCCTTGCTCGACGAGATGGTCGGTGATCTGTCGTTCGCGCTCGACAACATCGACCGCGAGGCGGCCCGCGTGCGCGCCGAGCAGCAGGTCGAAGCCGGCTATGCACGACTGCGCCGCGTCTTCAACCTGATGCCGGTGTCGATCCTGATGATCTCGCGCCGGAGCGGCCGCGTGATCGAGACCAATGCCACCAGCTCGCAGCGCTACGGCCGACTGCCCGAGGAGATGATCGGCCGCACCATGGCCGACCTGGGCATCGGGCTGGAAGGGGACGAGCGCGAGCGCTTCTATGCCACCCTGGACAGCCAGCAGGTCGTGCGTGAGTTCGAGGCGCGCCTGCGGTCGGCTCGCGGCGAACTGCTCGACCTGCTGATCAGCGCCGAGCTGATCGACTACCAGGGCGAGCCCTGCGTGCTCACCGTGAGCCTCGACATCACCGAGCGCAAGCGCCGCGAACAGGCCGAGCGTGAACGCCTCGATGCGCAGGCCTCCAGCCACGCCAAGACCGACTTCCTCTCGCGCATGAGCCACGAGCTGCGCACGCCGCTGAACGCGGTGCTGGGCTTCTCGCAGCTCATGCAGACCGATGCGCACGAGCCGCTGTCCGAGCGGCAGCGTGCGCGCGTGGAGTCGATCCGCCAGGCCGGCTGGCACCTGCTGGCACTCATCAACGACGTGCTGGACGTCTCGCGCATCGAATCGGGCCACCTGCAGGTGGAGTCGCGCGGGGTCGATCTCTGCCTCCTGCTCGACGAAGTGCTCGACCTTGTGCGTGCGCAGGCCGACACTGCAGGCGTGCGGCTGGAAGCGGCCTACCGCCAGGCGCCCGCCGCCGTGGTGCAGGGCGATCCGTTGCGGCTGCGCCAGGTGATGCTCAACGTGCTGAGCAACGCGGTCAAGTACAACCGGGCCGGCGGATCGGTGCACGTGAGCCTGCGGGTTGCCGACAAGCGTGCGGTGGTGGCTGTCACCGATACCGGCATCGGCATGACACGCGCCCAGCTCGACAAGCTGTACGAACCCTTCAACCGGCTGGGGCGCGAGAGCAGCAGCATCGAGGGCACCGGCATCGGCCTGGTGCTCACGCGCCAGCTGGTCCACCTGATGCAGGGCAGCCTGGAGGTCGAGAGCGAGGCCGGGCGCGGCACCACGGTGCGGGTGACGCTGCCCCAGGGCGAGCCTTTGTCGCAGCGCGGTGAGCTGGATGCGCGTGCATTCACCCAACCCGGCGAGCTGGGACAAGACGCGCCGCAGGGCGTGGTGCTCTACATCGAGGACAACCCCATCAACCTGCTGCTGGTGGAGCAGCTGCTGCTGCCTTGGAAAGGCGTTCGCCTGGTGCAGGCCGAGACGGGCGAGAAGGGTCTCGAGCTGGCACGCGCGCTGCACCCCGATCTGGTGCTGCTCGACATGCGCCTGCCCGACATGGACGGGCCCGAGGTGATGAAGGCCTTGCGCGTCGACCCTCAGACGCGCGACCTGCGCGTGGTGGCGCTGTCGGCCAGCGCCATGCCCGACGAGGTGGCGCTGGCGCGCGAGAGCGGAGCCTTCGACTACTGGACCAAGCCGCTCGACTTCGAGCGCTTCATGGCCGACCTGCGCCGGTTGTTGCCTGTCAAGCCAGCTTGAAGACGGCCACCGTCTGCGCCAGGCTCGCGGCCTGGTGCTTGAGGCTTTCGGCGGCGGCCGCGCTTTCTTCCACCAGCGCGGCGTTTTGCTGCGTCACCTGATCGAGCTGCGCCACCGCGTCGCCAATCTGGCCGATGCCCTGGCTTTGCTCGGTGCTGGCGCTGCTGATCTCGCCGATGAGGTCGGTGACGCGCTTCACGTGCGTGACGATGTCGTCCATGGTCTTGCCGGCATCGAGCACCAGGCGCGAGCCGTTGTCCACCTTGGCCACGCTCTCGCCGATCAGGCTCTTGATCTCTTTTGCAGCCTGCGCGCTGCGCTGCGCCAGGGTGCGCACCTCGCCGGCCACCACCGCGAAGCCGCGGCCTTGTTCGCCGGCGCGGGCCGCTTCGACGGCCGCGTTCAGCGCGAGGATGTTGGTCTGGAAGGCGATGCCGTCGATCACGCCGATGATGTCGGCGATCTTGGCCGAGCTGGCGCTGATGTCCTGCATGGTGCTGATCACTTCGCCCACGACCACGCCGCCCTGGGTGGCGGCAGTGGTGGCGCTGCCGGCCAGTTGCGTGGCCTGGCGCGCGGTGTCGGCGCTCTGCTTCACGGTCGCGGTGATCTCTTCCATCGACGCGGCCGTCTGCTGCAGGTTGCTGGCCTGCTCTTCGGTTCGTTGGCTCAGGTCGGCGTTGCCTGTCGCGATCTGCGCCGAGCCCGTGGCGATGGAGTCGGAGGCGTTGCGCACCTGGCCGACCACGTTCACCAGGCTTTCGTTCATGCGCTTGAGCGCGGCGAGCAGCTGGCCGGTCTCGTCCTGGCTGGTCACTTCGATGCGCGAGCCGAGGTTGCCGGCGGCCACGGTCTCGGCCACCTTCACCGCCTGCGCGATGCCGCGCACGATGGCACCGACCAGCAGCCAGGCCAGCGTGCCGGCCAGGCCCACCGCGAGCGCCGAGACGATGAGGTTGGTCCAGAACACGGATTCGTACTTGGCCTGCGACTGCTTGTAGTCGGCCTCGGCCACGTTCAGCTGCACCAGCGTGAGATGGTTCAGGGCGTCGGCCACCGGGTCGACGGCGGGGTACATCTCGGTGGCGGTGAAGGTGCGCACGCCTTCGCCATCGTTCTTCTTCAGCAGCTCGACGAGGTGGTCGGCAGCGGTGTTGGCAGCCTTCATCGCGGGCTCGGCCTTGGCCACCAGGGCCTTCTCCTCGTCGACCAGTTCGGTGGCCAGGTAGGCCTTCCAACTCTTGTCGATGCTGCTGCGCGCCTCGGCGAGGGCCTTGATGCCTTGCTCCGGCTTCATCGCGCCGTCACGTGACTTGTGCGCCGTGTCGACCACGCCGATGAAGTAGCCGTCGGCCACTTCCTTCAGCTGGCGCAGTGGCACCACGCGGTCGTTGTAGACCGAGGCCAGGACGGCGTTGCTTTCACGCAGGCGGTAGATGCTCGCGCCGGCCGAGATGACGAGCAGCACCAGCAGTGCGGCCACCAACCCGAGCAACCGGGTCTTGATACTGAGCTTGTTCATGGCTGCCTCCAGCAGGTGCGACGGAACGGAAACGTCAACCTGAACTGTCGGCTAACAGTTCCTCTGGCGAAGGGCAGAAACGAGCGGTCTTCGGCGCCTACATTTACAAGGGCTTGCGGCTCGCACCAAATGCGAGCGTCGGCTTGAGCACGCCGGTGGCGAGGCTGGTGCCGAGCAGGATCACCGCGCAGCCGAGGGCCATGACCGCGTTCACGCGCTCGCCGAGGAACACGCCGCCCCACACCACCGCGAACACCGGGATCAGGAAGGTGACCGAGATGGCGTTGGCCGGCCCCACGTGGGCGATGAGGCGGAAGTACAGCAGGTAGGCCAAGCCTGTGCAGGCCACGGCCAGCACCAGCGCGAAGAGCCACGCGTGGGCCGTGGGCGCCTGCTGCGGCCACCACCACCAGGCGGGCAGCGCCAGGGCGATCAGCGCCGAGAGCTGGCTGCCGGCGGCCACGGCCATCGGTGGCACGCCCGTCAGGTAGCGCTTGGTGAAGCTGGCCGAGAAGCCGTAGAACAGCGTGGCGACCAGGCAGGCCGTCACGGCCCAGGCGCGGTCACCGGTGCCCGCCTTGAATGCGGCCTGGTCCCACACCAGCCACAGCACGCCGGCAAAGCCGATCACGAGCCCGGCGATGCGTGCCGGGGTGAGCTTGTCCTTGAGCCACAGCCACGCGATCACGGCGCCCCATAGCGGCGAGGTGGCGTTGAACACCGCCGACAACCCGGCATTGAGCGTGAGCGCCGCGAAGTTGAAGCACATGAAGGGCAGGGCCGAGTTGGTCAGCCCGACGACGAAGATGGCCGGCGCATGCCGGCGCAGGGCCCCCAGCTGGCCCTGGTAGGCGAGCAGCGGCAGCAGCAGTGCCGCGGCCCCGGCCACCCGCACGAAGGACAAGGCCACCGGGCCGAACTCGGCGGCACCCAGCCGCATGAAGAGGAAGGAGGCGCCCCACAGCGCGGCGAGCGAGACGAGTTCGAGCAGGTCGCTTCGCTTCACAGGGCGCCCTCCAGTGCAAGCAGGGCGCGCTTGCGCTCCAGGCCGCCGGCGTAACCCGTGAGGCTGCCGTCGGTGCCCACCACCCGGTGGCAGGGCACGATCACGCTGACCGGGTTGCGGCCGACCGCCGCGCCCACTGCACGCATGGCCTGCGGCGAACCGAGGCTGCGTGCCACGGCGGCGTAGCTCTGCGTGGCCCCGGCCTCGATGCCGCACAGCGCGCGCCACACCGATTGCTGGAAGGGCGTGCCCTGCAGGTCGAGCGGCAGGTCGAAGTGCGTGCGCGTGCCAGCGAAGTATTCGGCGATCTGCGCGGCGGCTTGCTGCAGCAAGGGGTCGTCGGGCCGCTCGGGCGCGTCCAGTTCATCGGGGTGCCACTTCTGGGCTTCGAACCAGGCGCCCGCCAGGCCGGCCTCGGTGCGCGCGAGCAGCAGGGTGCCGAGCGGAGAGGTGGTGCGGGCCTGCGCGGTGATGGCGTGCTTGGGTGTCATGGTGCGTGTCCTTTCAAACCAGGGTGTTCCACAGGCGCAGGACGGCGTAGGCGCGCCAGGGGCGCCAGCGGTCGACGAGGGCATCGGCCTCGCGCTGCGTGGTGACGTTGAAGAGCGGCTTCATCGCGTTGAGCACGGCCACGTCCTTCGGCGGGAAGGCATCGGGCCAGCCGAGCGCGCGCATGGCGATGTAGTGCGCCGTCCACGGGCCGATGCCTGGCAGGGCGCGCAGCGTGTCGATCAAGGCCTCCGGCGCGTGCTGCGTGTGCAGCTTGCCCGCGATCTCGGGCCAGGCCTGGGCCAGCGCGATGATGGCCCCGGCCCGCGCGCGGATGATGCCCAGCTCGGCGATGTGTTCGATCGGCGTGGCGGCGATCACCGCCGGAGCCGGGAAGCAGCGCGAGATCTCCGGCCACGGCGTGGCGATGGCTTCACCGAAGCGTTCGACGAAGCGGCACGACAGCGTGCGTGCGGCGGCCACCGTGACCTGCTGGCCCAGCACGGCGCGCACCACCATCTCGAAGGCGTCCACGCAGCCGGGCAGACGCAGGCCGGGCGCGCCGGGCAGATCGGTGAGCGTGCTGTCGATGGCCTCGGGCGAGGCGTCGAGGTCGAGCCAGCGCCGCACGGCCGCGACCACGCGAGCGCTGTGCGGTGCAAGGGCCGGGGCGAAGCGCAGGCGCACGTGGGGCGCACGCGTGGGTGTCTCGGGCACGAACTCGGCCTCCAGCCAGCCGGCGGGGGTGGCCACGGCGCCTGCGCGCAGGCTGCGGCGGATGCGCAGGCCATCGACGCATTCGACCTCGGGAATGGCGCGCTGGCCCAGGAAGCGCAGCATCGCCGTCATGTCGTACGGCGCGCGGTAGCCCAGGCGCACATTGATGGCGTCGTCGGCCGGGGCGGCATCCTCATCCACTTCATCGCGCAGGCGGCTCGGGCTCATGCGGTAGCTCTCGGCGAAAGCCGCGTTGAAGCGGCGCAGGCTGCGAAAGCCGCTGGCCAACGCGACCTGTGCGACGGGAAGGCGCGTGTCGGTCAGCAGCTGCTTGGCGAGCAGCAGGCGGCGCGTCTGCAGGTACTGCAGCGGTGTCACGCCGTGCTCGGTGGCGAAGATGCGGCGCAGGTGGCGGTCGCTCACGCCCAGGTGCTCGGCGAGTGTCGTCATGGAAAGGTCGTCTTCGTCGCCGAGCCGGTTGTCCAGCCATTGGGCGGCCTGGCGTGCCAGGGTGCGCGAGGCGTCCATCACGGTCCATGCCAGGCCCGGTCCGGGCGCGACCTCGGGGCGGCACTTCATGCACGGGCGAAAGGCTTCTGCCTCGGCCTGGGCGGGCGTGCTGAAGAAACGGCAGTTCTCTCGCTTGGGTGTGCGCACACGGCACACGGGGCGGCAGTAGACACGGGTGCTGGTCACGCCCACGAAGAGCCGGCCGTCAAAGCGGGCATCGCGGGCCTTGAAGACCTGGTAGGCGGCGTCGGCGTCGAGTGTCATGCAGCCGATTATGGGCGCCGGGTGGGGTTGAACTCGCCGTTTCCGGACATGTCCCAGCCCGGGCCGGGACTGCCCGGGACCGTCAATTGCCCTGCCTACAATCCGCCCACATTCAGGAGAGCCCACCCATGCAAGTCACCGCGTCGAACTTCAAGGCCTATGACATCCGCGGCATCGTCGGCAAGACGATCGACGAAGCGTTTGCCGAACACCTGGGCCGTGCCTTCGGCAGCGCCGCCGTGAAGGCGGGCGAGAAGGCGGTGGCGGTGGGGCGCGATGGGCGCCTGTCGGGCCCGGGCCTGGTGGCCGCGCTGATCAAGGGCCTGGTGTCGACCGGGCTCGACGTGGTCGACCTCGGCGCCGTGACCACGCCCATGCTCTATTACGTGGCCGCCACGCGCGGCAAGCATGGTTGCAACTCGGGCATCCAGGTCACCGGCAGCCACAACCCCAAGGACTACAACGGCTTCAAGATGGTGCTGGCCGGCCGCGCCATCTACGGCGACGAGATCCAGGCCCTGCGCACGCGCATGGAGAAGGAAGACTATGTGACCGGCAAGGGCCGCTCGGCCAAGATGGACATCCTCGCCGAGTACACGCACCGCATCGCAAGCGACTGCAAGCCGGTGCGCAAGATGAAGATCGTGGTCGACTCCGGCAACGGCATTCCCGGTGCCTCGGCGCCCGGCATCCTGCGCGCACTCGGTTGCGAGGTGACGGAGCTGTACTCCGAGGTCGATGGCGACTTCCCCAACCACCACCCCGACCCGAGCAAGCCCGAGAACCTGGCCGACCTGATCCGCACGGTGAAGAACACCGACGCCGAGATCGGCCTCGCCTTCGACGGCGACGGCGACCGCCTGGGCGTGGTCACGAAGGACGGCAACATCATCTACCCCGACCGGCAGCTGATGCTCTTCGCCATCGACGTGCTCGACCGCAACCCCGGCGCGACCATCATCTACGACGTGAAGTGCACGCAGCGCCTGGCGCCCGTGATCCGCGAGCATGGCGGCAAGCCGCTGATGTGGAAGACGGGGCACTCGCTTGTCAAGGCCAAGCTGAAGGAGACCAAGGCGCCGCTCGCGGGCGAGATGAGCGGGCACATCTTCTTCTCCGAGCGCTGGTACGGCTTCGATGACGCCACCTACACGGCGGCGCGCCTGCTGGAGATCCTCTCGCGCAGCAAGAACCCGAGCCAGGTGCTGAACGACCTGCCCACGAGCTTCAACACGCCCGAATTGAACGTGCCCTGCGCCGAAGGCGAGCCGCAGCAGGTGGTGAAGAAGCTGCTGGACAACGCCGACTTTCCGGGCGGCGAAGTCGGCACCATCGACGGCCTGCGGGTGGACTACGCCGACGGCTTCGGCCTGATCCGCGCGTCGAACACCACGCCGGTGCTGGTGTTGCGTTTCGAGGGGCACACGCCCGAGGCGCTGCACCGCATCGAGCGCGACATGATGGCGGCGTTGAAGGCGGCCAAGCCCGACGCTCACGTGGCGGCAGCGGCACACTGATCGCCTGCTGACCCGGCCGTGCGCGTTCTGCTCGTCAAGCTCTCCTCGCTGGGCGATGTGGTGCACGCCATGCCGGTGGTGCACGACATCCAGTCCGTGTACCCCAATGCCAAGATCGACTGGGTGGTCGAGCCCGCCTTCGCGCCGCTGGTCAGGCGCGTGCGCGGTATCGATGAAGCCATCGAATGCGCCCAGCGCCGTTGGCGCAAGGGCTGGTGGACGTCGGCCGTGCGAGCCGAGTGGCGCAGCTTCCGCAACCGGCTGCAAGTTCTGCGCTACGACGCGGTGATCGACCTGCAGGGACTGACCAAGTCGGCCATCGTCGCCCGCCTGGCCAACGGCCCGAGCTTCGGCCTGGCCAACCGCACCGAAGGTTCCGGCTATGAAGCCCCGGCGCGCTGGCTGGTCGATCAGCCGATCCCCATCGAGCCTCACATTCACGCCGTCGACCGCTCGCGCGAGCTGGCGGCCCGTGCGCTCAACTACACCGTGAACGGCTCGCCGCGATTCGGCCTGCAGGCGCAAGCTGCTCGCTCGGCGCAACCCACGGTCGTCTTCGTGCATGGCACCTCGCGTGACGACAAGCTGTGGCCCGAGGAGAACTGGGTCGACCTCGGCAAACGCATGATCGCCTCGGGCTTCGCCGTGGCGCTGCCGCACGCCGGGACCGAGGAGCTCGCGCGTGCGCAGCGGCTGGCCCAGGCGTTGGGTGATCGCGCAATCGTTTGGCCGGCGATGTCGCTCGATGCGCTGGTCGACCAGATGGGCGCCACGCAGGGCGTGATCGGCGTCGACAGCGGCCTCAGCCACATCGCTGTGGCGCTCGACCTGCCGCACGTGCAGCTCTACAACTTCCCCACCGCATGGCGCACCGGGCCGCAGCTCGCGCACGGGCACCGGCACCAGGTGTCGATCGAGCGCGATCCGACGCCTGAAGTGGACCTGGTATGGGCCACCTGGCAGGTTGTCAGAAGGGCAGGCCGAGTGTGAAGAGTTGGCTGGCGCGCAAGGCCTATTCGACCCTGTTGCGCCTGCTCAAGCCGGCCTACGTGCTGCGCCTGTGGTGGCGTGGCCGGGCCGAGCCCTTGTACCGACATGCCATCGGCGAGCGCCTGGGGGACTACCGCGGCGAGCAGCAGGCCGGCGCGCTGTGGGTGCATGCCGTCTCGCTTGGCGAGACGCGTGCGGCCACCGCGCTGATCGAGGCACTTCGCCGTCAACGTCCCGGCCTGCGCCTGCTGCTCACCCACAGCACCGCCACCGGACGTGAAGCCGGCCAGGCGCTGCTGCGCGAAGGCGACGCGCAGGCCTGGTTGCCCTACGACACGCCCGGCGTGGTGAAGCGCTTCTTCGAGCAGTTCAAGCCCGCGGTCGGCGTGCTGATGGAGACCGAGATCTGGCCCAACCTGCTGCACGGGGCGCAGTCGACGGGTGTGCCCATGGTGCTGGCCAATGCACGGCTCAGCGCCAAGAGCTTTCGCCAGGGCCAACGCCTCGCCGCAGTCATGCGGCCGGCCGCCGAGTCGCTCAGGCTCGTGCTGGCGCAGACCGAAGACGACGCGGCACGCCTGCGCGATTCGGGCGTGCGCGAGGTGGTGGTCTGCGGCAACCTCAAGTTCGACATGGCGCCCGACGAGCGCCTGCTGGCGCGTGGCCGCGACTGGCGGGCTCGGTTGGGCCGGCCGGTGGTGATGGCCGCCGTCACGCGCGAAGGTGAAGAGGCCATGCTGCTCGCGGCCTGGGCCGGCGTGCCGGCAGCAGAGCGGCCGCTGCTGTTGATCGTGCCGCGCCACCCGCAGCGCTTCGATGAAGTCGTGGGCCTGATCCAGTCCGCCGGGCTCACGCTCGCGCGGCGCAGCCAGTGGGGCGATGAACCCGATGCCGCGGCGCGTTCGGCCGACGTGTGGGTTGGCGACAGCATGGGCGAAATGCCGCTCTACTACGCGAGCGCCGACGTGGCCTTGCTCGGCGGCAGCTTCGCGCCGCTGGGCGGGCAGAACCTGATCGAAGCCGCGGCCTGCGGCTGCCCGGTGGTCATGGGGCCGCACACCTTCAACTTCGCCGAGGCGGCACAGCTTTCTCTTGCGGCGGGCGCCTCGGTGCGCGTGGCCGACATGGCCGAAGGCGTGTCGCGTGCACTCGCGCTCGCTGGCCACGCCGA
Organism: Rhizobacter sp.; assembly: GCF_035702065.1. GTDB lineage: Bacteria > Pseudomonadota > Gammaproteobacteria > Burkholderiales > Burkholderiaceae_C > Rhizobacter. The sequence continues at coordinate 19,598 of NZ_DASSRA010000366.1, forward strand.
ACGCGACGACTACGCGCGCCGCGCCGTCGCCTTTGCCGCGCAGCACCGCGGCGCGGCCGAGCGCATGGCGCAGCGCATCGCGCCCTTGCTGAGCGCTTAGCGCTCCAGCAGCGCGTTGACCTTGCTCACGTCTTCCGGCACCAGGATGCCGGCCACCTGGCGCAGCTTCAGGCCGTTCACCAGCACGTCGTAGCGCTGCTTGGCGAGGTCACGCTGGGTGGCGTAGAGCTGGGTCTGGGCATTGAGCACGTCGATGTTCACGCGCACACCGACCTTGTAGCCGAGCTGCGTGGATTCGAGCGCCACCTTGCTGGAGGCTTCGGCGGCTTCGAGCGCCTTGACCTGGGCCTCTTGCGACTGCACCAGGAAGAAGGCCTGGCGCGTCACCTGGGCCACCAGGCGGCGCGACGATTCGAGGCTGTTGCGCGCCTGGTCTTCGAGAGAGAGCGTTTCCTTCACGCGGTTCTGCACGGCGAAGCCGGCGAACAGGGGGATGTTGACCTGCACGCCGATGCTCGACTGCTTGTTGTTGCCCCAGTAGTCGACGTTCTGCGGCAGCGGCGAGATCCCGCTGATCTGCGAGCCCACCGGGTTGGAGCGCCCGACCCCGTAGCTCGCGGCCAGCCCCGCGGTGGGCAGGTGGCCGGCGCGGGCCTTGGTGGTCTCGAGCTGGGCGATGTCGTAGCCGATCTGGGCGCGGCGCACGATGGGTGTGTTGTCGGTCCCGGCCACCCATTCCTCGACGTTGTTCGGGCTGGCCGGCGGCAGCACCACCGGCACGGCCAGCGGCTTGGGCGTCACGTTCTCGCGGCCGATCAGCCGGTCGAGGGCGATGCGCTTGGTCAGCAGGTCGTTCTCGGCGCCGATCTCCACCGCACGCGACAGGTCGTAGCGCGCCTCGGCCTCACGCGTGTCGGTGATGGTGGCGGTGCCGACCTCGAAGTTGCGCTTGGCGGCGGCCAACTGCTCGGCGATCGCCTTCTTGCTCACCTGCGCCGTGGTGAGGGCGTCCTGTGCGGCGAGCACGTCGAAGTAGATGGTGGCCACGCGCACGATCAGTTCCTGGTCGGCCGTCTGCAGGTCGGCCTTGGCGATCTCCAGGCTGAGGTCGGCCTGCGAGATGGTGGCGTCGTTGGCTCGGTTGAACAGCGATTGCGTCGCGAGGATGTTGCCCGAGGCGCCATTGGTCTTGAGGTCGGAAGTGGTCGTTCCTTCGACGGTCGTCTCGTTGGTGGTCTGGCTGGCACCCACGGTGGCCGACACGTTGGGCCGCCTCAGCGCATGGGCCTGGGCCGCCCGGTACTGCACCGAATCGACCGCCGCGCGGGCGGCAAGGTAGGTCGCGTCGTAGCCGCGCGCGATGTCGTAGACCTCTTGCAGGTTTTCGGCGTGGGCGAAGGGCACGGCGCCCAGGGTCAGGGCGCAGGCCAGGGCCACACCAGTTAGCGGCGGCAGGCGAAACAGGGAGACAGCGGACATGAAACGTTCCTTGCGTTGAAGGTTGTTCTATCAATAGGTCGGCACGGACGCGTCGACCTCGTGGGCCCAGGCATCGATACCGCCGGCGATGTTGTACACGTGCTCATAGCCCTGGCGCGCCAGGAATGCGACGACCTGCAGACTTCGCACCCCGTGATGGCACAAACCGAGGATGGGCTGCGAC
>NZ_DASSRA010000367.1:0-9505 GCF_035702065.1 Rhizobacter sp.
ACGAGGTCGTGGCCGAGATCCAGGCGGCCGGCGGCAGCGCCGAGGCCGTGGCCTTCAACGTGGCCGACCGCGCGGCGGCGCAGGCGGCGTGCATCCAGATGCTGGCCACTGGCGGGCCGGTGCAGGTGATCGTCAACAACGCCGGCACCCACAGCGACGCCGCCTTCCCGGCGTTGACCGAGCCGCAGTGGCAGGGCGTGATCGACGTGTCGCTGAACGGCTTCTTCAACGTGACGCAGCCGCTCACCATGCCCTTGCTGCGCACGCGCTGGGGGCGCATCGTCAACATCTCGTCGGTGGCTGCCATCACCGGCAACCGAGGCCAGGTGAACTACGCGGCCGCCAAGGGCGCTCTCAACAGCGCCACCAAGGCGCTCTCGCTGGAGCTGGCCAGCCGCGGCGTGACGGTGAACGCAGTGGCGCCCGGCATCATCGATTCGGGCATGGCCGAAGGCACCTTCGACCAGGCGACCATCGACCGCATGGTGCCGATGAAGCGCGCCGGGCGCGCGGATGAAGTGGCGGCGCTGGTGGCGTTCCTTGCTTCCGACGAGGCGAGCTACATCACCGGGCAGGTGATCTCGATCAACGGCGGGATGGCGTAAATGTCATACCGGCGAACGCCGGTATCCACTGCGTGAGTCTCTGGTGCTTGTCGGCAGTGGATCCCGACGTGCGTCGGGATGACGGGGGCGTCAGGCCCGCTCGAACAGCAACACCGCGTTGGTGCCGCCGAAGGCGAACGAGTTGCTGATCGCCGCGTTCAACTGAAGTGCCGTCGCACCCTCTTGCGGCACCAGCGCCATCTGGCAAGCCGGATCGACCTCGTTGCAGTGCGCGTTGGGCGGGAGCTGCCGGTTGCGCACGGCCAGCGTGGTGATCACCGCTTCGAGCGCACCGGCGGCGCCCAGCAGATGGCCGTGCAAGGCCTTGGTGGAGCTCACGCGCAACTGGTCGAGCTGATCGCCCCACACGGTGGCCAGGGCATCGCGCTCGATCGGGTCGCCGATGGGTGTGGCGGTACCGTGGGCGTTGCAGTAGCCCACGTCGCTCGGCTGCAAACCTGCGCGCTTCAATGCAGCGCGCAGGGCACGCGCCTGGCCGGGGGCGTCGGGCTTGGTGAGGTGGGTGGCGTCGCTGCTGATGCCCCAGCCGCTGAGCCTGGCGTGCACGCGCGCGCCGCGGCGCTGCGCACGTTCGGCGGATTCGAGCACCAGGAAGGCCGCGCCTTCGCCCAGCGCGAAACCGCTGCGGTCGCGCGCGAACGGCCGCACGCAGCGGGCGGCCTCGCCGTCGTTGAAACTCGCCAGCGTGTGCATGGCCTGCCAGGCCAGCACCACGCCGGGCACGATGAGCGCTTCGCTGCCGCCGGCGATGGCCACGTCGATCTCGCCGCTCTGGATCGCCTTGGCCGCTTCGGCAATGGCCACGGCGGACGACGCGCAGGCCACCGAGTAGGTGAGCACTGGCCCCAGCACCTTCTGGCGCATGGCCACGTGGGCCGCGGGCGCATTGGGCATGAAGGCCGGGATGGTGAGCGGCGGCACGCGCCCGCCGCTGCTGCGGTAGGCGGCCTCGATGGCGGTGGCGCCGCCCATGCCGCAGCCGGCGTAGACGCCGAGCCGCTCGGGCTCCACGTCGCCCAGCGCGCCGGCGTCTTTCATGGCCAGGTCGGCGGCGGCCACGGCGAGCTGGCTCACGCGGTCGACGCCGGCGAGCTGCAGCTTGTTGAACCAGCGTGTTTCGTTGAAGGCCACGGTGGCGGCAGCGGCCGGCTTGGCCAGTTCGGGGAAGACCGGCTGGATGCCGGACTCGCCGCGCATCAGGGCGGCAAAGACTTCATCGGGTGTCTCACCGTGCGGTGAGATCAGGCCCAAACCTGTGATGGCGACAGCGTTCACACAGCGGTCTTGGAAGCAGCCCGGACCCGATCGACCACGGCCGCCAGCTCCGCCAACGTATCGACGTTCGAATCGGCGTCGGGCATGCTGATGTGGAAATGGTCTTCGACGGCGAAGAGGAATTCGACCAAGGCCAGCGAATCGAGGCCCTTGTCGCGCATGGAGGCATTGGGATCGAGTTCGGCGGGATCGATGCCGTACTTCTCTTGAATCAGATCCTGAAGTTCCTTCAGCGAACTCATGTTGCACTGTCCCTGTTGATGTCGTCTTTGGGCGTGTACCCCGCCTCGATCGGGCGCGTGGTCAGCGGGTTCCAATGATATCCGCTGCGCCCCGCGCCCTCCCCGGGCGCCAGCGCAGGGAAGGCAGGGCAAATGCGACGCCCATCACGGCCCCGGCGAGCACGTCCAGCACCACGTGCTGCTTGACCGCGAGGGTCGAGTAGGCGATGGCCGTGAACCACAGCCCGTTGATGGCGCGCAGGCTGCGCGGTGCGCCCATAGAGCGCAGCAGGTGCTCGATCCAGATGGCCGAGAAGATCGCCGCGGCCACGTGCATGGACGGGCAGGCGTTGCCGGGCGCATCCACCCCTTGCAGGATGGCGAAGCCGGGGAAGCTCGACGCGTTGGGTGCGCGCGGCGGCACCGAGGTGGGCCAGAAGTAGAAGATCGCCAGCCCGACCAGGCACATGGTGGTGATCCAGGCACCGTAGGCGATCAGCTCGGTGAAGGTGAGCTGCAGGGCCGGCGCGAAGCCGATGTAGACCCACAGCGAGAAGTAGGCGATCAGGAAGGGCGGCTGCAGCGGGATCAGGTGGTCCAGCGCCGTCAGCGGCATCATCGTCGCCTCATAGCCGGGGTGGCGCAGGATGTAGAAGTAGCCGATGAAGAACAGCCAGGTGAAGGCCGTGATGCCAACCGTCTTGATGACGAAGTAGCGCTTCATGCGCAGGCGCAGTTCTTCGGTCCAGGCCGCTGGGTGGGTCATCGGTTCAGGCTTGGAAGGGTGGGCGGCGCCACGCGCGGCGCAGCAGCAGGCCCGGCAGCCGCAGCACGAACTCGACCATCAGGCGGAAGTGCATCCAGGTCAGCAGCACGTTGTCGCGCCCGTACTGGAAGTGCGAGACGCCGCCCTCTTCAGCCGACAGGTACTTGACCGGCGCAGCGATGTTGACTGGCTTCACGCCGCGCCAGGCCAGGCGCACCACGGCCTCGGTGTCGAAGTCGAAGCGGCGCATCCAGGGCTGGCCCCGCATCACCGCGATCAGCTCGGCGATGGGGTAGACGCGAAAGCCGTAGAGCGAGTCGTCGATGCCGGCGCCCAGCGTCTCCAGGCCCGTCCACCAGTTGGAGACGCGCCGCCCGCGCACGCGCAGCAACGGCGCCGAGGCGTCGAACACCGGCCGGCCGAGCACCATGGTCTCGGGGCGTGCGATCGACGCCTGCATGAAGGTGGGGATCAGCTCGGCCGGGTGCTGGCCATCGGAGTCCATGGTCAGCGCATGCGTGAAGCCGGCAGCGCGCGCCGCCTCCAGGCCGTGCAGCACGGCCGCGCCCTTGCCGCCGTTGGCGGGCAGCTCGATCAACCTGAGGCCGGGGTCGGCCGCGGCCATCTGGCGCAGACCCTCGGGCGTGCCGTCGGTGCTGCCGTCGGTCACGACCCACACCGGGTTCCAGTGCGCGCGCGCGGAGCGCACCGTGTCGTACACGGTGGGGCCGGTGTTGTAGCTCGGGATCAGCAGCAGGTGCGTGGTGGAGGGCGTCATCGTTGCAGCTCGCCCTCGAAGTAGGTCTCGAGCCGCTTCAGCAGGCCCTGGTGATCGGCGTCCGGCGCGAAGCGCTGGCCCAGCCGCACGCGGAACTCCATCGGCAGCGGCGGCGGCTTCCAGACCGGCCAGCCCTTGCTGAGGTAGGGCGAGGTGGTCTCGATGATGACGGTCTGGATCGGCACCTTGGCCATGTAGGCGATCAGGGTGATGCCGGGCAGGAACTTGTTGACCGGCGGCGTGACGGTGCGCGTGCCCTCGGGGAACATCACCAGCTGCCCGCCCTTGCGCAAGGCACGCACCGCGCCGCGGGCCATGCCCCAGGGCGGGTCGTTGCGGATGTAGCGCGCCAGGCGCGCGCCGGCGCCGAGGAAGGGGTTCTGCATCAAGCTCGCGCGCATGATGCACACGCCGCGCGGCACCTTGGCGATGACCAGCAGCGCATCGAGTGCGGTCGGGTGGTTGGGCGCGATGATGAGGCCGGCGTCTTTCTCCAGGGTGGCGAGGTCGCCGTAATCCAGTGTCATCACGCCGGTGCGCACCAGCCCGGCCCAGAAGCTGCGGTAGCACCAAGAGATCGCGGCGCGGCCGATCACGATGGCCTTCTCGCGCGGCAGGAAGGGGTACATCAGCGTGCACAGCAAGTTCCAGCTGAGCGACATGGCACCCAGGTGCAGCAGCGCGCCGAAGAAGGCCAGGCGCACGAAGAACTGCTTGATCCGCTTCATTCGTGGCGCGAGACCATTTCGGTCGAGGTGCTCAGCACCCACGAGATCGCGAAGCCGGCGCTGAACGACGAGTTGCGCCGCACCAGCGGGCTGTCTTCGAACACTGCGCCGTGCAGGCTGTCGTAGCGCGCGAACAGGCCGACCCAGGTGATGCCGAAGCGCTTGGAGGCCGAACCCAGCAACTGCCAGCCCGCGTAGCCGCCGTGCGCCTGGTAGGCCGGGCGCGTGGCCGTGGCATAGGGGGCGTCGACGCTGTAGAACTGCTCGTGGTACTTGCGGTCGGCAAACAGCGGCCCGGTGAGGACACCGAGGTTCCAGCTGTCGGGTTCGCTGATGTCGAGGTTGAGGTTGGGCGACAGCGTGGTGCCCACGTAGCGCGGCGTCCACTCCAGCGACATGGCCGCGCGCAGCGGCACGCGCAGGTCGAGCTTCCAGCGCCTGTCGGCCGCGCGGTCGAGGGTGATGTTGAGGTTGGGGCCGACCTCGATCGTGGCCGGCAGGTTGGGCATGCCCTCGCGGGCGGCGTTCTTGTTGCTGCTGGTGGGCGCGGTGGCGCCAAAGCTGAGGTCGACCCGCACGTTGGGCGAGTCGAACAGGCGGGCGCGCGTGCCGTCGCGGTCGGCGCGCAGCCAGCTGCCGCGGTACACGATGTACGGGAAGGGCAGGAAGTAGTTCTGGCTCTGGTCGGAGCCGCGGTAGTCGGGCAGGCGCACGGCGGAGATGCCCACGCCCAGTTCCCACAGCGGGCGTGTGATGAGCGGCCGGGTGTCGGCATCGCTGGCGACCTCAGGTGACGCGGAGGGGGCCTGAGCGGGCTCTTGTGCAGGCTCTTGCGCCCGCGCAGCCAAGCTCGCGGCGAGCAGCACCCCGGCGGCGACGCGGCGAAGGATCAACCAAGGCTCCGTGCGGCTGAGTACCCATGGGCTTCGATCTCGACCAGCAGGTCGGCGCGGCACACGTCAGCGTGCAGATACAGGGCGCCGCGCGCCGCGGGGCTGTCGGGTCCGACGGCGCGCTCGAACACCTCGCGCACGACTGCCATGTCGGCCGGTTGGCGCAGGTAGAGGGTGTAGTGCATCTGGCTGGGTGGGAAGGTGTGGCCGGAGCGCGCTTCGGCTGCACCCCGCACCGCGGCGATGTTGGCCAGGCTCTCCTCGGTCTGGCGGCGCACGTCGCCCACGTGCATGCTGACGTGGCCGACGATGCTGGCCGTGCCCGAGATGAAGAGCAGGCCGCGGCCATCGCCCGCGTCGGCCACCGCCGCGCGCGAGAAGGTGGGCGCACGCGGGCCGTAGGTGTCGGGGTAGCGGTAGGCGCTGACCTGGCGCGGGTTCTCGATCGCCAGCGGCGGCCGCGTGCCCGCGAGGAAGCTCACCTGCAGCGTGCCGCCCTGCATGCCCAGCGCGCAGGCGGCGGGCGAGCCGTCGAAGGCGCTGCGCTGCGCTTCGATGAAGGCCTGCTGGCGGCCGGCATTGAACTGGCGGTAGCGCTCGCTGCCGCCGCTCTCGATGTTGATGCCGGCGAAATAGTTCCACAGCCGCAGCAGGTGGTGGCAGGGCGAGGCCGCGAGCACGGCGAACAGGTCGGCATAGGCCTGTTGCGTGGCGGCCTGCATGCCCAGGGCGTGCTCGTCGACGGTGGCGCAGCCGTAGAGCCAGTGCCCGTCGGTCGCGTAGCGCACGCAGCCGTGCTGGTGCGTCTGCACGGCCGGGCTGCCCGACCACGCATCGAGCCAGGCGCCGGCCGGTGCGAGCAGCGGCGCGTGCAGGGCCGCGTCGGCCGCACCCACCCAGCGGCCCCCCAGCGCGTGCGACGGCGCCGGGCCGGCGGCCGGGCCGAGTCGGCTGAACATCAAGGGAGCGGGGCTGGCAAGTGACGGCGGCTGCGAAGCAACGCTCATGGGGAGGCAGGCAATTCAGGCGACGGATTCGGTGCTTCTGGAAGCCGGCGGGAGCATCGAACCAACATGTGTCGGGGGTGTGAATCGCGGCGCAGGCCGGGCCGCCGCAGACGCCGCTGATTCTAGTCGTGCGCTGCGCCAGTGCTGCGATAGACCAGCGCCCTCAGCCGCACCAGCATCGGCGCCACCATCGGGGTGGTCAGCATGGTGCTGAACACGGCCATCAACAGCAGGGCGGTGAAGGTCTCGTCGGTGATCATCGCCTTGTCGAGCAGGACGTTGGCAAAGATGATCATCACCAGCCCCTTGGTCTGCAGGAACCAGCCGATCAGCGCGCCTTCGCCCGGCTGCCACTTCAGGATGCGCGCAGCCAGGTGCGTGGCGAGCAGCTTGCCCACCACCGCGGCCAGCAGCATCGCCCCGGCGGCGACCAGCACCGAGGCGCCGCCCACCTGCCAGTTGGTGCGCAGGCCGGTGCTCAGGAAGTACACCGGCGCGGCGACCAGCAGCACGTTGTGGCGCAGCGCGTCGAGGTGCTTCTGGTCGAACCAGCGCGCGTCGATGATGGCGCCGGCGAGGAAGGCGCCCACCATGAAGTGCAGGCCCGACCAGTCGGCCCCCAGCCCGCACAGCGCCAGCCAGATCACGCCGGCGTACCAGCGGTCGCGCTCGGGGATGCGCTGCATCAGCTGGCGGAACAGCCAGCCGAACACCGCGAAGGCGAGCAGGAAGGCGGCCTGCCGGCCGACGCGGTCCCAGTCCGTCAGGATGGCGGCGAGCACGGCCCAGATGGCGATGTCGTCGACGCTGGAGTAGCGAAGAATGCGCTGGCCGATGGGCTGGCGCAGCACGTCGAGCTTCTCCATCAGCAGGATGAGCACCGGCATGGCGGTGACGGCGCAGGCCATGCCGATGCCGATGATGAACTGCCAGTTCGCCGCCTTGGGGCCGACCCAGCCGGGGAACATCACCAGCACCGCCGCCACGCCGGCCCCCAGCGCCAGCGGGATGCTCAGCGCCAGGCCCGCGGTGATGCCGCTCTCTCGCCGGTGCTCCCAGGCCTTCTGCAGGTCGAGCTCGATGCCGGCGATCCACACGAACAGCATCACCGCCCACCAGGCAATGCCGTTGAGCGACTGGATCACCGGCGGGCTGAAGACGAACTTGTGCAGCTCCGGGTATGCCGCCCCCAGGATGCCGGGGCCGAGCAGGATGCCGGCCACCGTCTGCACCACCACCAGGGGCGCGAAGTAGTCGGTGCGAAAGAGCCGCCAGACCAGGTAGGGCACGCTGAAGATGATCAGCATGGCGATGAGGAAGACCTCGGTGGTGCTCATGTCGAGAGGCAAGCCAAAAGGGGAGGGCGAAGAAGGCGGCGGCAGTGTGCCACGGGCACGGGATCGGCCCGATGGCCGATGTGTGTGGCGGCAAGCGCGCTGCCTAGAATCGGCCGGCGTCAGTCACCTTCCCCAACTTCGGAGAGAGATCGCTTCATGAATGCCCTGCCTGTTCGTCGTCTGCACCTGCATGCCCTGTCGGCCCTGGTTCTTGCCAGCCTGGCCACCGGCTGCGCCCAGAAGGGTTCGCCCAGCGATGCCCCTGCACCCGCTCCTGCGGCCGCACCGGCCCCCGCGCCGGCCGGCGCCAAGCCGGCGGCTGCTGCGCCCGCACCCGGCGCTGCCAAGGTCGGCCCCGGCATGAACGCGCAAGGCCAGGTGGTCGATTCGAAGCTGGTCGAAGCCGGCTACGGCCAGAAGGTCAAGGGCCTGGACAACTGGGAAGGCGAGATCACCGGCAAGCCTGCCGCCAACAGCAAGTTCACCCGGCTGCAGATCGGCATGACCATGAAGCAGGCCACCGACATCGCCGGTACGCCCAGCGACCAGGGCGGCTACATGACCGGCAAGGCCTGGATCCCGTTCAACTTCGGTTCCGACCGCTACCGCCACGAGCTGGTCTACAAGGGCATGGGCCGCCTCATCTTCGCCGGCGGCAGCGGCTGGTCGCCGGCCGGTGGCGAAGGCAACCTGATCTGGATCATTCACAACGCCAACGAAGGCGGCAAGCGCTGATCCCTCACTGAAACGCCACCTCGGCAAAGCTGCGCAGCTTGCGGCTGTGCAGCTGGTCCACCCCCTGCTCGCGCAGCAGCTCCATCGCGCGGATGCCGATGCGCAGGTGCTGGTCGACGCGCTCGCGGTAGAAGTGGTTGGCCATGCCGGGCAGCTTGATCTCGCCGTGCAGCGGCTTGTCGGAGACGCACAAGAGCGTGCCGTAGGGCACGCGGAAGCGGAAGCCGTTGGCGGCGATGGTGGCGCTCTCCATGTCGAGCGCGATCGCGCGTGACTGCGAGAAGCGCCGCTCCGGCGTGCTGGCCTGGTGGCGGAAGGGCAGCAGCTCCCAGTTGCGGTTGTCGGTGCTGGCCACCGTGCCGGTGCGCATCACGCGCTTGAGCTCGTAGCCCTTCAGCTGCGTGATCTCGGCCACCGCCGATTCGAGCGCGACCTGCACCTCGGCCAGTGGCGGGATCGGCACCCACAGCGGCAGCTCTTCGTCGATTACGTGGTCTTCGCGCACGTAGCCATGGGCCAGCACGTAGTCGCCCAGGGCCTGCGTGTTGCGCAGGCCGGCGCAGTGGCCGAGCATGATCCAGGCGTGCGGGCGCAGCACCGCGATGTGGTCGGTGATGGTCTTGGCGTTGGCCGGGCCCACGCCGATGTTGACCATGGTGATGCCGCTGCGGTCCTCGCGCACCAGGTGGTAGGCCGGCATCTGCGGCAGGCGCGGCGGTGCCACGCCGAGCTGGTCGTCGGGCTGCGGGCCGAGGCCGGTCGTGCGCAGCACCGCGTTGCCCGGCTGCACGAAGGCGCTGTAGCCGCTGTCGGGGTCGGCCATCATCTCGTGGCCGAGCTGGATGAACTCGTCGATGTAGAACTGGTAGTTCGTGAACAGCACGAAGTTCTGGAAGTGCGCAGGCGCGGTGCCGGTGTAGTGGCGCAGGCGGTGCAGCGAGTAGTCGACGCGCGGGCCGGTGAAGAGCGACAGCGGGTGGCGCGGCAAGCCATCGGCCCCGAGCGTGGGCTCGTGCGTGCCGTTGGCGATGCCGTCGTCCATGGCGGCGAGGTCGGGCAGGTCGAACTGGTCGCGCAGCAGCAGGCGGCGCTCGGGCGGCATGCTGCCTTCGAGGTGATCGTGCTCGCCGAGCGAGAAA
>NZ_DASSRA010000368.1:0-5464 GCF_035702065.1 Rhizobacter sp.
GCCGAGGCACCGATGGCGCGTCGCTCCACGCGGGCCAGGCGCAGCCCCAAGGCCTGCTGTGCCTGGGTGGACACCGCGAGCCCCGGAGAGGCGCCGGCATCCACCTCGTCGGCATAGCGCGGCACCAGTTGCATGTCCATGAACGGCGACTTGCCCGGCTTGTCGAACTTCTGGGCGGGCGACATCGGGTCATACCAGTACAGCACCTTGCGATCGCCGGCGGCGCTGCCAGCTGCCGGGCCGGCCTCGGCCCGCACGCCATCATTCGCACGCTGGCCGACGCCGCGCCACTGCGAAATGCTCCATCCGAGCGCAACACCTGCCACGAGGGTCACCGCTGCGAATGCCGCCTGTCTGTTGCGGGTGTTCATGTCATTGCTCCGAAATCAAGGTGGTGAGGCGCACGCTCAGGGCGCTGCGTTGCAGGTCGAGCTCGATCAGCCGCAGGCCGGTTTCAACCGCTTCGCGCCTGGCCGCCAGCACGGCCGACAAGTCGCCACGGCCGGCCTGGTAGCTCGCCAGGGCCAGTGCCACGCGTTCGGCCGCAAGCACCTGGCCACTGGATTGAAGCCGTGCGCGCTGGGCGTCGAGCGCCTGCAGTTCGGCGAGCTGGTTCTCCACCTCTTCGCGGTGCCGGCGCGCGAGCTCGTCGCGCTCGGCCTCGATGCGATCCACGTCCCGGAGCTTGGCGAGCAGTTGAGGCTCCTGCCGCCGGCCGCGCTGCCAGGGCAGATCCAGGCTGACCTGGAACGAGACCATGTCACCGTACTGCGGGCCGCGGCGGCTGTAGACCACTTCCCAGCCCCAGTCGCCTTTGCTCTCGGCGCTGGCCTCGCCCACCTCGGCCAGCGCCATGGCGCGCATCGCCTCGTAGGGCGCGAGTTCGGCGTGGCGGTGCAGGCCAAGCCGCACGGCATCGGCATCCACCGAGACGTGCGGCGGGGTGCCGGCGAGAGGCTCATCGGCCCGTGCACCGACCCAGCGGCGCAAGGCCGACCGGGCCTTGGCGATGTCGCGCAGGGCATCGTCACGGCGGTCGGCGAGCGCCAGGGCCTCCTGCTGCGCCATCAGGCGGTCGGCTGGCATCGCCTTGCCGGCGGCGATGCGCGGCCCCAGGGTGTCGAGCAGCACGCGGTTCTCTGCATCGAGGGCCTTGAGTTCGAGCAGGCGCCTTTCCGCGAAGTAGACGTTCAACCAGGCCAAGGCAGATTCGCGCTGCACCGCCAGCTGGGTCGCCGCAAGCAGCGCCTGCTCTCGCGCGATGCGGGCCTGGGCGCCGTTGGCCCGCGCTTCGCGCTTGGCGCTGTTAGGCACTTCCTGCATGAGGCCGATGCGCTGCATGGTCATGAAGTCGGCGGTGAGGCTGCCTCGATCCGGCCCCGAGATGGGCAGGTTGTCGACGCCGAGCGTCACACGCGGGTCGGGCAGGGTGGCCGCACCCTGCTGTGAGGCCTGGGCGCCAGCCAGGGCGCTGCGTTGCGCCACCAGCGCCGGGGCCTGCTCGCGGGCCAGCTGGGTGGCTTGTTCGAAGCTGAGGCCGGCCTGCGACAGCAGGGGCCAGGACAACACCGCCAGCGCCACCGACGCGCGCAGCCGAGACATTGTGGAAACCATGGCAAGTCCTTCATTGAAAACCAGACAAGAGCGCGAACGCCCGGCCTGCGCAGGTGCAGGCCAGGCCCGGCGATCACGCTAGTTGCGAAGGACGAGCAGGGAGAGGTAGAGCGGTGGGGAGCCAGGCGGCGGCGCGCCCGTGGCGACCGGGGCCATGCGCGCGGCGGAATGCATTGGCGCGAGCATTGCCTGCGACCAGTCGAGGATCGCGAGCAGCATGCTGGGCACAGGCGATGCGTCGACACTCGGTGCCGACTGAACCGTCTGCGAGCCCTGCGAACAATGCGCCTGGCACAACTGCGGCTGGTCGGGGTCCATCGCGCCGGGCATGTTGCCGTCGCATCCGGGCATGCTTTCCTGCATGGCCATGGCCGATGCTGCGGCGGCGATCGTCGGGCAGGCGTAAGCCGAGGTGATGAGCTGGGTGAACAGCAGCACCACCATCAGCCAGCCGGAGAGCCAGCGCTTGGAGCGACGATGCAAACGCATGGCTGGAGTTTACGCAGCCGGCGAGGCGCCGACTTGACGGCAGACAAGCGGAATCGGAAGCCCGCCCTGGGCTGCCGGCAGCGGGAGGCGGACCGCGCTCGCGTCAATCGGGGCCGATGTCGGCGCCGCGCAGCCTCAGCGCATTGCTGATCACCGAGGCCGAGCTCAGGCTCATCGCCAGCGCCGCGATCATGGGCGACAGCAGCCAGCCGGTGAACGGGTACAGCAGGCCCGCTGCCAGCGGCACCCCCAGCGCGTTGTAGACGAAGGCGAAGCCCAGGTTCTGCTTCATGTTGCCCACGGTCGCCACCGACAGCGCACGCGCCGTGGCGATGCCGCGCAGGTCGCCCTTGACCAGCGTGACCTGTGCGCTGTTCATGGCCACGTCGGTGCCAGTGCCCATGGCGATGCCCACGTCGGCGCGGGCCAGGGCCGGCGCGTCGTTGATGCCATCGCCGGCCATGGCCACGGTGCGGCCTTCGGACTTGAGCTTCTCCACCAGCTTGAGCTTGTCCGCCGGCTTGACCTCGCCGTGCACCTCGTCAATGCCCAGGCGCTGGCCGACGGCTCGCGCCGTGGTCAGCCCGTCGCCGGTGGCCATGATCACGTGCAGCCCCGCCTTGCGCAGCGAGGCCAGCGCATCAGGCGTGGTCGCCTTGATGGGGTCGGACACGGCCAGCAAGCCGGCCAGCTTCTTGTCGACCGACAGGTGCATGACGCTGGCGCCCTGCGCGCGCAAGGCCTCGGCCTGCGTCGCCAGGGCTGACACGTCGACACCCAGTTGCTCCATCAGCGCGGTGTTGCCCAGCGCCAGCGCCCGGCCCGCCACCGTGCCGCGCACGCCGATGCCCGACTCGGAGTCGAACTGCCCCGGCTTGTCGAGTGCGAGGCCGCGGTCCTTGGCTGCTGCGACGATGGCCGCCGCCAAGGGATGCTCGCTGCCCTGGTCCAGGCTGGCGGCGAGGCGCAGCACCTCGTCTTCGGCGACACCGGGCACCGCGACGGCGCGCTCGAAGCTCGGCCGCCCTTCGGTCAGGGTGCCGGTCTTGTCGACGATCAGGGTGTCGATCTTGCGCAGGTTCTCGATCGCCGCCGCGTCACGGAACAGCACGCCGCTGGTGGCGCCGCGGCCGGTGGCCACCATGATCGACATGGGCGTGGCCAGCCCCAGCGCACAGGGGCACGCAATGATCAGCACCGCCACTGCATTGATGAGGCCGTAGACCCAACTGGGCTCGGGGCCGAAGAAGCCCCAGCCGAGGAAGGTCAGCAGGGCGACGGCCACGACGGCCATCACAAAGTAGCCCGCCACCGTGTCGGCCATGCGCTGCATGGGGGCGCGCGAGCGCTGTGCCATGGCGACCATCTGGACGATCTGCGCCAGCACGGTGGCCGAGCCGACGTGCTCGGAACGCATCACCAGCGCGCCGCTGGTGTTCATGGTGGCGCCGATCAGCTTGTCGCCCGGCCGCTTGGTGACGGGCAGCGGCTCCCCAGTGAGCATGGATTCGTCCAGCGAGCTGCTGCCTTCGACCACGATGCCATCGACGGGCACCTTCTCGCCCGGCCGAACGCGCAGCAGGTCGCCGACGTGCACGTTGGACAGAGGAATGTCGGCCTCGCTGCCGTCGGCTGCGATGCGCCGTGCGGTCTTGGGGGCCAGGCCCAGCAGCGACTTGATGGCCGCTGATGTTTGCGAGCGGGCCTTCAGCTCCAGGATCTGGCCGAGCAAGGTGAGCGAGATGATCACCGCGGCGGCTTCGAAGTACACCGCCACCCGCCCCATGGACACAAAGGAGGCCGGGAAGACCTGGGGCGCCACGGTGGCCACCACGCTGTAGAGGAAGGCGGCCCCGGTGCCCAGGCCGATCAGCGTCCACATGTTGGGGCTGCGGTTCACCACCGACTGCACGCCGCGCACGAAGAACGGTGCGCCCGCCCACAGCGCGATGGGCAGCGTCAGCACGAGTTCGATCCAGCTCTGGCGGGCCATGTCGAACCAACCCAGGCTGTGGCCGAACATGGCGAGCAAGGTCACCACCAAGGTGAGCGGCAGCGTCCACCAGAAGCGCCGCTTGAAGTCTTCCAGTTCGGGGTTCTCTTCATCGTCGAGCGAGGGCAGCACCGGCTCCAGCGTCATGCCGCACTTGGGGCAGTTGCCCGGGTGATCCTGGCGGATCTCCGGGTGCATGGGGCAGGTGTAGATCGTGCCGGGCTCGGCGGGGGTAGGTGAGGGGGCCTGTGGTGGTGCGACCAGAGACACGTACTTGGCGGGCTCCGCCGCGAACTTGGCCTGGCACTTGGCGCTGCAAAAGTAGTACGGCCTCCCGCCATGCTCCAGCCGATGAGGCGACTGCTCGGTCACCGTCATGCCGCAGACGGGATCCTTCAGCGTGTCGGCGCCCGCGGCCGGGGCGGCCGGCGGGTGTGCGTGGCCGTGGTGGCCTGCGTGGGTGTGCATGTCCATGGTCAGCGATTCGTGGTGTCTGAAGGACGACGGGATTCGTCGTGATGGTGATGGCCATGCCCACCGTGTCCATGGAACAGATGCATCAGAGGGCAAGCCAACAGCAGCAGATACGCCCAGGCCCCAGCGAGGTGGGCCCAGTGCTCGCGCAGCAGGAAGAACAGGCCGATCAGTGCGGTCATGACGACAGCCCCCCGCACGGCACGGCGCGAGAAGCCGCCCGAGTCGGGCTGAGACGAGTGAACGAGGTGTGTGGACATGTCAGCGCTCCTTCCTTGTCTGAGTTGAGCCTTACCAACGCACTCGGATGGTCGGTGACGAAAAGATGAACCCTTCCATCATGGGAAGGTCAAGCGACGTCTCCGGCTCCACGGCTGGGCTTGGTTCGGTTCAATGCGAGCTTCCGCAGCAGCAGCCGCTGCGCGCGGACGCAGCCTTGCTGGGAGCCGATTCCGCTGGGGTGTAGCCGGCGATACGGACCGCAGACCTGAAGGCCTGCTCGTCTGCGCGGCTGGCACCGATCTGCACGCGCTTGGTCCCGAGATCGACGGAGACCGAAGCGCGGGGGTCGACGGCCTGGATGGCCTTGGTGATGGCACCGACACAGTGCCCGCAGGTCATGTCATTCACGTTGAACGCAATCATCGAAAAGCTCCATCGGAAGTTGAGGGGGACGATGGAACTCTGACCCTTGCCATGATGGGAGAGTCCAGCCGTCCTCCTGAAGACCATGCGCGCCCTGTTGTTTTGCTCCAGACCCGGCGGCGTTCAGAGGGGTAGACGATGCGGCAACTTGGTCGCAGCGACGCGGGTTCGTCCCGACAAGGTTTCCTGGGGCGTTCTTGCGCTACCGAGTGCGTTTCAGCTCGACCGCCAGCGCCGACGGCTTCGTGC
>NZ_DASSRA010000369.1:0-3133 GCF_035702065.1 Rhizobacter sp.
AGGCCATGTCGACATCGACCTCACCGCCAGCCAGCCCGAACCGGAGCCGGTGCGCAGCGGCCCCGACACCGGGCCGGTCGACCTCAACCTCGAGCTCTCGGCAACGCTCGATCTCGACCTTACGTCCAAGGAGCCTGCCGAGCCCACGCAAGGCCTGCCGCTGATGGACCATGTGCGCCTGGGCTTTGCCTACCAGATGCACCTGAACGACCAGTGGCAGAAGGTGCGGCTGAGCTACGTGAGCCCGGGCCGCGCCTTCTTCGTGTTCACGCGCGGCAAGCGCCACCACGAGACCGTGTCGCTCACCGCACGCATGCTCGCGCGCATGTGCGAAACCGGCCGATTCAAGGCCTTCGAGAGCTCCTACCTGATCGAACGCGCCACCGCGCGGGCACGCAAGCAGCTGGCCGCGCTCACCGCCAACAGCAAGTAACCGCTAGGCGCTCAGCCGAGCGGCCATGCGCAGCGCCGCGAGCAGGCTCGCCGGGTCAGCGCGCCCGGTGCCGGCGATGTCGAACGCCGTGCCATGGTCAGGGCTGGTGCGCACGAACGGCAGACCGAGCGTGACGTTCACGCCCTGCTCCACTCCCAGGTACTTCACCGGGATGAGCCCGTGATCGTGCGTCATCGCGACCACCAGATCGAATTCACCGGGGTGCGCGGCCGTGTGGCGGGCACGCATGAACACCGTGTCGGGTGCGTAGGGGCCGCTGGCGGCGATGCCCTCGGCCTGCGCGGCGGCGATCGCCGGTCCGATGATGCGCAGCTCCTCGTCGCCGAACAACCCGCCTTCGCCCGCGTGCGGGTTGAGCCCCGCCACCGCGATGCGCGGCGCGGCCAACCCGAAGGAGCGCGCGGCCTGGTCGGCGATGCGCAGAGTCTGCAGCACGGCGTCGAAGCTCACCGCGTCGATGGCCCGTCGCAGCGACATGTGGATGGTCACCAGCACCGTGCGCAACTCGTCGTTGGCCAGCATCATGCGCACCGGTGGCGGCACCTGTCCGGGTTCGGTGGCAAGTGCCTGCAGCATCTCGGTGTGGCCGGGGTAGCCCACGCCGGCGGCGGCGAGGGCTTCCTTGTGAATGGGTGCGGTGACGATGGCGCGCACCTCACCGGCTCGCACCAGATTCACCGCTTGGCGGATGCAGGCCGCAGCAGCCGCACCCGCCCGCGCGTCGATCTGGCCCACGGGTGCCTGAGCCAAGTCGGCCGGCAGCCCATGGGCCTGCATCAGCGGCACGCAATTCGGCGGGCAGTCAGCGGCGTCGTGAGCGCTCTCGATCAGGGCCAGCGCCGTGTGCCGCCCGGTCAAGGTCAGCGCCCGCCGCATCACGCCGACATCGCCCAGCACGAACGCGCCCTGCGCCTCGCCGGAAGCAAACACCTTGGCGATGATTTCCGGCCCGATGCCGCAGGCATCGCCCATGGTGATGACAAGCGGAGCGTTCACGCGGGGTTGTCGATCTCGATGAACTGATGCTCCAGCCCGAACTGCTCGGCAAGGTGCGTGGCCAGGGCCGGTGCGCCGTAGCGCTCGCTCGCGTGGTGGCCGCAGGCGAAGAAGGCCACGCCGGTTTCGCGCGCCAGGTGGGCCTGCGGCTCGGAGATCTCGCCGGTGATGTAGGCATCGGCACCGGCCGCGATGGCGGCTTCGAAGTAGCCCTGGGCCCCGCCGGTACACCAGGCCACGCGCCGGATGGGTTGTTCATTGCGCCCTTCCACCATCACCGGCGGGCGGCCCAGGCGTGAGCTCAGCACGGCTTTGAGCGCAGCCGCGGTGAGCGGTTGAGCCGGGCTGCCGATGAAGCCCAGCTCCTGCTCACCAAAGCGGCCGTCGGGTGTGAACTGGAGCTGGGCGCCGAACTGCGCGTTGTTGCCGTAGAGCGGGTGCGCATCCAGCGGGAGGTGGTAGGCGAAGAGGTTGATGCCGTGCGCCATCAACAGTTCAACGCGGGCCTTGAGCCAGCCCGTCAGGCGGCCGTCGTGGCCCTTCCAGAACAGGCCATGGTGCACCAGCACCGCATCGGCCTTCTGCTCGATCGCCGCCTCGATGAAAGCACGGCTCGCGGTGACACCGGAGACGAGCTTCTGCACCTCTGGCTTGCCCTCGATCTGCAAACCGTTCGGCCCATAATCGCGGAACTTCCCCACCTCCAGCAGCGTGCTCAGGTACGACTCGAGTTCGGTGCGTGAGGTCATGAAACAGGATCTCGTTGATGCGCAAGACGTGGCTCATTTTCTCCCAAGCCGTGACCGTGGCCTTGGCCGTGTTGTTCGTGGTGGCCACGCTCAAGCCGGAGTGGATCAAGCGCGGAAGCGAAAGCACCGGGCTGCCCAGCATCGTGTCGATCAGCCAGGCACCGGCCGTGCAGCCGGTGGCCTTGGCACCTTCGGGCAGCGCTCCGAGCTTCGCCGCGGCAGCGAAGCGCGCCACCCCTGCGGTGGTGAGCATCGTGGCCAGCAAGGCACCGCAACGCAACCCGCACAGCGAAGACCCTTGGTTCAAGTTCTTCTTCGGTGACCAGGCCCAGCGCCAGCAACAGCAGCCGCAGGTCGGCCTCGGCTCGGGCGTGATCGTGTCGCCCGAAGGCTATCTGCTGACCAACAACCACGTGATCGAAGGCGCGGACGACATCGAGGTGCAGCTGCCCGATGGCCGCCAGGCCAAGGCCAAGATCGTCGGCGCCGACCCGGAGACCGACGTTGCCGTGCTGAAGATCGCACTCGAGAAGCTCCCGGTCATCACCTTCGGCAGCATCGAGACGGTACAGGTGGGCGACGTGGTGCTGGCCATCGGCAACCCCTTCGGCGTGGGTCAGACGGTCACCTCGGGCATCGTCAGTGCCCTGGGGCGCAACCAGCTCGGCATCAACACCTTCGAGAACTTCATCCAGACCGATGCCGCGATCAACCCCGGCAACTCGGGTGGGGCATTGATCGACGTGAACGGAAACCTCGAGGGAATCAACACCGCGATCTATTCGCGCTCCGGCGGCAGCCTCGGCATCGGCTTCGCCATCCCGGCGAGCACCGCGCGCGAGGTGATGGAGGGCCTGGTGCGCGACGGCCAGATCACCCGCGGCTGGATCGGCGTCGAGCCGCAGGACCTGACGCCGGAGATCGCCGCCACGCT
>NZ_DASSRA010000370.1:0-2324 GCF_035702065.1 Rhizobacter sp.
CCTGCCGCGAAGACCGTCGGCAAGGAAGGTGCCCACCCGCTGGCCCTGTTCAGCAAGGTCGTGACGGTCAACTTGATCGGCAGCTTCAACATGATCCGGCTGGCAGCGGAGGCCATGTCGAAGAACGAGCCCGAATCCACGGGCGAGCGCGGCGTGCTGATCTCCACCGCCAGCGTGGCCGCCTACGACGGCCAGATCGGCCAGGCGGCCTATTCGGCTTCGAAGGGCGGCGTGGTGGGCATGACCCTGCCGATCGCGCGCGACCTGGCGCGCAACGGCATCCGCAACATGACGATTGCTCCGGGCATCTTCGGCACGCCGAGGCTGTTCTCGATGCCGCAGGAGGTCCAAGACGCACTCGCCGCAGGCGTACCCTTCCCGAGCCGCCTGGGCACACCAGCCGACTACGCCAAGCTCGTGCACCAGATCATCACCAACGACATGCTCAATGGCGAGGTGATCCGTCTGGACGGCGCCATTCGCCTGGCACCGAAGTAGTCAAGGCCCCCCCAGGGGGGCTGAGCCCGGATACGAACAGTCCAGTGGACTGTTCGTGCCAGGTAAAGAGTCGGGCCTACGGCCCGACGCGGTCTGCAAGGCCCGCCCGGCGGCCCGGCTGAGCCGGTTCCGCGGGCATCGCTTGATCTGCCGCTCGCTGCGCTTGCTCTTGTCAGGGCTTCTGGCGGGCCACCAGCGACCACAGGCGGGCCAGATCGGCTGTGCCGTCGTTACCACCGACGGTCTTGAAGACCGACTGGGCGCGCGCGTTGTCTCCGGCGAGCAGCCAGGCGATGCCCAGGTGCAGCTTGGCGTCGTCGGCGCGCTTGAGCCCGCCCTTGGCAATGCCCTGCTCCATCAGTGCAATGCCCTTCTTGGGCTCGCCCAGGAAGACTTGACCGAAGCCGACATCCACCAGATCGTTGCCGATCTTGGCGGCTGAGGCCTCGGCCTGACGTGCTGCCAAGGCCTGCTTGGCTTCGTCGGCGCGCTTGGTCACCAGATCCTTCAGGCGCCGATGGCGATCCGCCTCAGCCGGAGTGCCAGTCCCCAGCACGCCGGCCGCAAAGCCCTTCTCGACCACTTGCTTGCCCTCACCTGGCAGGCCGGCCTGCACTGCGAGCTGCGCCATCTCCATGTAGTCGTTGGCGTTGCGCATGCTGTTCGACGCCAGCATCAGCCGGTAGGTGTCGAGCACCAGACGGTCACTGAAGTTGGGCTTGCGCTGCACGCGTGCCAGCAAGTCACCCCAATACTCCTTCTTGGGGTAGTGCGTCACGAGGCGTTCCATCGCCAGCACGTAGCTGGCGTTGTCGTTCACGCGCTGGGCTGCATTGAGCAAGAGCTTGAGGCGATCTTCGGCCGGCACACGGCCGGCCTTCTCGTCGGCCTGCACCTCGACCACCAGTTCCTTGGTGGCCCCGGCGTAGTCGCCGCTCAGGTACTGCGACTGGATCACCAGCGTGCGGATCTGCCCGTTGGTGCCGCCCTCTGCCAGATAGCGCTTGCCCCAGGTGACAGCCTTGGCGTAGTCCTTGGCCCGGTAGTAGCTGCCGGTCAGGGACTCCAGCATGCGCAGCTGCTCAGCCGCCGGCAGCTTGCCAGTCGCCTTCAAGGTCTCGTACGACTTGGCAGCCGTGTCGACCTCTCCTGCGCCCGAAGCCGCGGCAATCCGCATGCGCTCGATCAGGTAGCTCTCGTTGGCGTTCTTGTTCGGCACAGCCTCGGCCTCACGCACCTTGGCCAGCGCCTCCTTGAACTTCTGCCCCTTGATCAGCTCCTGCGCCGCCTGCAGCGGCTTGCCGACGTCCGGGCGCACGGCTTCCTGGGCACGCATACCTGCCGCGCCCACGAGCAGCGAAGCGGCCACGATCAGATGGAGTGCTTGTCTCTTCATGGCCTGTGCGTCACTTGATGAACTGCTCGTTGCCGACCATGCCAAGCTTGGTCACACCCAGGCGCTGGGCGCTGGCCATCACCATGGCGACTTCCTTGTACTCCACCAGCTTGTTGGGCCGAAGGTGCACTTCCGGTTGGTCGGCCATCGCGGCCGTGTTGGCAAGACGTGCTTCCAACGCGGCGCGGTCGGGCACAGCCTCGCCGTTCCAGAACACCGTGCCGTCGAAGTCGATGTCGATGGTCACCACCACCGGCGGCGCGGTGGGCGGCGGCGGGGTGCCGGTCGGCATGTTGAGGTTGACCGAATGCAGCTGGATGGGGATGGTGATGATCAACATCACCAGCAGCACCAGCAGCACGTCCACCAGCGGCGTGGTGTTGATGTCGGCGATCGGTTCGGGATCGGCCTCGGTGCCGGCGCGGATGTG
>NZ_DASSRA010000371.1:0-11751 GCF_035702065.1 Rhizobacter sp.
CGGCACCTTCCTCACCTTCACGGTGGAAGAGAACCTCGCACTCGGTGCCTACACCCGCAAGGACAAGGCCGACGTGCTGCTCGACCACGAGCGCATGTTCACCTACTTCCCGCGCCTGAAGGAGCGCCGCAAGCAGCAGGCCGGCACGCTCTCGGGTGGCGAGCAGCAGATGCTGGCGGTGTCGCGCGCGCTGATGCTGCGCCCGCGCCTGTTGCTGCTCGACGAGCCCTCGTTCGGCCTGGCGCCGCTGGTGGTGCAGGAGATGTTCGAGATCTTCAAGACCATCAACCAGCGCGACAAGATCAGCATGCTGCTGGTGGAGCAGAACGCCTCGCTCGCGCTCAAGCTGGCCGACCACGCTTACCTGCTGGAGACGGGCCGCGTGGTCATCTCGGGCACATCAGAGTCGATTCGCAATGACGAGTCAGTGCGTCGTTCCTACCTGGGCTACTGATCCATGGACCTCCTGATCCACCAGATCCTTTCGGGCCTCGCCACCGGCGGCATCTACGCCAGCATGGCGCTGGCGCTGGTGATGATCTACCAGGCCACCCACCACGTGAACTTTGCCCAGGGCGAGATGGCGATGTTCGCCACCTACCTCGCCTGGACGCTGCTGCAGGCCGGCATCCCCTACTGGTGGGCCTTCCTGATCACGGTGGTCGTCGCCTTCGTGGCCGGCGTGGTGATCCAGCGCGTGATCATGAGGCCGGTGGAGCATGCGCCGGTGCTCTCGATTGTCACGGTCTTCATCGGCCTGCTGGTCATCTTCAACAGCGTGGCCGGCTGGGTCTTCTCGTACACCATCAAGCCGTTTCCGAGCCCCTTCCCGGAGCAGCCGCTGTTCGGCAACCGCTACATGTCGTCGCACGAGATCGGCTCCATGGGCATCACGCTGGTGCTGCTGCTGTTGCTGTTCTTCTTCTTCCGCTTCACGCCGCTGGGCCTGGCGATGCGGGCGGCGGCGCAGAACCCGGTGTCGAGCCGGCTGGTCGGCGTGCGCGTGGGCTGGATGCTGGCGCTCGGCTGGGGCCTGGCCGCGGCCATCGGCGGCATGGCCGGGATGATGATCGCGCCCATCGTCTACCTGGAGCCCAACATGATGGGCGGCGTGCTGCTTTACGCCTTTGCCGGCGCGCTGCTGGGCGGCATCGACAGCCCCGGCGGCGCGGTGGTCGGCGGCTTCCTGGTGGGCATCCTGGAGAACGTGGTCGGCACCTATCTCGGCAACGAGCTCAAGTTCACGATTGCGCTGATCCTGATCGTCACCGTGTTGGTGATCCGGCCTTCCGGTCTCTTCGGCAAGGTCCACGTCTCGCGGGTATGACCATGAGCACCACGACTCCCCACAAGCCCGCGCTGTCTCGCAACCAGCTCATCGGTCTCGCCGTGTTGCTGGTGGCTGCGTGCGTGCTGCCCTTTCTTGTCGCCAACTACCGCGTGTTCCAGTTCACCCTGGCGCTGGCCTATGCCATCGCCATCCTGGGGCTGAACATGCTGATGGGCTTCAACGGCCAGATCTCGCTCGGACACGGCGCCTTCTACGCCATCGGCGCGTACACGGCCGCCATCCTGATGGACAAGGGCAACGTGCCGTACTGGCTGACGATCCCGATCGCGGGTGTGGTCTGCCTGGCCGCAGGCTTCCTGTTCGGCCTGCCGGCCTTGCGGCTCGAAGGGCTGTACCTCTCCATCGCCACGCTGGCGCTCGGCATTGCGATGCCGCAGATCCTCAAGCACAAGGCCTTCGAGCACTGGACGGGTGGCTCGCAAGGCCTGGTGATCATCAAGCCTGACCCGCCCGAGTGGCTGCCGCTCTCGCAGGACCAGTGGCTCTACTTCTTCGTGCTGGCCTGGGCGGTGCTGCTCTTCTTCGTCGCCTGGAACCTGCTGCGCGGCCGCGTCGGTCGCGCCATGGTGGCGATCCGCGACCAGCCCACCGCCGCGCAGGCCATGGGGGTGAATACGGCGATGGTCAAGTCGCTCACCTTCGGCGTGTCGGCGCTCTACACCGGCATTGCCGGCGCGCTGGGGGCGATCGTGGTGCAGTTCGTGGCCCCGGATTCCTTCGGCATCTTCTTGTCGTTCACGCTCTTCATCGGGGTGGTGATCGGCGGGCTGTCGTCGATCTCGGGCGCGGTCTACGGCGCGCTCTTCATCCAGTTCATCCCCAACGTGGCCGACGAGATCTCCAAGGCGGCGCCGTGGGCCATCTACGGCGTGTTCCTCATCGTCTTCATGTACGTGATGCCCACAGGGGTGGCGGGTTTCATCCGCATCGCCAGGGCTCGGTTTCTACGAGGGCGGGTAAGTCAGTAGGCCCTGGATGCGGTCTGGCACGTTCTCATGCGTACACAGACCTGTGTGTGTTTGACAGTCTGAAAGGAAGCGACATGACATCGAGAACCTTGAATCTTGTTCAATGGGCGGTGGCATCTGCCTCGCTCGCGCTGAGTGCCGGCGCGCTGGCTGCCGGCAAGTACGGCCCGGGCGCGTCGGACACCGAGATCAAGCTCGGACAGACCATGCCCTACAGCGGCCCCGCCTCGGCCTACGGCACCATCGGCAAGCTGCACGTGGCCTACTTCAAGATGCTCAACGACCAAGGGGGCATCAACGGCCGCAAGATCAACCTCATCAGCGTCGACGACGGCTACAGCCCGCCCAAGACCGTGGAGCAGGTGCGCAAGCTGGTCGAGCAGGACGAAGTGCTCGCGCTCTTCAACACCTTGGGCACCGCGCCCAACAGCGCCATTCACAAGTACGTGAACGCCAAGAAGGTGCCGCACCTGCTGCTGGCCACCGGCGCCACCAAGTGGGGTGACCCCAAGGCCTACCCCTGGACCATCGGCTTCAACCTGAGCTACCAGTCCGAGGGAATGATCTACGCCAAGTGGCTGCTCAAGAACAAGCCCGCCGCCAAGATCGCCATCCTTTACCAGAACGACGACTACGGCAAAGACGTGCTCAAGGGGGTGAAGGACGGCCTGGGCGCCAAGGGCGCGAGCATGATCGTCAAGGAAGCCACCTACGAGGTCTCCGACCCGACGGTCGATTCGCAGATCGTCACGCTGCAGGCCTCGGGAGCCGACACCTTCATCAACATCACTACCCCGAAGTTCGCTGCACAGGCCATCCGCAAGGCCTACGACTCGGGCTGGAAGCCGCTGCACATCGTCAACAACGTGGGCGCGTCCATCGGCTCGGTGCTCACGCCGGCCGGCCTCGACAAGTCGGTGGGCCTGATGACGCTGCAGTACTACAAGGACCCCAACGACCCGCAGTGGAAGGACGACCCGGCCATGCTGGAGTGGCGCGCCTTCATGGGCCGCTACTACCGCGATGGCGACCCCAAGGATGCGAGCAACATGTACGCCTACCTCACGGCCCAGACCATGGTGCAGATCCTCAAGCAGTGCGGCAACGACCTGACGCGCGAGAACGTGATGAAGCAGGCCGCCAACCTGAAGAACGTCAAGCTGCCGCTGCTGTTGCCGGGCATGACCATCAACACCAGCCCGACCGACTTCTTCCTGATCGAGCAGGGCCAGCTCGCCAAGTTCACCGGCACGCAATGGGCGGGCTTCGGTGATGTGATCGGCGCGGCCGACTGATCCTGCACGCTCTCCAATGAGGCTTCGAGCCGCCTGCGGGCGGCTCTTTTCTTGCTCACTTCTTGCTCACCACCATGGCATCCACGATCCAGGTCGACGGCGTCGACATCCACATCGAAGGCGACGGCCCGCAGACCATCGTGATGATCCACGGCTGGCCCGACACCTGGCGCCTGTGGGACGCGCAGGTGGCTGCGCTCGCGTCCACATACCGCTGCGTGCGCTTTACCGTGCCGGGCTTCGACATCGCCGCGCGCCGGCGCGGCCTGCCGCTCGACGAGATGGTGGCTTTCTTCGCGCATGTGGTCGATGCCGTGTCACCCGATCGACCGGTGGTGCTGATGCTGCACGACTGGGGCTGCGTCTTCGGACTGCAGTACGCGCTGCGGCACGCACACCGGGTGGCGCGCGTGGTGGCGGTGGACGTGGGCGACAGCGGCTCGCCGGCGGTGGCCGAGTCGCAGACACCCGCCCAGCGCCGGCGCGTGATGAGCTACCAGTTGAAGCTGGCGCTGGCCTGGTACATCGGCGGTGCACTGGGAGACCGCATGACGCGCCGCATGGCCCGCCTGCAGCGCGCCCCCAGCGAGGCGGGCGCGATCTGCGCGACCATGAACTTCCCTTACGCCATGCGCTGGATGGGCGCGCTCGGCGGCTTGCGCCACGCGCTGGCGCCCCGGCCGGTGTGGCCCACGCTCTTCATCTGGGGCACGCGCAAGACCATGATGTTCCACTCGCCGCAGTGGATCGCCGCGCTGCAGGCCCGGCCCGATTGCCGCATCGTCGGCATCGACGCCGGTCACTGGATGATGGTGACGCGCGCGAAGGAGTTCAACGCGGCGGTGCTGGCGTGGCTGGGGTCGCCCCCGTCTGCGTGATGAACGCTGACACGTCGTCGAGCACCGACGACATCCAGCGCAGCGACCACGCCATCGAGGCCACCAGCGTCACGTGGTTGACGCCGTCGTAGAGCTTCAGCGCCACCGGTGCGCCGGCGGCTTGCAGCCGGGTGGCCATGGCGGCGGTGTTGCGCTGCGGGTCGACCAAGTTGTCGTCGCGCGCCGCGCCGAGAAAGACCGGCCGCGCGCTGTGGTTCGCATAGGCGATCGGCTGCGTGCCGGGCGGGTAGTTGGGATGGTTGAACACCGGCTGGGCGTTGGGGTTGCTGATCGGCAGGAACTCGTACGGCCCCGCCAGACCCACCCAGCCGGCGAGCGCCGCGGGTGACTGGCCGGTGCCGCTGAGCCAGCGATCGTCCAGCGCCAGCATGGCCGCGTTGTAGGCCCCCGCGCTGTGGCCCACCGCGAACACGCGCTTCGGGTTACCGCCCAGGCGCCCCGCTTCGCGCAGGCCGTACGCCACGGCCTGTGCACTGTCTTCCAGGAAGGACGGGTAGCGCACCTCGGGGTAGAGCCGGTAGTCGGCCACCAGCGTGAGCACGCCGCGCGAGGCCAGCGCCTCGCCAACGAAGCGGTACTCGGCCCGGTCGCCCCAGTTCCACGAGCCGCCATAGAAGAACACCGCCACCGGCCAGCCGCCGGGCGGGGCGGCGACGGTGGGGCGGTAGACGTCCAGCTTCTGGCGCGGCAGCGGGCCGTAGGCCACGCCTTCCGTCAGCACGTAGGTGGAGCTGGGCGTGAGCTTGTTGAGGCCGGCCGAGCAGCCGGCCAGTGTGGCGCTCAGGGCCAGCGCGAAGGCCAGCCGGTGGAGGAGGGTGAGGAGTTTCATCTGACGTGCATACGTTGGTGCAGCACGTTCAGATGCGTTTCGAGCCGCCGGGTTCAGCCCAAGCGCTTGCGGTGTCGCGCGATCTGCGCGCGCACCTGGGCTGGCGCGGTGCCGCCCAGCACATTGCGGGCGTTGAGCGAGCCGTGCAGGCTCAGCACGCCGAACACGTCTTGGCCGATGGCGGGGTTGAAGCCCTGCAGTGTGGCCAGCGGCAGCTCGCTCAGGTCCTTGCCTTGTCCGATGGCGGTCTTCACCGCATGGGCCACCACCTCGTGCGCGTCGCGGAAGGGCAGGCCCTTCTTCACCAGGTAGTCGGCGAGATCCGTCGCGGTGGCGTAGCCCTTGAGCGCGGCGCGCTCCATGGCCTGCGGCTTGACGATGATGCCGGCCACCATCTCGCTCATGATGCGCAGCGTGTCGCGCACGGTGTCGACCGTGTCGAACAGCGGCTCCTTGTCTTCCTGGTTGTCCTTGTTGTAGGTGAGGGGCTGGCCCTTCATCAGCGTGATCAGGCCCATCAGGTGGCCGACCACGCGGCCGCTCTTGCCGCGCGCCAGCTCGGCCACGTCGGGGTTGCGCTTCTGCGGCATGATCGACGAGCCGGTGCAGTAGCGGTCGGCCAGGTCGATGAAGCCGAAGTTCTGGCTCATCCACAGCACGATCTCTTCCGCCAGGCGCGACACGTGCACCATGGTGATCGAGGCGAACGAGGCGAACTCGAGCGCGAAGTCGCGGTCGCTCACGGCATCGAGGCTGTTCTGGCACACGCCCTCGAAGCCCAGCGTCTTGGCGACGCGCTCGCGGTCCAGCGGGTAGCTGGTGCCGGCGAGCGCTGCGGCGCCCAGCGGCAGCTGGTTCACGCGCTTGCGCACGTCGGCCAGGCGCTCGGCGTCGCGGGCGAACATCTCCACGTAGGCCAGCAGGTGGTGGGCAAAGCTCACCGGCTGCGCCACCTGCATGTGGGTGAAGCCAGGCAGGATGGTCTCGGCGTTGTTCTCGGCCACGCCGACCAGCGCGAGCTGCATCTCCTTGAGCAGCGGCAGCAGGGTGTCGATCTCGTCGCGCAGCCACAGGCGCACGTCGGTGGCCACCTGGTCGTTGCGCGAGCGGCCGGTGTGCAGGCGCTTGCCGGCGTCGCCCACCAGCGTGGTGAGGCGGGCCTCGATGTTGAGGTGCACGTCTTCGAGATCGAGCTTCCACTCGAAGCTGCCGGACTCGATCTCCTGCGTGATCTGCGCCATGCCACGCTGGATGTCGGCCAGGTCTTTCGCGCTGATCACGCCTTGCGCGGCCAGCATGTCGGCATGGGCCAGGGAGCCGGCGATGTCGGCCTTCCACATGCGCTTGTCGAAGAACACGCTCGAGGTGTAGCGCTTGACCAGCTCGCTCATGGGCTCGGAGAAGAGCGCAGACCAGGCTTGGGATTTCTTGTCGAGTTGGTTGGAAGACATGGAGGAGCAGGAGGGTGTAACGCTTGGTAGGCCCGATTGCCGAGCAGCAGGGTTTGGCGACAATTGCGTGACAGCGCAGCGCCTGTGCCAATCGGGTGGCTGCAGACCGCCCGATTCTATTCGGGCCCCCTGGAACCCCATGGCCGAACCCAGCCCACAAGACGCTTCCGCCCAGAGCCCCCGGCTCGGACCGGAACCCACCCGCCCGAGCGAGCTGCCCCACGGCAGCAGCATCTTCGGCCCCACCGGCTTCGGGCCGGTTCAGCCGGCCGTTCGGCCCGGTGCCGGGTCGGCTTTCGATGTGTGCCATGTGGGCGTGGTCCTGCGGGCCTTGTTGTTCGTGCACGTGACGGTGGCGGTTGGCGTGGCCTTTGCGGCCGCCGACATGGGAGGCTGGCTCACGCTGGTGGCGGTGGGGGCGAGCATGGCCTTGCCGGGCGTGCTGCTGTGGCTGGTGGTGGCCTGCCTGCTCAAGCGGGCGTTGGCCCCCTTGCCGCCGGCCGGGCAATGGGTGGCGGCGCTGGGCCTGGGGGCGCTCAGTGGCGGCTTCGGCTGGGGCCTGCAATCCGTCGGGGGCTTGGGCGCGCTGGCCGGCGGCGTGACCTGGGTCGGCCCGGTTCTGGCCGGCGCCGCGCTGGCGGCAGCACTCTTCTACTGGCTCACGCTGCGTGCGCGAGCGCGCCTGCCGGCCGACACCACGGCGCGGCTGGCCGAGTTGCAATCGCGCATCCGCCCGCACTTTCTCTTCAACACGCTCAACACCGCCATCACGCTGGCGCGGCTCGACCCGGCGCGCACCGAAAACCTGCTCGAGGACCTGGCCGAGCTCTTCCGCGTGGCGCTCACCGACAGCGGCGAGTCGGTGAGCCTGGCCGACGAGGTGGCGCTCGCGCAGCGCTACCTTGCCATCGAAAAGGTGCGCTTCGGCGAACGCCTGCAGGTGAGCTGGGAGCTCGACGAAGACGCCGGCGTGGCGCGCGTGCCGCCGCTCTTGCTGCAGCCGCTGGTCGAGAACGCGGTGCGCCACGGCGTGGAGCCCGCGGCCGATGGCGGCGTGATCCGCATCCGCACCCGCATCAAGCGCGCGCATGCGGTGGTGAGCATCGTCAACACGCTGCCCGAGCAGCCCTCGCAGCCCGGCAACGGCATCGCCTTGCGCAACGTGCGCGAGCGCCTGCGCCTGATGCACGACGTGGCCGCGCAGTTCGAGACCCATCGCGGTGATGACTTCTTCCGTGTACAGATCGTGGTGCCGCTGTGACTGACCAATTGAGAGCCCTGCTGGTCGACGACGAGGAGCTCGCCCGCCTGCGCCTGCGCAGCCTGGTGAGCGAATGCCCTTCGCCCAAGGCGCGCGTGGTGGGCGAGGCGGCCAACACCGGCCAGGCCCTGGCCTGGATCGGTGCCAACGAATGCGACCTGGTGCTGCTCGACGTCCACATGCCCGGGCCCGACGGCACGCAGCTCGCGGCGCGCCTGCGCCAGCTGCCCAAGCCGCCGGCCATCGTGTTCGTGACCGCGCATGCCGAACACGCCTTGCAGGCCTTCGACCTGGAGGCCGTCGACTACCTCACCAAGCCCGTGCGCCGCGAGCGCCTGCAGGCCGCGCTGCAGCGCGTGGCCCAGCGCCTGGGCACGCGCGCTGCGGAACAGGTGTCGAACGAAACGGAGCCGGTGCTGCTGGTCAACGAACTGGGGCGCAAGATCCGCGTGCCGCTGTCGGAGGTGCTGTACCTCAAGGCCGAACTCAAGTACGTGACGCTGCGCACCGCCACCCACACGCACGTGCTCGACGACGCGCTGACCGACCTGGAGCAGCGCCTGGGCGAGCGCTTTCTGCGCATCCACCGCAACGCGCTGGTGGCGCGCAAGGCACTGCGCGCGCTGGAGCGCCGCGTGCTGCCGGCCGAAGGGGACGATGAAGCCGCCGAAGGCTGGGTGGTGCGCGTGGCGCCGGTCGATGAATGGCTGGTGGTCTCGCGGCGCCAGGTGGCGGCCGTGAAGGAAGCAATCGCCGAGGGGGGCGTGTGACAGAACAAGCGGACGACGAGCCGCGCTCGCGGGCGCGTTGGCTGGGGGTGGTGTTGCTGGTGCTGGCCCTGGGGGGCGTGGCCTGGCAGGCCTGGGTGTCTGGCTTTGGCGACGAGCCGCCGGCCGGTGCCATGCCGTCCGGCTCGGTGAGGCAACCCACGCTGCGCGAGATGCTGGGCCGCATCGATGCCGCCCGCTTGGGGCTGGAGTCCGGGGCCTCGGCCACGTCGGCCACCGCCGCCAAGCTGACGATCTCGCAGGACGAGGTCGAGGTCTGCGGCCAGGGCCGCAAGAAGGTCGACGACAACGGACAGTTGAAAGACATGGCGCCAGTGCAACTGGCTGCACAGGCCGCGCGCGACCGCCTGCTGCCGGCGCTGCTGGGCAGCCCGGACGAGACCTCGCGCGCCGCCGGCCTGCTGCTGCAGACGCTGGGCGCCCCCGGCCCTGGCGATGCGGCCGCGCCGACCTCGCACCTGCTGGCACGCGACACGCTGGCCAGCATGGCGCTCAGCACCCGCTCGCCGCAGGTCTATGCCTGGGCGATGCGGGCCTGCCAGAACGAACGCAGTGAAGGCATGTGCCAGTTGCTCAGCGCCGACCAGTGGGCGCGGCTGGAACCCAGCAACGCCGTGGCCTGGCTGCAGGTGGCCGTCGATGCGCAGGCGCGGCTCGATGCCGCGGGCGTGGCCGAGGCCATGTACCGCGTGTCGCAGGCCAGCCGCGTCGACGCGCACTGGAATGGCCTCACCGGCCTGGTGATGGCCCGCCTGCCCGCCGAGATGCCGGCGCTGGACAAGGGCGCCCTGGTCGAGGAGCTGATGACGCTGGAGGCCAGCGTGGCCACGCCTCACCTCATCGCCAGCCAGTTCTGCACCGAGGCCGACGTGCGCGACGCCAACCGCCGCCAGACCTGCTCGGCCGTGGCCGATGTCTTCCACGCCCGCGGCACCACGCTCACTGATGTGGGCTTGGCCGCCGCGCTGGGTGAGCGCGTGGGCTGGCCTGCCGAACGCGTGGACGCCGTGCGCGACGAGCGCGATGCCGTGCTGCATGTCTACAAGCAGCGTGCGGCCGACGTGCGCGAGCGCTGGACCTGTGGTGCACTCGACAAGACCGCCCGCCGGATGATCGACGTGAGCCAGCAGGGCGAGATCGCGGTGATGCGCCGCACGCTCAAGGAACAGCCGGAGAATGCTGCCGCGCTGGCACGGCGCTACCGCGAGTCGGTGGCCAAGCCGCCGCCGGGCGGGGCGAGTGGGGCAGTGTCGGTGGCGGTTCGCTGAACCGGCTACGCCGCCTTGGCGGGCCGCAGCAGCGACCACGCCATGAAGCCCATCAGGGCCAATGCACCCAGCAGCGCACCCCACAGCCAGAACTTGCGAGACGGCTCGGATGTCCCGCTGGCTGGCGGCGTGGGCGCCGAAGCCGTCGGTGCCACCGGGGCCAGTTGAACGCTCGCCGTGTCGACCGGCAAGGCCTCGCCGGCCCGCCGCACCGGCATCAGCTGCGCCAGCGGGATCGCAGCGCCCGCGCTGCTCTCACCGCCCCAGGCCAGCCGGTACGGGGCCGGCTCGCGTGCCAGGAACACCAGCGATGCCGCCGGCGCCCCCACGCGCAGCAGCGGCGGCCTGGGGCCGAGCTGGGCCATGCCGCCCACAGGCTGCACGCGCAGCTGCTGCACCTGCCCGGCCTGCAGATGCAGCGTGGGCGAGCGGACCTCGCCCTCCGGCAGGCGCAGCCAGTACACCGTGCTGCGCTGCAGGTAGCTCCAGCTTTCGGGTGCGTCGGGAACCGGGGCTGCCGTCTTGTGGCGCGCGGCCTTGAAGTGGTCGCGCAGGCGGTGCCGGTACATCGGCCGCGCGGGGCCGGGCTCGCCGGGCGCCAGTTGAACCAGCACATCCACCGGTGCCAGCGTGTTGACCGTGGCGAGCTGCCATTCGAGTTGCTCCAGCGGCAGGTGGCGCGGGAGGCGGTAGTCGCAGAACTGGGCGGTGCATTGCACGGGGGCGAGGGGCTCGCTCCATTGCAGCGCTGGCGGCGGCTGGTAGCGCGCACTGCTCAGCACATGGGCACCGGTGAGCGGCGGGGGCGCGCTGCCGGGCGACGGGCGCAGGCGCAGGTAGCGGGTGCGCAGGCCGTTCAGCTCGAAGTCCGTGTGCTCCAGCTTCTGGCCCTGGTGCTGCAGCGACAGCAACTGGGCCGCAGGCGTATGCGTCTGCCAGCGCTGCAGGTCGTTGCTGGACTCGATCTCGAAGCCGTAGATGCCGTTCATGTTGGGCAGCACGCTCAGCCGCAGCTCCAGCAGGGCGCCTTTCACGCTGCCCAGGTCGATGATCCAGCCGCCTTGCTGCGCGGCCGTGACGGCCGATGCCGCGGCCGGCGCTCTGTAGAAGGGCACGGGCTGCAGCCGTGTCTCCTGCGTGGCCGGCAGGTCTTCGTCGGCCCAGGCGTAGGGCACCGGGTCGCCACGCGCGTCGAGCACGCGGATGTCGCTCAGGTCGGCGCGGCTCGTCTGCGCGAGCACGGCCAGCGGCAGCGTGAGGCCGTGGTAGGTGGCGGGGCCTTTCAGTTCCAGCGGGGCCTCGCCCGCCAGGGCGGACGCGGCCCCCAGCGCGAGCAGCCAGGCGACGTGGTGGCGCAGGGTCTCACGCATTTCGCGCTTCCTCGCGGCTGGGCGGCACGGGCGCGAAGTAGCCCACCATCAGCAACAGCAAACCCACCACGATGAACGAGACGATGCGGTAGAGCCCGCCGCGGTCGGCCAGCTCCACGAAGAAGAGCTTGAGCACCACCACGCCCAGCAGCGCGGCACCCACCACCCACACCGCGCGTTGAACACGCTTGTGGCCGAGCATCATCAAGGCCACGCCGACCACCGCCCAGGCGACCGACAGCGCGGCTTGCGTGAGCGTCGAGTCGAACAG
>NZ_DASSRA010000372.1:0-18654 GCF_035702065.1 Rhizobacter sp.
CCAACCGCACGCATGGCCTGAGTTTCCCGTTCAACACGCAGGCGGCCTTGGCGGTGTGTCGCGCGCTCTACTTCAAGCCGGGCGAGCAGCCAGCAGACACCACGCAATCGGCCGACTGGAACCGCGGCGCCTACCTCGTGCAAGGCCTCGGGCACTGCAATGCCTGCCACGGCAGCCGCAACGCCCTGGGTGCCACGGCCGGCCCGCTGGACCTGGGCGGTGGCCTGATCCCCATGCAGAACTGGTACGCGCCGTCGCTGAGCGACCCGCGCGAAGCCGGCGTAGCCGACTGGCCGCTGCCCGACATCGCGCAGCTGCTCAAGACCGGCGTGAGCCCGCGCGCCTCGGTGCTCGGGCCCATGGCCGAGGTGGTGGGGCGCAGCACGCAGCATCTGTCGGACGCCGATCTGAACGCCATCGCGGTCTACCTCAAGGCCTTGCCGCCCAGCCATGCCAACGCCGCACCACCCACCGGGCCTGCGCCCGCGTCGAACGGCGCCAAGCTCTACGAGCAGCACTGCGCCCAATGCCATGGCGACCAGGGGGAGGGTGTGGCTGGAGCCTTCCCGGCCCTGGCGGGCAACCGCGCGGTGACCATGGCCTTGCCGGTGAACCTGGTGCGCGCGGTGCTCGAAGGCGGCTATGCGCCGTCGACCGCCGGCAACCCGCGGCCCTACGGCATGCCACCGTTCGCCAGCGTGCTCAGCAGTGCCGAGGTGGCCGCGGTGCTCACCCACGTGCGCACCAGCTGGGGCAACCGCGGCGGCGTGGTGTCGGAGTTCGAGGTGAACCGCTACCGCTGACCCCTCCTGACACAACGATGGCAGGAGCCGCCGCGCATCATCGTGTCTTCATCACCCGGAGGCACGTCATGAAGAAGACCTACACCGGCAGCTGCCATTGCGGCGCCGTCCGCTTCGAGGCCGACATCGACCTGAGCGCCGGCACCGGCAAGTGCAACTGCTCCATCTGCACCAAGACACGCAACTGGGGCGCGATCATCAAGCCGGACGCCTTCCGCCTGCTTTCGGGTGAAGACGCCCTGAGCGACTACCAGTTCGGCACCAAGAGCGGCCACCATCTGTTCTGCCGCACCTGCGGCGTCAAGTCGTTCGGGCGCGGGTACGTGGAGCAGATCGGTGGCGATTACGTGTCGGTGCAGCTCGCCTGCCTGGACGACGTGACGCCGCAGGAGCTGATCGATGCGCCGGTGCACTACGCCGATGGCCGCAACAACAGCTGGTGGCTTACGCCGGCCGAGACCAGGCATCTCTGACTCCCGTTTGCGCTGCCTTCCTACAGCCGGCGCGCAGCATGGCGCAGAGCATGGTGTTTTGAACCCTCCAAGGAGCACCACCATGCCGCAAGACAAATGGAGCGCCAAGCGCGAGCGCCAGTACAGGCACATCAAGGACAGCGTCAAGTCGCAAGGCAAGAGCGAGAAGGTCGCCGAAGAGATCGCCGCACGCACCGTCAACAAGGAGCGCGCCCGCCATGGCGAGGCCAAGGAGGCCAGCCGCAGCTCGATCGACGACATGTCGTCCGGCGAGCGCGGCGGCAAGCGGTCGCACAGCGGCGCCCAGGGCCGCACCTACGAGCAGCTTTACAACGAGGCGCGCAGCCGTGGCGTGAAAGGCCGCTCAGGCATGAACAAGGCCGAGCTGCTCAAGGCGGTTGGCCGCTGACCATCCGGTGTCCCGCTTGTTCGAGCCGGCGGTGCCGCCGTGGGAGCTGATCCTCTCATGGAGAGTGACGGTGCCGTCACCGTTATGCATTACCCGGCGCGTGCGTCTCAAGACGCCAGCTGATCGCAACGGGCTTGCGAGTGTTTGTGCCGTTACGCGAATGCACGTAGGCGATATCGCACACACAGACGCGGCAACCGCAAATTGTGCGACGCAGCAGCGCCCCGGATCATCGGCCGCAAGCCAACATTCCACGAGGACTTGCGATGATGACTCCCCCTCAGGTTTCCGGGTCTGCTTCTTCACAGCTGCCCTGCACGGCGTTCATGGGCCTGGACGGTTTGACCGAGCTGCCCGAGGGGGACGGCCATCCGGTGATCATCTTCCCCGGGCCGGCTGGCGACGAGCGTGCGCTGCTGCCTGTGCGCAACTGCTGCGAAGCGCTGGGCTACGCGGTCTACGACTGGGAGCAGGGCTTCAACACCGGCTCTCAGGACGACATGGACGACTGGCTGGACAACCTGGCCGAGCACGTGGGTGGTGTGGCCGCCTTGCATGGGCGGCGCGTGAGCCTGGTGGGGTGGGGCCTGGGTGGCCTGCATGCGCGAGAGGTGGCCCTGCGGCGTGCGCCGCTCGTGCGCCAAGTGCTCACGCTGGGCACGCCCTTCGTCGATGACCAACTGGCACGGCGCCTGCGGACCACACCCCCGGTGCCCGCCACGTCCATCTGCCGCCGCACGGACGGCGTGGTGGCGTGCCAGACCTGTCTGCTCGATGGGCGCTGCCGGTCTGCCTATGTGGAAGTCGATGGCAGCCGCAACGGCCTGCAGGCGATGTTGCGCCTGATCGCGCAGCAACTGAGCCGACCCGAAGAGGCTTGGCGCTGATCGGCCATCAGATGATCAATTGCAGCAGCCCCTGCTGAGAGCAGGGGCTGCTGCGTTCAGTGGCGCACCGGGCGGGACTGCACCGCGCTGCGGATGCCCGCCAGCAGTTCTTCCTTGCGCGCGGCCAGCGAATCGCCGAGCGACTTGAGATCCAGATCGCCCTTGCGCACCTTGGGGAACATCTCCTTCTCCTCTTCCTTGACGTGGTGGTCGATGTATTCGCCCAACACCTTCACCTTGGCGTCGTACAGGTCGTCGGAAGGCGACATGCCGCGGATCTGCGCGATCAGGTCCTTGGCGGATGCGTGCTCCACCTCGGCCTCGTCGACCAGGTCTTCCTCGGGCAGAACGCCACGCGCTGCCGGGTAGAAGAGTTCTTCTTCCACCGTGGCGTGGGCGGTCAGCATCGTGCAGATCTCTTCGGCGAGAGACTGCTTCTTCTCGTCGTCGGCCTCGGCCTTCACGAGCTTGTCGTATTCCTTGAAAAGCGCCTTCACGTCCTTGTGGTCCTGCATCAGCAGGCGGATGGCATCGGGCCTGCGGGTCGCCGGGGCGCTGCGCTTGGTCGTGCTCGTGGACTTGGTGGTGTGTGCCGTCATGTAGAACTCCATTGAGTGGGTCGGTGCGAGGCCCGGATGGCCATGGACCGTGCTGCATCAGCTTAGGCACGCAGAAGATTCACGCAAGGGCTTGAGAGCGTGTCGCGGACAACTCCTACAAGGGCATGGCCGCTGCACTGGCTCAGTCGGCCTGGCGTGGCAGGGTCACCGTGAAGCGCGTGAGCTGGCCCGGAGGCGA
Source organism: Rhizobacter sp. (assembly GCF_035702065.1). Classification (GTDB taxonomy): domain Bacteria; phylum Pseudomonadota; class Gammaproteobacteria; order Burkholderiales; family Burkholderiaceae_C; genus Rhizobacter. Next base: position 3,371 of record NZ_DASSRA010000372.1, read on the forward strand.
CTGCACCTCGATGCGCCCACCGTGCGCCAGCACCACCTGCTGCACGATGTAGAGGCCCAGGCCCAAGCCCTTGGTGCGCGTCGCGGCGCGGCGGCCGCTGCGGAAGGGGTCGAAGATGTGCGGCAGCAAGTCGGGCGCGATGTGGCCCTCGTTCTCCACCGACAAGGCCACGCGATCGGGTTCGCGGCCCTCCAGGCGCACCCGCACCACCCCTTCGGGCGCGCCGTGGTGCAGCGCATTGCCGATCAGGTTGGAGGCGACCTGCACCAGCCGGTCCTGGTCCCACCAGCCGGCCAGGTCGCCGCTCTGGGAGAACTCGATGCGCGCCTCGGGGAACATCACTTCCTGCTCCTGGATCACGCCTTGCACCAGGGGCCCGAAGTCGGTCTCGCTGCGGTGGATGGGGATGCCTTCGCCCAGGCGCGAGCGCGTGAGGTCGAGCATGTCTTCGATCATGCGGCCCATCCAGGCGGCGCTGCGCATCAGTCGCTCGCCCATCTTCTGCAGCGATTCGTCGGGCCGCTTCTCCAGGATCTTGGCCGAGAGCTGGATCGCGCTCAGCGGGCCGCGCAGGTCGTGCCCGAGCACGGCGTTGAACATCTCGCTCATGCGCAGCGCATCGGTGCGCTCCTGCAGCTCGAAGGCGAGCTGCTGCTTCTGCCGATAGAGCTGGAAGAAGACCTCGGCCTTGCTCTTGAGGATGTGCGGCTCGATGGGCTTGAAGAGGAAGTCCACCGCACCGCTGTCGTAGCCCTTGAACTGGCGGCCGCGGTCGGTGCCGCCCGCGGTCACGAAGATGATCGGCACGTCGCGCGTGCGCTCCACGCTGCGCATGGTTTCGGCGAGCTGGAAGCCGTCCATCTCGGGCATCTGCACGTCGATGAAGGCGAGCGCCACGTCGTGCGCCAGCAGCAGCTCCAGTGCCTCGGGGCCGGACTGCGCCAGCAGCAGCTCCACGTCGTCGCGGCGCAGCAGGGCGGAGAGGGCCTGCAGGTTCTCCGCCAGGTCATCGACCAGCAGGCACTTCACCCTGGACGGCTCGGCTGTCACGTGGCGTCTCCTTCGTTGAGTGCTCGCAGCAGGTCGGCAATGCCCTCCAGCGGCAGCACATGGTCCACCGGGCCGCACCGCAACGCGGACTGCGGCATCAACGGAGCGTAGGCGCTGTCCGGCTCCTGCACGACGGTGATGCCGCCGAGGCGGTGGATGGTGGCCAAGCCCTCGGCGCCGTCCTGGTTGGCGCCGGTGAGCACGATGCCCAGCAGGCGCTCGCCGTAGATGTCGGCCGCCGATTCGAACAGCACGTCGATCGACGGGCGTGAGAAGTGCACCGGCTCGTCGACCGAGAGCGACAGGCAGGGCCCTTCGTCGACCAGCAGGTGGTAGTCGGCCGGCGCGAAGTACAGGTGGCCGGGCTGGACGGGCTCCTTGTCCTGCGCCTCGCGCACGGGCAGGGCGCAGCGCGGCATGAAGATCTCCACCAGCAGGCTCGGGCGTTCGCGCGGCAGGTGCAGCACCACCATCACCGCCGCAGCCAGCCCAGGCTTCAGTGCTGGCAGCAGCACCGACAGGGCCTCCACACCGCCTGCCGAGGTGCCGATCGCGATGGCGTCGACCGGCCGGCGCAGCCGGGGAGCGCGGCCACTCATGGCAGGCTCCTTCGCCGGTAGATCCGCTCGGCTGGGCTGAACTCGTCGAAGCCCTCCCGGTGCGCCGAGAAGCGCAGCGACTCCTTGGCGCCCAGCCCCAGGAAACCCTTGCGTACCAGCGCCTCGCGGAACAGGCCCACGGCGCGGTCCTGCAGCGTGCGGTCGAAGTAGATCAGCACGTTGCGGCACGAGACCAGCTGCACCTCGGCAAACACGCTGTCGGTGGCCAGGCTGTGGTCCGAGAAGACGATGTGCTTTCGCAGGCTCTTGTCGAACACCGCCCGCCCGTAGGCCGCGGTGTAGTGGTCCGACAGCGACGAGCGCGCGCCCGACCTCTGGTGGTTGCGTGTGAACTGCGCGATGTGCGCGAGCTCGTAGACGCCGGCCTCGGCCTTCTTGAGCGCCTGGGGGTTGATGTCCGTGGCGTAGAGCAGGGTGCGCTCCAGCAGGCCTTCCTCGCGCAGCAGGATCGCCAGCGAATACACCTCCTCGCCGGCGCTGCAGCCCGCCACCCAGACCTTCAGCGAGGGGTAGGTCCGCAGCAGCGGCACCACCTCGTCGCGCAGGGTCTTGAAGTAGCCCGGGTCGCGGAACATCTCGCTCACCTGCACCGTGAGGTAGTCGAGCAGCGCCGGGAAGACGGCCGCATCGTGCAGCAGCTGGTCCTGCAGCTGCGAGAGCGTCTGGCAGCCGAAGCGGGCCATGGCGGAGCTCAGCCGGCGCTTGAGAGAGGCCGTGGCGTAGCCCCTGAAGTCGTAGTGGTACTTCAGGTAGATGGCGTCGACGAGCAGGCGCAGTTCGATGTCGAAGTTGCGATGTGGCACGCAGTGGTTCCTCCATCATTTCGGCATCCACACACGCACCAGCGACAGGAGCTTCTCCACGTCGAGCGGTTTGGCGATGTAGTCGTTGGCCCCGGCCGAGAGGCACCGCTCCTGGTCGTCGCGCATGGCCTTGGCGGTCAGCGCGATGATGGGCAGCTTGCTCCACACCGGCTGCTTGCGGATCTCGCGCATGGCGGTCAGGCCGTCCATCTCCGGCATCATCACGTCCATCAGCACGAGGTCGATCACGCGTTCGGGTTCGGTGCGGCTGCGCTCCAGGGCCTCCAGCGCTTCCAGGCCGTTGCGTGCGAGTTCCACCTTGGCGCCCTTGGGTTCGAGCACGCTGGTGAGGGCGAAGACGTTGCGCACGTCGTCCTCCACCACCAGGATGCGCCGGCCCTCGAGCGTGCTGTCGCGGTCGCGCGTGCTCTTGAGCATGCGCTGGATCTCCGCCGGCAGCGTCGACTCCACCTGGTGCAGGAAGAGCGTCACCTCATCGAGCAGCCGCTCGGGCGAGCGGGCATCCTTGATGATGATGGACTTGGAGAAGCGGCGCAGCTTCTGCTCTTCCGTGGCGGTGAGCGAGCGGCCGGTGTAGACGATCACCGGCGGGAAGGCCATCTCTTCCTGCCCGGCCATGCGTTCGAGCAGTTCGTAGCCGCTCAGGTCGGGCAGGTTGAGGTCCATGATCATGCAGTCGAAGGTGGAATCCTTCAGTTGCGCCAGGGCGTCCTGGCCGGTCTCGACGGTGGTGATCTGCACCTCGTCGCTTTGCAGCAGCTGTCGGATGCTCTCGCGCTGGCGGGCGTCGTCCTCCACCACCAGCACGCGGCGCATGCTCTGCGAGAACTTGGCTTCCAGCCGCTCCAGGGCCTTGACGATCTGTGTGCGCTTGACCGGCTTCAGGTCGTAGCCCACCGCGCCGCGCTCGAGCGCGGCCTGCGTGTAGTCGGCCACGGAGAGGATGTGCACCGGGATGTGCCGCGTCTGCGTGTTGTGCTTGAGCTGGTCGAGCACGCCCAGGCCGGAATGGTCGGGCAGGTTCACGTCGAGCAGGATGGCACTCGGGCGGTGAATCAGCGCGGCCGAGAGGCCTTCGCTCGCGGTGTGCGTGACGATGCACTGGAAGTGCATCTCGCGCGCCAGATCGCGCAGGATGGTGGCAAAGCGCGTGTCGTCTTCGATCACCAGCACCAGGCGTGCGCTGGGGTTCGGGTTGGCGCGGTCGTCTTCGATGGCAATCGGGGCGAGGGTGGGGCTCGGCTTCACGTCGATGGCCTTGAACAGGTTATCGCTGTCGAGCGGATGCAGCGGCGGCAGCGCCGCGGGCGACGCGGTGGGCACGCGGGGGCGGTCGGCCGGGGTCAGCGGCAGGGTCAGGGTGAAGGTGCTGCCTTCGCCGGGGGCGCTCTGCACGGAGAGATCGCCGCCCAGCAGGTGGGCCAGGTCGCGCGAGATCGACAGGCCCAGCCCCGTGCCGCCGTACTTGCGGTGCGTGCTGCCGTCGGCCTGACGGAAGGCCTCGAAGATCAGCTCCTGCTGGTGCGCCGCGATGCCGATGCCGGTGTCGCGCACGGCGAACGACACGCTGCCTTCGGTCTCCTGAAAGACGTGCAGCGAGACCTTGCCCGCCTCGGTGAACTTGAGCGCGTTGGACAGCAGGTTCTTGAGGATCTGACCCAGGCGCTGGCCATCGGTGGTGATGCGCTCGGGCGTGCCGCCTTGCACCGTGGCGCTGAGTGACAGCCCCTTGTCGCGTGCCAGCGGCTCCAGCGTGGCGCACAGGCCTTCGACCAGCGGCGCGATGGCGATGGGTTCGACATGCACGTCGATCTTGCCCGCCTCGATCTTGGAGAGGTCGAGGATGTCGTTGATGAGCGTGAGCAGGTCGTTGCCCGCGCCCGAGATGGTCTGCGCGAACTTGACCTGCTCTTCCGTCAGGTTGCCCGTGGCGTTGTCGGCCAGCAGCTTGGCCAGGATCAGCGTGGAGTTGAGCGGCGTGCGCAGCTCGTGGCTCATGTTGGCCAGGAACTCGGTCTTGTAGCGGTTGACGCGCTCCAGCTCGATCGCCTTGTCGGTCAGAACGGCCTGCGCCTGCGAGAGCTCTTCTTTCTGGTTCTCCAGGCTCTGCGTCTGCGCTTCGAGTCGCGCGTTGGTCTGCTGCAGCTCGCTCTGCTGTATCTCCAGCTGCGCCTGCGACGCCTTGAGCACGCGCTCCTGTTCTTCCAGCTCCTCGTTGTTGACGCGCAGTTCTTCCTGCTGAGCCTGCAGCTCCTCGGCCTGGCGCTGCGTCTCTTCGAGCAGTGCTTCGAGGCGGCTGCGGTCCTTCGACGAGCGCACCGCCACCCCCAGGATGCCCGACACGCGGTCGAGCAGCTCGCGCTCGGCAGCACCCACCGGCTGCAGGAAGCCGAGTTCGATCACCGCCTGCACCACGCCGTCGGCACTGGCCGGCGCCAGCAGCAGCGTGCGCGGCTGCGCGCGGCCCAGGCCCGAGACGATGGGCAGGTAGCCCTCGGGCAGCTTGTTCACCTGCAGCGTGCGGCCGTCCTTGGCGGCCTGGCCGAGCAGGCCGTCGCCGGGGCGCAGCACGGTGTCGTCGCCGGGTTCGACGGCATGGGCGGCGCAGCGGCGGAAGATCTGCCCCTCGCTGGCCACGTAGACCGCGCCGACCTGCGCGCCCAGGTGCTCGGCCAGGAAAGACAGCACCCGCTCGCCCAGCACCTCCAGCCGCTGCTCGCCCTGGATGCGGCTGGCCAGGCCGGCCTGGCCTGCACGCAGCCAGTCCTGCGTCTCGCGCATGCGGTGGTCGCGCGAGGCCAGCGCCGCGCCGGCGGCGATCAGGAACAGCAGCAGCGCCGAGCTGCCCCAGGTGATGGCATAGGAAAGCGACACCGCATCGCGCCACTCGGCCTGACGCGCCGACAGCAAGGCCTGCTCGTCGCGTTCGATGTCGGCCAGGCCCTGGCGGATGCCATCCATCGTCGCCTTGCCGCGGTCGGAGCTCACGATGGCCAGCGCGCTGGCCGGGTCGCCGCTGCGGCGCAGGGCGACGGTCTGTTCGAGTTCGCCGAGCTTGTCGCCGATGAGACGCTCGATGGCGTCGAGCCGCTGCCCTTGCAACGGGGTGTCGCCGAGCAGCTCGCGCAGGGACTTGATCTGTCCTGGCAGTGCCGACCTGGCCGTGGTGTAGGGCTCCAGGTAGCTTTCGGTTCCGGTGATGAGAAAGCCGCGTTGGCCGGTCTCGGCGTCTTTCACGCTGGACCGCAGCGCCTGCAGCTGCTCCATCACCTTCAGCGTGTGGGTGACCAGACCGGCCGTGCTCGCCCGCGTGGAAAGCGACTGGAAGGAAAAGAGGGCGATGAGCACCACCACCGCCGCGGCCGCCAGAAAGCCGGCCAGGGTCAGGGGCGGCAGCGGCGCGCCGGAGCGGGCGAACGCCAACCCGGGCAGCGTGGGGAGGGCCGCCCCACGCAGGCGCGCCGCCTCGCTCAGGCCGCCCCCACGGCGCGGCGGCGTTCGACCGCCTCCACGCGCAGAAGGTGGCGGTACTTGGTGACCGTGCGCCTCGCCACGGTGAAGCCCTGCTGGGCCAGCAGACGCGAGATCTCCACGTCGGAGAGCGGCTCGCCCGGGCGCTCCTTGTCGAGCATCTCCTTCACCAGCTCGCGGATGGCCGTGCCCGAGAACGCGGTACCGCTGGGTGTGGCCATGGCGCGCGAGAAGAAGTACTTGAGCTCGAATACGCCGAGCGGCGTGGCCATGTACTTGCTGTTGGTCACGCGCGAGACGGTGGACTCGTGGACGCCCACCTCGTCCGCGATCTCGCGCAGGCCCATGGGCTTCATGGCCAGCGGGCCGTGGTCGAAGAACTGGTGCTGGTGCTTCACGATGGCCTGTGCCACACCGAGGATGGTCGCGAAGCGCTGCTCCACGTTGCGCAGCGTCCAGCGCGCCTCGCGCAGCTGCGAGGCCAGCTCGGGGTGCGCCGCCTGCTGGTGGCGCTGGAACATCTCGGCATACACCTTGTGCAGCCTCACCTTGGGCACGATGGCCGGGTTGAGCGACACGGTCCACAGGCCGCGCACCTTCTTCACCGTGACGTCGGGTGTGAGGTAGCGGATGCCGGCGCTGCCGAAGCGCCAGCCCGGGCGCGGGTCGAAGCGGCGAATGCGCGCGCAGGCGGCCGCCACCTGATCGACCGGCTTGCGCAGCGCACGTGCCAGCGCGCTGGTCTCCTTGGTGGCCAGGCCCTCCAGGTGCTGGCTGATGATGAGCTGCGCCAGCGCACGCTCCTCGTCGCATTCGATGCCGCCCAGCTGCAACAGCAGGCACTCCACCACGTTGCGCGCGCCCACGCCGGCAGGCTCGAGAGACTGCACGCGCCGCAGGGCGATCTGCAGCTCCTCGGGTGTGGCGGCCGGCATCAGGCCAGTGACGGCGATGAGTTCATCCAGGTCTTCCAGCCGCAGGTAGCCGTCGTCGTCGAGCGAATCGACCACGGCTTCTGCGAGCAGCATGTCGCGCGGCGGCAGCGGCAGCACGTGCAGCTGGCTGCGCAGGTGGGCGGCCAGCAGCGTCTCGGCGGCCACGCGGTTCATCGGCGAATCGTCGGCATCGCCGTTGTGCGACACCTCTCCGGTGCCCGCGCTGCCGAGCCAGGTGTCGCGCTCGTCGTCGAACGTCGCGGGAGCTGTCTCGGGCTCAGTGTCGGCGGCCTGCACGTCGGCCGGCGTCGCGGGCTCGGCGGTGTCGTCGAGTGGCTCGTCTTCGGCCATGTCGAGAAACGGATTGCGGTCGAGAACGGCCTGCACTTCCTGCGCAAACTCCATCGAAGGCAGTTGCAGCAGGCGCACTGCGTGCTGCAGCCGCGGCGAGAGGCCGTGTTGTTGGCGCTGCGAGTTCTGCAGGTGCATTGATCCCATCGAGAACGGTCTCCAGACGAAAGGTGTTGGAGACCCTCAATGCAATGCCCGTGCCCTGCGATTTGCCCCGCTTATGCGGGCAGGCGCATTGGTTTTCCGGGCAATCTTGCCGATTGCCTGCAGCAATTGCGGCAAACGGCGTGCCGAGTGCGCCCTCAGGTGGCGTGATCGTGGCGCTCGCGCCGCGGTGGCCGGCGCTCGGGGTGCACGTCGGCCGGTTGGGGTTGTGTGTGGCCGGGCTCGCTGAAGTCGAGCTTCGATGGGTCGGGGAAATCATCGCCGTCGTGATCGGCGCGATCACGCAGCGGCGGCGTACCGAGACCTTGCTTTTGTTTCATGAGGTATCTCCATTTGAATTGGTGAGGCGAGCGCGTTTACCTGGGTGATCTGCCGCGCGTCAGCGCCGCGCGTGTAAGCGGATTCCGACAAGCAAATCGGCTCGTCCTGACGTGGATTCCTACGTCCAGGGGGCAAGATTCGCGCATCAACTCAACGAGATCGATCGTTGAGAACTTCGCAGCAAGCGACAGGCGCTGCGGGAAAAGGAGACGAGGGCGGCAAGTGCTCGGCATTTGCCTTTTCGACAGACGCATGCAGACAGGAGCAATCGGAATGCCACACGTCTTGGTGATTGAAGACGACATCGACTCGGCCGAACCACTGGCCGAACTGATCTCGACGGAGGGTTTCACGGTGGCCACTGCCGGCTCGTTGCGCGATGCGCGGCGGCAGATGGCGCTGCAGGTTCCCGACCTCGTGCTCCTGGACCTGATGCTGCCCGACGGCAACGGCCTGGAGCTGCTCGAAACCACACGCGACATGCCGCACACGGAGGTGGTGCTGATCACGGGCCATGCGAGCCTGGAGACCTCCATCCAGGCCCTGCGCCGCGGCGCGGCCGACTACCTCGTGAAGCCGCTCAGCTTCAAGCAACTGCAGACGGTGCTTGCGCGGGTCGCCAAACCCTGCCCGATCAAGGACCAGGCGCAAGACCTCGAGGCACAGCTCGCCAGCGAAGGCCACTTCGGTGGCTTGTGGGGTCGCGCGCCGGCCATGCGCCAGGTTTACGCGCAAATCATGCGGGTGGCATGTACCAGTGTCACGGTGTTCATCACTGGCGAAAGCGGTACCGGCAAGGAGGTGGTGGCGCGCACCGTGCACGACATGAGCCGCCGTCGCGGGCGGCCCTTCCTGGCCGTGAACTGCGGCGCCATCTCGCCACAGCTGATGGAAAGCGAGATCTTCGGCCACGAGAAGGGCAGCTTCACCGGCGCCGACCGCCAGCACCAGGGCTTCTTCGAGCGCGCGAGCGGCGGCACGCTGTTCCTCGACGAGATCACCGAGATGCCGCTGGACCTGCAGGTCAAGCTGCTGCGCGTGCTGGAGACCGGCACCTTCATGCGCGTGGGCTCCACCACGCAGCTGCAGACCGATGTGCGCGTGCTGACCGCCAGCAACCGCGACCCGCTGCGCGCCGTGGCGGCGGGCCGCCTGCGCGAAGACCTGTTCTACCGGCTCAACGTGTTCCCCATCACCCTGGCGCCGCTGCGCGAGCGGGCCGAAGACGTGGAGTTGCTGGCCGAGCACTTTCTCGACCAGATCTCGCAGCGCGAGGGCCAGCGCAAGCAGTTCGCGCCGGCGGTGCTGCAGCAGCTGAAGGCCTACCCCTGGCCGGGCAACGTGCGCGAGTTGCGCAACGTGGCGTACCGCGCCTACGTGATGGCCGGCGACAGCATCATCCATGACGCCTGCCTGCCGGTGACCGAGGAGGCTGCCGCGTCCGGCCTGGCTCCCGAGGCCGTCACGCACGGCCCGCCGGCACTCACCTTCCAAGTGGGCACGGCGCTTGCCGAGATCGAACGCAAGGTCACGCTCGCAACGCTGGAGCACCTGGGCCGGCACAAGGAGAAGACCGCAGCCACCCTGGGCATCAGCCTCAAGACGCTCTACAACCGTCTGAAGGAGTACTCGGCGCTGCCCGAGGCGCCCACGCCGGTGCTCGAGGAAGGGTCGTGACCCGCGACACCGCACCGCCGGACCACACTGAAAGGATTTGCCATGAGCCACGATGACATCGTCGACATCCTCAACGACCTGATCGAAACCAGCAAGGACGGCGAGTACGGCTTCACCGCCTGCGCCCGGCACGTCACATCGGCCGACCTGCGGCGCCTGTTCACGCAACGCGCCAGCGAATGCCTGCGCGCGGCCGAGGAGCTGCAGTCGCTGGTGGTGCAGTACGGCGGCGAGCCCGAGACCGAAGGCTCCAGCACCGGCGCGCTGCACCGCGGCTGGGTCGCGGTGCGCGGTTCGCTGACCGGCTACACCGACCAGGCCATGCTCGAAGAATGCGAGCGTGGTGAAGATGCGGCGCTGGCCCGCTACCGCGCCGCACTGAAGGAAGAGGGCCTGCCCGAGCAGGTGCGTGCCGTGATTGCGCGGCAGCAGCTCGGGGTGCAGGCCAACCACGACCAGGTGAAGCGCCTGCGCGACATCGGCAAGAAGGCCGCCTGACCCGGCTGCGCCTTCGGCGCTGCGGCCCGGCTTGTGCGGCCGGGCCGTTTCTCATTTCGTCTCGACGTGGCCCATGGGTGTGCTTTTCAATCGTTGACCGAAGCGAGGCCGCCGGTGTTGACGCGCAGCACCGGCACCGGCTCGCTGCGGGCGGTGTTGACGGGGGGTGTGGCGCGTGGCCGCGGCGGGTTGTCGCTCAGGTTGGCGAGCAGGCGATCGGTTTCTTCCTGCGCCGCGTCGTGGCCTTGCGGCTCGTGCTCGGCCGGCATGGGGGTCACCTCAAGCCGCATCAGCGCGGCGCCGGCTTCCCGGTCGGCCACGGCCGGTGGGATGCGGTGCACCTTGGCGAACTGCGCCCCGCGGTCGACCAGGCCCGCCTTCAGCGTGTCGCGGAAGAACTGGCCAACCAGCAAGATGGCGTTGTGCCCGCCCTGGCCCCAGTAGTTGCTGCGCATGGTGACGCGCGAGTCGTTGAAGCCCACCCACGCGCCGGCCACCAGGCTGGGGTGCATGAGGATGAACCAGCCGTCGGTGTTGTTCTGCGTGGTGCCGGTCTTGCCGGCCACGTCGGCCGAGATGCCGAAGCGCGTCCTGACCAGGGTGCCGGTGCCGCGCGAGACCACGCCGCGCATCATGTCGATGAGCTCGAGCGCGGTGTCTTGCGACATGGCTCGTTTCGGGGCCGGGCCGAACTCGGCCAGCACCTTGCCGTGGCGGTCGCGGATGCGCTTGACGAAGACCGGCGCGTGGTACTGGCCCTCCTGCGCGATGGTGGCGTAGGCGTTGACCATCTCCAGCAGCGTGACCGGGCTCGTGCCCAGCGCGAGCGAAGGCACCGGGTCGAGCCGGCTCTGGTTGACGCCGGCCGCGCGTGCCAGGGAGACCACGCTGGGCACGCCCACCTCGTGCATCACCTGCGCGGTGATGGTGTTCTTGGAGTACACCAGCCCGTCGCGCAGGCTCATGGCCGTGCCGCTCGCGCCGGCCATGTCGGTCGGCCGCCAGGTGGTGCCACCGCTGCTTCGGAACTCGACTGCCTCGTCGAGGTAGCCGCGCTCGGGGCTGAGGCCGCTCTCCAGCGCGGCGCCGTAGACGAAGGGCTTGAAGGTCGAGCCTGGCTGGCGTTCGGCCTGGGCCACGTGGTCGTACTGGTCGATGCCGAAGTCGCGGCTGCCCACCCAGGCCTTGACCTCGCCGGTGGCTGGGTCCATGGCCACGAAGCCGGCCTCCAGGCGCGTCTTCTGCGCCTTCAGCCGCGCCAGCAGGGCCGGGTCGTCGTTCAATCGCCTCCAGGCCTCGGCCTGTGAGGTGCCGGCGTCCAGGGCCTTGCGGAACTCGGGCGACTCGCGCACGGCCGCGGCGAGCAACTCAGGGCGCTGCTTCCAGAAGTGCGCGAAGGGCTCGGCCCGGGCGCGCCGCTGCGCGTAGCTCTCCAGTCCTCCCGCGGTGTCGGCGAGGCGGGCCTGGCTCCATTCCACATCGGCCACGTGTTGCAGCGCGGCCATCTGCTGGGCCACTGCCTGCTCGGCGGCCTGTTGCAAGCGGGTGTCGAGCGTGGTCTCGATTTGCAGGCCGTCGGTGTAGAGATCGACGTCGTGCGCCTCGGCCCAGTCAAGCAGCCACTTGCGGGCATGTACCGCGAAATGCGGCGCGCTGCCCAGGTTCTCGGCCTGGCGGTTGAAGTTCAGGCGCAGGGGCTGTTCGGACAGCAGCGCGTAGAGCGCCGGCGTGAGCATCTCCTGCTTGACCATCTGCGCCAGCACCACGTTGCGGCGTGCGCGGGCCCGCTCGGGGAAGAGCACCGGGTTGTAGTAGTGCGAGCCCTTCAGCATGCCCACCAGCGTGGCGCTCTCCAGCGCCGAGAGCTCGGCGGCCGGCTTGTCCCAGTAGGTGCGCGCCGCCATCTCGATGCCCACCGCGTTGTAGAGGAAGGGCGCGGTGTTGAGGTAGATCTCCAGGATCTGCTGCTTGGTGTAGAGCCGCTCGATGCGCAGCGCGGTGACCAGCTCCTTGAACTTGCGGTGCACCGAGCGGCTGCGGCCGATCTCCTCGGGAAAGAGATTGCGCGCGAGCTGCTGCGTGATGGTCGAGCCGCCCTGCAAGCGGCCCGTGGCGGTGTGGAAGAGGGCGCTCAGCGTGCGTTGCAGGTCCACGCCGTGGTGCTCGTAGAAGCGGCGGTCTTCGGTGGCGAGCAGGGCCTGCAGCACGTGCGGCGACACCTGCGCGAGCGAGACGCGTTGCTGCTGTGCGCGGCCGAAGCTCGTGAGCACGGTGCCGTCGGCCGCGAGCAGCACCGAGGGGCTGGCCTGCCCCGCTTCGCGCAGCTCGCTTGCATCGGGGGAGGTCCTGAGCAGGTAGCCGACGTAGGCCGCCAGCAAGCACGCGCCGAGCACGCCGTCCAGCACGAACACACGCAGAGCCAGGCGCAGTCGGGAGTTCATCCCGCGATGCTGCGCAAGCGGCGGCAGGTCGCGTGTAGGACGGCATCCCGACCCCGGGTCGGTACGTGTCGCTTTCTTCTACTGCTTCTGCTTTGCCTGTCGTCGCAGCTCGGTCACCGGCTTGCCTCCGATGCCCCAGTTGTCGGTGTCCACCTCGTCGATGATGACGAAGGTGGTGGCCGGGTTCTTGTTGAGCACGCGTTGCAGCAGCTCGGTCACGCCGGCGATGAGCTCGGCTTTCTGCGCGGCGGTGGCGCCTTCACGGGTGATCTGGATGTTGACGAAGGGCATGGGATCTCCTGGTTCTTTCAAGCGATGAAGGCGGGCGCAGCGCGCAGGCGGCTGGCGGCGTCGGCGATCAGCCGGTCTATGAGCTGGGCGACGCTGGGCACATCATGGACCAGGCCGGCCGATTCGCCGGCGATCACCGCGGCGATGTCGAAGTCGCCCTTGGCCCGCGCCTCGGCATAGCGCTCGGCCACCTGCGACTGGTCGCGCAGCAGCTCCAGCTCGTGGCCACTCCAGCGCCGCAGGTGCTCGTTGAGCAGGCAGCGCCCGGTGTACGGTGCGGGCCACACGTTCTTGCGCGAGAGGTCGAACACGATGCCGCGCAGGCTGTCGTCGCCGCTGGCCGCCACGATGCGCTGCTTGGCGGCGTCGAAACCAGCGGCCTCCTGGGTGGCGTAGAGCCGCGTGCCGAGCGCCACGCCGGCCGCGCCCAGCATCAGCGCGGCGGCCAGCCCTCGGCCGTCGGCGATGCCGCCAGCCGCCACCACCGGCACCGAGGGCCCGGCCATGTCGACCAATGCCGGCACCAGCGCCAGCGTGCCGCGGCTCACGCCGTGGCCACCGGCCTCGCTGCCTTGCGCCACCAGCATGTCCGCGCCGTGGTCGAGTGCCGCGCGCGCCATGGCCTCGGTCTGCACCTGGCACACCAGCCTGGCACCGCTGGCCTTGATGCGCTCGGTGAAGGGCGACACGTCGCCAAACGAGAGCCACACCGCGCTGGGCCGTGCATCGAGCGCGAGGTCGAGCAGCTGCGGCTGGCGCGCCAGGCTCCAGGTGATGAAGCCGATGCCAAAGCGCCGGCCGGTCTCTTGCGACCAGGGCAGGAGGGCGGCCAGCTCGCGCTTCAGCCAGGCTTCGTCGCCATAGCCGCCGCCCAGGAAGCCATAGCCGCCGGCCTCCGTCACGGCGCGCACCAGGCGGGCGTCGGCCACGAGATCCATCGCGGCGAGCAGCACCGGCTGGGTGGTCTGCAAGGCCTCGGTGAGCGGGGTGTGGAGTCGAATGGGGGTGTTCATGGGCTGGAGATTAGTCTCGGCAAGTCATCTTTAAAAATGAATTGTTAAGATGCCTTCGTTTCAAATTGAAGATAGGTAGCCGCGCATGGACCCGATCGCCCTGACGACCTTCTCTGCCGTGGCCCGCCAGGGCTCGGTGAGCGCGGCGGCGCAGGAGCTGCACACGGTGCAGTCCAACGTCACGGCGCGGCTCAAGCAGCTGGAGTCCGACCTGGGTGTGGCGCTCTTCACCCGGCACAGCCGCGGCATGTTGCTCACAGACGCCGGCACGCGCCTGCTTGGCTATGCACGCAGGCTGAGCGACTTGGCCGACGAGGCGAGGGCGGCTGTGCGCGACGACGGCCGTGCCCAGGGCAGCCTGCGCCTGGGCTCGATGGAGACCACCGCCGCGGTTCGCCTGCCTTCGGTGCTGGGCCGCTTTCACCGCGACCACCCCGACGTGCAGCTGGAGGTGCGCACCGGCCCGACCGCCGAGCTGCTCGACCACGTGCTCGCGCACCGGCTCGACGCCGCGCTGGTGGCCGGCCCCCTCGACCACCCGGATCTGCAGGGCGAGGCGGTGTTCCGCGAAGAGCTGGTGCTCGTCTCGGCTCGCGGCGGGCAGGACATCGGCACCCGCCTGCGCGCCGGTGGCCTCACCGCCATCATGTTCCGCCAGGGCTGCTCGTACCGGCAGCGGCTCGAAGCGCACTTCGCGTCGCAAGGCTGGCTGCCATTCAGGCGCCTGGAGTTCGGCACGCTGGAGGGGGTGCTGGGTTGCGTGGGCGCCGGCGTCGGCGTGACCGTGCTGCCGCGCAGCGCCGTCGAGGGCTACCGTGGCGTGCGCGACCTGAGCGTGCAGCCCTTGGGGGCCAGGCCGTCGATGGTGGAGACGCTGCTCGTGCGCCGGCGCGATGCCGGCCTGGGCGCCACGCTGCGCTCGTTCATCGGTGCGATCAAGGCCGACGAGCCGGCTCCGCGCGCCAGGCGGCCGGCCGCCCGCAGCGCACGCTGACCTGCGGCAAACCCTGCACCGCTCGCAGGGCTGTGGATGACCTTGGTCACGCCGCGCGCGCGGGCCTCGCCGGTATTCTGGTGGCGGACCCTTGACCGTGTTTCGAGCCCTCGCGGGCATTGATTCCACCCACCCATGCCATCCACCTCCCACTCCCTGTCGGCAAGCCGCCGCACGCTGCTGGCCGCCGGCCTGCTGATGGGTGCCTCGTTGCTGCCGGGCTGCTCGATGCTGGGCCTGAGCAAGAGCCCGGCCACCCTCAACGCCACCGTGGTGGCTTCGGCGCAGGTCAACCCCGACACGCGCAAACGCCCCTCACCAGTGATGGTGCGCGTGTTCGAGCTCAAGAGCTCCACGAGCTTCGACCAGGCCGACTTCGTCTCGCTGTTCGAGAAGGAGCAGGCGGTGCTGGGCGCCGACCTGCTGGGGCGCGACGAGTTCGTGCTGCGCCCGGGCGAATCGCGCTCGGTCAGCAAGCAGCTGTCGCCCGACACGCGCTTCATCGGCGTGATGGTGGGCTACCGCGAGATCGAGCGCGCCCGCTGGCGCGCCGTGGTGCCGGTGGCCGTCGGCAAGAAGAACGAGATGCGCATCGACCTGGCCGAGATCGCGGTGCAGGCATTGCGTACCTCG
>NZ_DASSRA010000373.1:0-4479 GCF_035702065.1 Rhizobacter sp.
GTCAATGCCGAAGACGCCGCCCTGCGTGCCAATCGTCTGGCTCTGCTGGCCAGGCTGCATGCCGCGATGAACTGCGTCGCCGACCTCTCGAAGCTCGCCACATGAGGGAAGGTGCCAGCGTGAACCTCATCATCCTCGACCGCGATGGCACCATCAACGAGGACCGCGACGACTTCGTCAAGTCGGCCGACGAGTGGGTGCCACTGCCCGGTTCGCTGGAAGCCATCGCCCGCCTCAACCAGGCGGGCTGGCACACGGTGGTGGCCACCAACCAGTCGGGCCTGGGCCGTGGCCTGTTCGACATGGCGGCGCTCAACGCCATGCACGCCAAGATGAACTCGGCCCTCGCGCGCGTGGGGGGCCGCGTGAGCGCCGTGTTCTTCTGCCCGCATGCCCCCGAAGACCAGTGCACCTGCCGCAAGCCGCTGCCTGGCCTGTACCAGCAGATCGGCGAGCGCTACGGCGTGGAGCTGGAGAACGTGCCCGTGGTGGGCGATTCGGTGCGCGACCTCGAAGCCGCCGTGGCGGCCGGTTGCCCGCCGCACCTGGTACTCACCGGCAAAGGAGCCGCGATGACCGATGCGCAACTGGCGCAGATCAAGCAGCAGATCCCCGACGTGCAGGTGCACGCCGACCTCGCTGCCTTCGCCGAAAGCATGATCCAGCGCGAGCGCACCGCGCGTGGCGCAGCAGGCAAGACCGATTCCGGCTTCGGGAGGCTGGACTGATGCGCACCGCGTTCTGGGCCCTGCGTTCCCTGCTGTTCGTGTTGTGGATGTCGGTGACGGTGGTGCCCTGGGCCATCGCCGTGCTGGTCTATTCGATCTTCGTGCGGGGCGACCCGATCTACTGGCTGTGCGCCGGCTGGCTGCGCGTGGCCATGTGGGGCTGCCGCGTCATTTGCGGCGTGCAGCCTCGGGTGCAGGGCATGGAGAACCTGCCCGACGATGCGGTGATCCTGCTGCCCAAGCACCAGTCGACCTGGGAGACCTTCTTCTTCCCGACGCTGATGCCCCGGCCGCTGGCCTACGTGTTCAAGCGCGAGCTGCTGTTCATTCCCTTCTTTGGCTGGGCCATGGCGCGCATGGACATGATCCACATCGACCGCAGCAAGCGCACCGAAGCCTGGAACAAGGTGGCCGAGCAGGGCCGACGGCTCATGAACGCCGGCCACTGGGTCATCATGTTTCCCGAAGGCACACGCGCGGCGCGCGGCCAGAAGGGCACGTACAAGGTCGGCGGCACGCGCCTGGCCTGCACGCTGGAGCGGCCGGTCGTTCCCATCGCCATGTCGTCGGCCAAGTGCTGGCCGCGCAAGAGCTTCCTGGTGCGCCCCGGCGTGGTCGATGTCTCCATCGGCAAGCCCATCGCATCGGTGGGCCGCCAGCCCGATGAACTGATGCGCGAAGTCGAAGACTGGATCGAGGCCGAGATGCGCCGCCTCGATCCCGAAGCCTACAAAACATAGAATCGCGGCTCATGACCCGCGGTTCACCGGCTCCTTCCACCTCGCAGCTCTCGTTGTTCGATGAGCCGGTGTCGGCGCCGGTTGTTGCAGCACCCCCGCAGGTGCTCGTGGCTCCGCCACCCGCTGCCCCGGTCGCTCCCGCACCACCGGCCGTTCCCATCGCCTCCGTGCTCGCCCCCGCCGTCTTCCGCCATCCGCAGGCCCAGCGCGAGATCCGCCTGAACGACCACCTGGTCGCCTATGCCCTGCGCCGTGCGCGGCGCAAGAGCATCGGCTTCGTGGTCGGCCTTGAAGGGCTGAGCGTGGCCGCGCCCAAGTGGGTGGGCCTCGGCGAGATCGAACCGGCCCTGCGCGAGAAGGCGGGCTGGATCCTGCGCAAGCTGGCCGAGCAGCAGGAGCGCGGGCAGCGCCTGCAGGCGGCCAAGGTCGACTGGCGCGACGGCACCGGCATCCCCTTCCTCGGCGAGACGGTCATCATCGTGCTCGATGCGCGTGCCGGCCTCACCAAGGGCGGTGCGGTGCTCAACGCCGGTGCCGAGGCCCTGCCGGGCGTGCCGCGCCTCACGCTGCACATCGGCCTGCCGCACACCGCCACACCCGAGCAGATCCGCGACGTGGTGCAGAGCTGGCTGCAGCGCCAGGCGCGCCGCGTGTTCGAGGAGCGCTGCAAGCACTTTGCGCAGCAGCTGGGCGTGCGCTACACCAAGCTCAGCCTCTCGTCGGCGCAGACGCGCTGGGGCAGCGCCGGGGCCGATGGGGCGATCCGCCTCAACTGGCGGCTCATCCACTTCGCCATGGCGCAGATCGACTACGTGGTGGCACACGAGTTGGCCCACCTGCGCGAGATGAACCACAGCGCGCGCTTCTGGGACGTGGTGCGCTCGGTGATGCCTGACTACGAACAAGTGCGCAGCACCCTCAAGGACGACACCCTCCCCGTGTTCGACTGAGGGAGGCTGGCCATGCGCTACTCCTTTCGGCAACTGCTGCTGGTCGCCTTTCTGCTGATTGCCGCGCTGCTCAGCGCGGCCTCGCTGCGTGGCCTCTACTCGCTGGAAGTGTTGCTGCGCCAGAGCAGCGAGGGCGCACGCCAGGCCGTGGCACACACGGCCGATGCGCAGGTGCTGGCCGAGCGCACGGTGGCGATGGAGCGCGCGGCCCGGCAGTTCCTGGTGCTCGACGACCCGGTGCTGCGCCAGCGCTTCGAAGAGGCCACCCGCGACGCCACCGCGGCGCTGGCGCGCCTGGCCGACAACCGGGTGCCCTCCAACCTGGCGGCCGAGTGGCGCAACACCGAAACCTTCATCGAGGAGCAGTTGCGCGGACCCTCAGCCGAGGTGCGCACGCGCGAGGCCGCGGTCACGTCGGCCTTCCGCGAGCTCGAAGGCATCAATACCGCCATCGCCGAGCAGGTGCGCCTGGCCACCGAGGCACGCAACCAGGTGCTGATGGACGAGCTCGAAGCCGGCCGCGCTGAGCTGGGCCGGCAGATCCTGGCGGCCATTGCGGTGGCCATCGTGTTGGCACTCGGCTTCGGCGTGTGGCTGGCGCGCCCGCTCAAGCGGCTGGAGCGCGCGGTGGTGGGCCTGGGCGAGAACCGGCTCGACCAGCCGATCGAGATCCGCGGCCCGGCCGACGTGCGCCTGCTCGGCCGTCGGCTGGAGTGGCTGCGCCTGCGCCTGGCCGAGCTCGACTCCGACAAGTCGCGTTTCCTGCGCCACGTCTCGCACGAGCTGAAGACGCCGCTTGCGGCGCTGCGCGAAGGGGTCTCGCTGCTCGAAGAGGGCGTGACGGGCACGCTCAGCGACGACCAGAAGGAGGTCGCCCGCATCCTGCGCCAGAACACCGCAGTGTTGCAGGGCCAGATCGAAGACCTGCTGCGTTTCAATGCTGCGGCCTTCGAGGCACGGCGGCTGGTGCGCCGCAAGACCGAACTCGTCGCGCTCATCAAGCAACTGGTGGCGCAGCAGCGCTTGCAGTGGCAGGCGCGGCAACTGGCGCTCCACGTCGATGGCGAGCCGCTCACGGCCGAGGTCGATGCGGACAAGCTGGGCACGGCCTTGGGTAACCTTTTGTCCAACGCCATCCGCTTCAGCCCGGTGGGGGCTACCATCCGTTTTTCAGTGACGCGCGTGCCCGGCCGCGCCTGCATCGACATCGTGGACCAAGGCCCCGGTGTCGCCGCAGCCGACCGGGCCCGCGTGTTCGAACCCTTCTACCGCGGTGAGCGGCAACCGAGCGACGCCGTGCGCGGCAGTGGCATCGGCCTGTCGATCGTGCACGAGTACATCACGGCCCATGGTGGCCAGATCGAGCTCCTGGACGACGGCCCGGGCGCTCACTTTCACATCGAGCTGCCGCATGCGGGTTAGCCCTTTCGTTTGCAGGAATGTTCGTGGAATGGTCGTGCTGGCGAGCGCTTTCGCGCTGACGGCCTGCATCCCCTTGCAACCCGACGTGACACCACCTCCTGCGCCGGCCTCGGCCCCGCCGCCGGTGGTGGTTGCGCCGCCGCCACCCGCGCCGCAGGCCGACCCGGCCGACCTGGCCTCGCGCCGCTTCCTGGCCTACCACGAGCAACTGCGGCAGATGTCGCCCAACGACCTGGGCAACGAGATCAACCGCCTCAATGGCCTGGTCACCAGCAATGCCGCAGCCGCGTCGGCCGAGAACGTGCTCGACCTCGCGCTTGCGCTTTCCATGCAGCACAACGGAGGTGACGTGGCCCGCTCGCTGCAGCTGCTGGAGCAACTGGCTCGCACCAACACGCCCGAGCTGGCCGCGCTGCAACCGCTGGTGCGCCTGATGCTCGGGCGCGTGGCCGAACAGCGGCGGCTCGAGGACCTGCTGGCGCGTGAAGTGGCGCAGCGCCGCGAGCAGCAGCGCAACCTGCAGCAGCTCAACGAGAAACTTGAAGCGCTCAAGGCCATCGAACGCAGCATGACCACCCGCACGCCCACGCAACCCGCCTCTGCGGCCTCGGCGCCGCCCGCTGCGCCCAAGCTGCCCTG
>NZ_DASSRA010000374.1:0-4107 GCF_035702065.1 Rhizobacter sp.
CGCCGCCCGCTCCAGTACATCTGGGGCCTGCGAACAAAGCAGCTGCTGGAGCCCCACCGCTATGCCCACACCTCCTGAGCCCACGATCAGCGGCTTCACCTTCCTGCGCAACGGCGTGAAGCTGGGCTTCCCGTTCGAGCAATCGGTGCGCTCGCTGCTGCCGCTGGTCGACGAGTTCGTGATCGCCGTCGGGCGCGGCGAAGACGACACGCGCGAGCGCCTGCTCGCCATCGGCGACCCCAAGATCCGCCTCATCGACACGCTGTGGAACGAGCGCATGTCGGAACGCGGCTTCGTCTACGCGCAGCAGAAGATGATCGCCCAGTACGCCTGCACCGGCGACTGGGCCTTCTACCTCGAAGGCGACGAGGTGCTGCACGAGGCCGAGCTCGGGGCCATCCGCGAATCGGTGAATCGCCACCATGGCAATGCGCGGGTCGAAGCCCTGGTGTTCGACTACCTGCACTTTTACGGCTCGCCGCACTGGCTGGCCGTGAGCCCGGCCTGGTACCGCCGCGAATGCCGGCTGATCCGCAACACCATCCGCACCTATGCGCCCGACGGCCAGTACTGGGTGGTGATGGACAAGCACCGCCGCGGCCGCCATCCCAATGCGGCGTTGGCCAACGCGCACATCTATCACTATGGCCACGTGCGCCGCACCGACTACATGCAGGCCAAGATGGACCAGGTCAGCAAGTACTGGTCGCACGGAGCACCCAAGGTGCAGTACGGCAATATCGACCCGCAGTCGCTCCAGCCCTACGCCAGCAGCCACCCGGCATTGATGGCCGACTGGCTCGAACGCGAGGCCGAACAGCACTTCGCGCCCAACCCCGCGCATGAACTGACGAAGCGCGAACGCAAGCACCGCGCTTCGATGGTGCTGGAGCGCTGGTTCGGCTTGGACTTGAGCCGCAAGCACTACAAGCTTGTCGCCTAAGGCCATGGCCCGGCACATCGGCGTCAGCCTGGGGATGATCGACTCGCTGAGCGACGGGCTTGGCGAGTTCTCCACCCAGGTCTGCGAGCGCATCGCAGCGCATGCGCCGGCATGGCGCGAGCAGTTCGGTGTGCAGTTCCACCTGCACATGCCCGAGCGCTGGCATGGCCGTTTCGGCACCGAGGTGGGCTACCTCGCCACGAGCAAGCTGCAGGGCTACTGGCACTGCCAGAGTGGCCCGCGCTTCGACGTGTGGCACGGGCTCAACCAGCTCGGACGCATTGGCCCACCACTGGGCACCCGCCACTCGCTGCTCACCATCCACGACCTCAACACCCTCTACCACGACGATGCGCGCAGCATCGCGAAGAACCTGCGCAAGCTGCGCTCACGCCTGCGCAAGTTCGAAGAAGTGAGCACGCTCACGCACCACGTGGAGAAAGACATCCGCGAGCACCTCGCCTGGCGAGGCCCGGTCAGCGTGATCCCCAACGGCGCGCGCGACCTCACCCAGCACCCGCAGCAACGCGTCGACGGCATGGAACCGGGTTCCTTCCTGTTGCACCTCAGCCGCATGGCGGCCTCCAAGAACCCGCAGAGCCTGGTCGACATGGCCGCCATCTGGCCCGAGCAGCTGGTGCTGCTGGCCGGGCCACGCACAGGCGACTCCGACCGCCTGCGCGTGCAGGCTCAACAGCGCGGCATCGCCAACCTGCGCGTCATGCAGGAGGTGAGCGATGAGCAGAAGGCCTGGCTGTACGCCAACTGCAAGGGCTTCCTGTTCCCCTCGATCACCGAAGGCTTCGGCCTGCCGCCCATCGAGGCCATGCACTTCGGCAAACCGGTGTTCCTGTCGGACCGCACCAGCCTGCCGGAGGTGGGTGGCACCTGGGCCGGCTACTTCACGAGCTTCGAGCCGCAGGCCATGCGCCGCTGCATCGAGACCGAGATGCCGCGCCTGCAGGCGCATGCCGACGACATACGCGCCCATGCGGCGCAGTTCACGTGGGACCGCGCCACGCAGGCCTACCTGGGGATCTATCGGCGCTTTCTAGGGCTTTGAGCCGAGTGCCTGCAGGATGGTGGCCACCAGGTCGGCGGCCTGCACGTCGTTGACCCACTTGGCGCCGTAGAGCCAGCGGGTTCGGTTGGCTGAAGTCAGTCGAAAGCGCGGCTCGCTGATGCCGGCGAAGAGCGTGACCACCGGCACCTTGGCGGTGTGCGCCAGGTGCAGCAGGCCACCATCGGCGCACACCACCAGCGCGGCACGGCGCATCAGAGCTTGCACTTCGCCGAGCGTGTGCTGGGCCAGGCGGTCGATGAGCGTCATGCCGGTGTTCGCCGCCACGATCTGGTCGCGCATCGCCAGGCCATTGTCCGAACCGACCAGCACCACAGGGCGCGTGACACCGGCCTCATGCAGCCCGTGCAGCACCTGCGGCCACTGCTGGTAGGTGCACCAGTCGCGCACACCGCCGATGGCCATCACGATGGGCTCGGGTGGCAGGCCCAGCTGGTCCACTGCCACCTCTTCGGCCGCGGACGCCCGCATGCTGGGGCAGGCCATGTGCTCGATCTGCTGCTCGGGCCAGTCCAGGCCCAGCAATTGCGCGATGCGGTAGTAGCCGAACAGCGTGCGGTTGAGTTCGGGCCCGGTGTAGAAGCCATACACGTGGGCGAATGGCACCTTGCGGTAGTGCTCGAGCTTGTCCTTCACCGAGCGCGACGAGGCGCTGTGCAGCAGGATCAGGTCGTAGGGGCCGGGCAGCTCTTCGGCCTTTGAGGCCACCTGGGTAAACACCTCGTCGGAGCGGTAGAGCTGCAGCAGGTGGGCGTCGGTCAGCAGGTCGACCCGGTCGAACTTGCCCTTGAGCAGCTCGCGCGCGGCCAGGTCGGTGAGCGAATCGCCCACCTGCGGCGTGCCATGGTGGATCCACAGCAGGCGCCTGTGCACCGCCGGGTCGATGTGGGTACGCAGCTGCGCTGTCTGGCCATGCAGGCGCAGGTTGAGCGCGCGCATGGCGCGGCGGCGTGCCACCTTCCACACCGAGATGCTCTGCACGTACACGTCGACCGACGACGGCAGGGCCTGAGGGAAAGGTGGCAGCCAGGTCTCTTCGGCGTAGCGCAACAGGCGGCGAGTGAAGAAGTTGGATTTCATCGAAGCGGTCGCAGGATTAGCGCCCCCTGAGGGTGGAGGCCAGCATCTTGGCCTTGAGCCTCAGCCACAGGCGGGGCTCGGCCCAGAGTGTGCCCAACGCACGGCGGCGCTGGCGCAACAGCCGACCTGCCGCCTTGTACTCGCCATGGCGGATCAAGGCCTTGCAAAAGCCCAGTGCCTGCGGTGTGAGGCTGGCCGGGCCTTCGAGCCGGTCCACTGCGCGCAGGATCAGCCGGTGCAAGGCGGCCCGTGCCGGTTTCAGCTCGGGCCGGGAGCGGGCCCCTTGCACCAACTCGCGCAGCAGGCTGCCGAAGTGGTGCGCTTCGATCACTGAAGGCGTGAGCGACTCGACAAAGGCCAGCGTCTGCGAAGGCTCCAGCACCGTCGGCAGGTGGTACGGCCCGTGGAAGCCAAACACCTGCTCGCTCAACGGGTCGTCTTCCACCGCGAAACGGCGCGCCAGCGCCGTCGGTGCAAAGCGCAGGCCTTCGGCCTCCAGTGCGGCACGGTTCGTCACGCAGATGCAGATGTCTTCGGGGTGACTGGGCACGATGGCGGGGCTCTGCAGCGCGCGCAGCAGCCGAGAAGAACGCAGCGAGAAGCCACCATTGCCCACCGCATGCGGCTCGGGGATGTGGTTCCACGGGGCGCCGATGTAGTCATAGTGCAGGAACTCCTCGGACCACGCCGCCGGGTTGAGCACAAAGCCGTCCCACTGCACGATCAGCACGTGCGAGGTGTGGATCAGCGGCGCCAGCGACTTGATGACGTAGTTGGAGTAGGCCTCGATGCTGCGCAGTGGCTCGGTCTCGACCCAGCGCACGCCGGGCGGCAGCTCGCGGTCGCCCAGCGATTGCCGGTCAGTGCACAGCACTGCATCGGCGAAGGCGATGCCATCGAGGCTGCGTCGCATCGCCTTCAATGCCCACGGCAAGCGCGGCGTGCAGTCGATGCAGCACAGCGTAACGTCAGGAAGGACGAGCGCGGTCAAGCCGTCCCCTTC
>NZ_DASSRA010000375.1:0-4184 GCF_035702065.1 Rhizobacter sp.
CACGCACGTGGGCCGCACCGGCGACATTGGCCTCTTCAAGATCGTTGCCGAAGGCGGCGTGGCGGCTGGCATTCGACGTGTCGAGGCGGTGACCGGCGACAACGCGCTGGCCTACCTGCAAAGCCTGGAGAACACGGTGAACGGCCTGGCCGGTTCGCTGAAGGTCTCGCCCAACGACGTGCCGGCCCGCGTGGCCGGCGTGCTCGACCAAGTGCGTGCGCTGGAGAAGGAACTGGCCGCCCTCAAGGGCAAGCTCGCCAGCGCCCAGGGCGACGAGTTGCTGGCCCAGGCCGTGGACGTGAAGGGCCTCAAGGTGCTCGCCGCCATGCTGGAAGGCGCCGACGCCAAGGCCTTGCGCGAGACCATGGACAAGCTCAAGGACAAGCTCAAGACCGCCGCCATCGTGCTGGCCGCGGTGGACGGCGGCAAGGTGCAGATCGCCGCGGGCGTGACCAACGACAGCATCGCCAAGGTGAAGGCTGGCGAGCTTGTCAACTTCGTCGCCCAGCAGGTGGGTGGCAAGGGCGGCGGCAAGCCCGACATGGCCATGGCCGGCGGCACCGACCCCAAGAACCTCGGGGCCGCCCTGGCCTCGGTGAAGGGCTGGGTGGCCGAGCGGGTGTGATCTAGGCGATCGCGTCGCCGGTCAGCCGCACGGCACCGGACGACGCGATCAGCTTGTTCACGTCGAGCAGGGTCAGCATCTGCTTGTTCCCGCGCACCAGGTGCTCGCCGCTGTGCGGGCCGTGTTGCACTGCCTGCATCGAGCCATTGGGCACCTCGAAGACCGGCCCGAGTTCATCCACCCGCAAAGCGAAGCGCTGACCCCCTGGCCCTTGCGCCACGACGACGGGTGCGTCGATGTCGGTGGTGGGGCGGTGCGTACGCAGTCGCGCGAGGTCGATCACCGGCAGCAATTGCCCTTCGAACATCGTCATGCCCAGTACATGGGTCGGCGCGTTGGCGATGGTGGCCAGGCGCGGACGCTGCAGCGCCTGCAGGGCGGCCGAGGCGGGAATGCCCAGCCATTGGCCGTCGCAGAGGAAGCTGGCGATCGACATGGCCGAGGCCGTGTGCCGGCCAGCGGGCGTGGCCGCTTCGAAGGCCGGCACCGCCGGTGCGGCGGCGGCCTGGTGTTTGCCAAGACGCAGCAGCATCAGGCCGGCTACGTCATCGGGCGAGCTGGCGGTGGTGCTGCGGTATTCGCGGTAGCCGCCCGACATCGCATAGCCCGCCACGTAGGCCGTGCCGTCGATGTCGATCACCGCGGTATCGGCTTCACCGCGCGCCAGCGCGGGCAGGCCGGGCGGCAGCGGGGCCGCGCTGCCCACGGGCCAGCGTGCATCGCTGCTGGAGACGACCTGGCCGCTGCGCGTGACCAGCAGGCTGGCCACGCTGCCGGGTGGCTGTGCCTCGTGGCCTTGCGGCAATGAATCGGCGAGCATGGCTTCGAACTGCGGCTCGCCGTCGAACACGATGGCGATGCCGCCGACCACGCGGGCCTGTGCATCGGGGCTGCGCAGTGCGGCTGCGAACACGTAGGTGGCGCGGTCGCCGTAGAACGGGCTGGGGGCGTGCGCCGAGGCGGTGTAGCTCTGCGAGTCGCGCAACGCCAGCGTCTCGCGCACCCAGGGCGCATCGAGTGTCTGGCCGCGCCATTGCGAGGCCGCGGGGTCGGAGACGGCCACCACCTGGCCCTGCGTGTCGAACAGCACCAGCAGCGAATACACCGTGTAGAGGCCGTTGATGCGCGCCAGCACGCTGGCGGCCGCGCTCGCGTCGCGTTGCTCGGGCGGCTGGGCCAGCACCTGGCGCAGCACGCCGTCGAGTGCCCACCAGCGGCAGTCGTTGGCGCGCTCGTAGAGGTTGCGGTCCATGATGTCGATGGCCAGGCGGGCGTGGTGGCGTGCCTGCTCGAAGACCGCGGACAAGGTGGAGAGGTGGAGCTGGTGCGTGGCCTGGTCGAAGACCTGGCGGATACGTTCGCCCGTCAGCCCCACTTCGCGCAGCAGGGTGGCGGCGAAAGCGCCCGACGCGCCGGCGGCGACCGGTTGCAGCTTGCCGTTCCACAGTACGCGCGAGAGGTCGCGCTGGATGCGCAAGGCCTCGGGCGGGATGCTGCGCAGTTCTTCGTTGAAGTGCTCGCGGGTGTCGATGCGGGCGAGCACGTTCCCGGTGGTCGTGCTGGCTTGTTCGTCATCCTCGCGTGGTTCGAAGGCCTGGTCGATGGAAACGAGCACGCGCGCCGACCAGCCCGGCCCGTGGTAGCCCTCGTAGGCGTTGGCCGCGGCGCTCACGCTCAGGTATTCGCGGCCGGCAAAGCGCAGGTGTTGGTGAGCTTGTGCAGCGTCGGCCGGCGGCAGTGTGGCGCCGAGCGGCAGCTGCCAGCGGTCGGACGAAGCCAGCACCTCGCCCTGCGCATCGACCAGCGCGATGACCGCCGGGTCGCCTGCCGGCAGCAGCTGCTGGAACACGCTGCGCATCTCGTCGGCCAACCGGAACGACAGGCACATCACACCCAGCGTGGCAGACCCGCTGCGGATCGCGGCGGCGTAGAGCAGGGCGTTGCGGCCGCCCATGGTGGGCGAGGGGCCGTAGTGCTCGACGTAGGGCTCGCCCGCCAGGGCGCGGGCGAGCCAGGGTTCATTGCAGCGGGGTGCGTCGATGCGGCCATCGAGCCGCGCCAGCACGCGGCCATCGGTTGCCAGCACCACGATGTCGTCGTACACGCTGTACTTGGCGGCGTAGTCGGCAAAGCGCGCTTCGAGCTGGTGGCGCTGCGCATCGTCGGGCGCGTCGGCCTGCATGAACTCGCGCACGGCGGTGTCGGTGGACAGGAAGCCGATGTCGGCCGTGCGCTCGAACAGGTTGCGCACGAGGATGTCGATCGCCACCTGGCCCTGGTTGCGCATGTGCTGCGTCACGTTCGTGAGCAGGCAGCGGCCCAGGCTGTCGAGCAGGGTTTCGGTGAGCGCCTGGAAGGCGCTGCGCGTGGCGGCGATGTCGGGCAGGGTGCCGCTCATCTGGCCCAGCATGGAGAGCGTGTCCCACACGCCTTGCAGGCGAAGCAGCGACTCGCGGTATTCGTCGACCGCCGGCATGCGGGCCACGAGGGGCGCCACTTCGGGCGAGAAAGGAATGCCACGGCGCCAGATCTTCTTCTTGCTCATCTCGATGCAGCTCGTTGGTGGTTTGCCCGGTCGGTTGACCGATTACCCGGCTAGGCTACGAACCGGGCCACAGGCCGAACCGGAGAAAAGCAGTCTTTCCACCCCGCATTCATTCGTGTATGCAAGCCTGTCGGCTTGACGCACCATGGCAGGGCTTCAATACTGCCGCCAACCGCCCGACTGCACCGCCCCGATGCACACAACCCGCCCTGGAAGCGCACTGATGCGAAAGCACCGATTGATCGACCTCGCTGTGTTTGTGGCCGGCTCACTGTTGCTGAGCGGGCTCGGGCAGGCCCAGCAAGCCGACCCTCCCGTCGAAACCACCTTGTCGTACTGGTTCACGCCACTGGCCGTGGCGCGGACCTTCCAGCAGGCCTGCGTGCTGACCGGTGGCGAGGAGAGTGCTGCCGTCGACTGGGCCCTGTCGCAAGGCTTCGACCCGGCCGAAGCCACGCGCGGCAACGTCGATGGCCTGCTGCGCGGCGAGCCTGGCAGCGTGCTGGCGGCACCCGGCACACGCGGGCGTGTGTTGCTGGCCGCGGCGGCCGGCCGCCAATGCACGGTCTGGGTCGACCAGATGGCGGGGCCCTTGCTGCGCAATGCGGTGATCGAGGCCCTTCAATCGCTCACCAGCAAGGGTGCTCGCCTGCAGCTGCAGGTCGACCGCAACTTCGAGCGTGCCGGCGCCTGGCGCAACCAGATGCAATGGCGCTACCGTGCCGTGGGCGCGTCCAGCGATCTGGGCCTGGGCGCGGTCACAACCTTGTCGGACGGCCCTGCGACCCAGGCCCTGAACGCCGCGCCGCTGCCGGCCACGCCGGCCTTCGCGCCCGACGGCATGCCCACGCGCTGAAGCGGCCTGGGTGCCCCCGCCATAATCGCGACCTGCCTCCCCGGGGCGCCCCGTCCATGCAAATCGGCTTTTCCATCAACGAGACTCTGTGCCTGCTGAGCCTGGCCAGCGGCGCCTGCTGGTGGGTGTGGCGCAGGCGACTGCGCCGCAACCCGCCG
>NZ_DASSRA010000376.1:0-2392 GCF_035702065.1 Rhizobacter sp.
GGGTGGCGACATTTACCCCGCCCTGGAGAAAGGCACGATCGACGCCGCCGAATGGGTCGGCCCCTATGACGACCAGAAGCTCGGCTTCAACAAGGTCGCCCAGTTCTACCACTACCCCGGCTGGTGGGAAGGTGGCCCGCAGCTCGACCTGCTGGTGAACCAGAAGGCCTACGACAGCCTCTCCGCCGAGTACAAGGCCATCATCGAAAGTGCCGCCGCCTTCGCGCACACCGAGATGCAGGCCAAGTACGACGTGAAGAACCCGATCGCGCTGCGCCAGCTGGTGGCCAACAAGACCAAGCTTGTCGCTTTCCCGAAGCCGGTGATGGACGCCGCCTACAAGGCCGCCATGGACATCTACAGCGAGATCTCCGCCAAGAACCCGAGCTGGAAGAAGATCTACGACGACTACTCCAACTACCGTCGCGAAGCGAACCTGTGGTTCCGCTTCACCGAAGCCCGCTTCGACAGCTACATGCAGTCCGCCAAGCTCTGAGCCCGGTCGCGCACGCATGACAAGCCCCGCCGCGGCGGGGCTTTCTTTTTGCACAATCCATTTCCATGACGCCTACCACCGTTCAGATCGTTGCGGCCGCCTTGTTCGCGGTGGCGCTGGCCCACACCTTCTCGACCAGCGTGTTCGCCCGCCTGGCCCACCGCTACCCGCGCCACGAGGGCGTGTTCCACCTGCTGTCCGAGGTGGAGGTGGTGTTCGGGTTCTGGGCGCTGGTGCTGGTGTTGTTCCTCTTCGTGGCGCTGGGGCGCGACGCGGCCACGGCCTACATCGACGGGCGCAACTTCACCGAACCGCTTTTCGTCTTCGCGATCATGGTGGTGGCCGGCAGCAAGCCCATCCTGAAGCTGGCCTCGGTGCTGGTGAACGGGCTGGCCCGGGTGACGCCACTGCCGCGGTCGATGGCGGTGTACTTCCTGGCCTTGTCGGTGCTGCCGCTGATGGGCTCGGTGCTCACCGAGCCGGCGGCGATGACGCTGGCCGCGCTCACGCTGCGCGAGCGCGTGTTCAACAACGTCGATCTGCCGGAACGGCTGAAGTATGCGACTTTGGGAGTCCTCTTCGTCAACGTGTCGATCGGGGGGACGCTCACCTCGTTTGCCGCACCGCCGGTGCTGATGGTGGCGGCGAAGTGGGGCTGGGATTCCGCGTTCATGCTGGGTCATTTCGGCTGGAAGGCCGCACTTGCCGTGGTGATCAATGCGGCCGCCGTGACACTGCTCTTTGCGCGCCCCCTGCTGCGCGCCAAGCCGGAAGAAGCGGGCCGACGCGACCGCAGTGGGCCGCCACCGACGGCGATGTTCGTGAGCGCGCTGTTCCTGCTGGGCGTGGTGATGTTCGCCCACCACCCGGCCGTCTTCTTGGGCCTGCTGCTCTTCTTCATCGGCTATGCGCGAGCCTACCCGCGGCACCACGACGCCCTCATCTTGCGCGAGGCCCTGCTGGTGGCCTTCTTCCTGGCCGGCCTGGTGGTGCTGGGCGGGCAACAGCAGTGGTGGCTGCAGGAACTGCTCACGCGGCTGAGCGCGCAGCAGGTCTACTACGCCGCGACGGCCCTCACGGCTGTGACCGACAACGCGGCACTCACCTACCTCGGCTCGCTGGTCGAGGGGCTGAGCGACGAGTTCAAGTACTCGCTGGTAGCCGGTGCGGTGACAGGCGGCGGCTTGACGGTCATCGCCAATGCGCCAAACCCGGCTGGGTATTCGATCCTGCGCGGTAGCTTCCGTGACGGCGCCATCAGCGCCGTGTGGCTCTTTGTCGCCGCTGCCGGCCCCACGCTGGTGGCCATTGCCGCATTCCAGCTGTTGTAACGCCGGTGCCGACGGAGGCGGCGTGAGCCGCACTCCGTCGCATCCTCTACTACTGCTTCTTCTTCTCGTCAGCCTTCATGGCCTCTTCGAGCGCCTTCATGGGGTCGTCGGCGTCGTTGGTGGTCTCGGCCTGAGGTTCCGAGGCGGCCGGGTCACCCGGCTGCGCACCGGAGGCTGACGGGTCCGCCGGCTCGGGCGCGATGCCGGCGTCCTTGTCTTCCTGCATGCGCAGTTCCTGGAAGGCCTTGTCGGCGTCGATGGTCTCTTCCTTGGTCAGGCCGCTGGAGACGAGCGCCGGGAACGCGATGATGAGCCCCACCATGATGATCTGGATGATCACGAACGGCACCGCGCCCCAGTAGATCTGCCCGGTCGTCACGCGCGCGGTCAGTCTGCCGGTGAGCTTGTCGAGGTAGTCCTTCGCCGGCGCGACGCTGCGCAGGTAGAACAGTGCGAAGCCGAACGGCGGGTGCATGAACGACGTCTGCATGTTCACGGCGAGCAGCACGCCGAACCAGACGAGGTCGATGCCGAGCTTTTCGGCGACCGGCCCGATCAGCGGCAC
>NZ_DASSRA010000377.1:0-3181 GCF_035702065.1 Rhizobacter sp.
CAACGCCAGCACGGCGCGCGGCACCTGCACCAGCTGCAGGCCCATCACCACCACCGCGCTGACGAGCCCCGCCCCGAGGCAGGCCAAGGTCAGGCGCTTGACCTCGCCGAAGCCCGAGAAGCGCCACATGCTCTGCGGCACACGCAGCGCGATCAGCGCCGCCAGGTAGGTCGCGACGATGCCCAGCAGCACCCAGCCGTCGTAGTGCGGCCGCGCGCTGATCCAGCGCTCGAAGCCGAGTCGGAACAGGTAGGTGATGTTCCAGCACAGCGCGATCACCACACCATCGATCAGCAGCGAGAGCGGTTGGCGCCGTGGCCGCACGCGTGCCAGCAAGCGGTCGAGGCGGTGCCAGATGCTGGGTTGGTTGCTCACCGGATCGCCGTCCATCAGCGCCACCACACCAGGCGCAAGGTGCGCAGGATGAGCTGCAGGTCGAAGCGCAGCGAGGCGCGGTCCACGTAGTGCGCCGCCAGCTGCAGCTTGGCCGGCATCACCACGTCGACGTACTCGCGCTCGGGGTCGGCGGCGCGCGCCAGGCGCTCGTTCTCGTCGCGGTATTCGAGCGAGGCCAGGTCGGTGATGCCGGGGCGCACGCTGAGCACCTTGTCGCGCAGTGGCGCGGGGTACATCGCCACGTAGCGCGGCACCTCGGGCCGCGGGCCGACCAGGCTCATCGTTCCTTGCAGCACGTCGATGAGTTGCGGCAGCTCGTCGAGCTTGGCGCGTCGCAGGAAGGCGCCGGCACGCGTGATGCGCACGTCCTGGCCCACCGTGATCAGCGCCCCGCCGCCGCCATGCGCCATGGTCCTGAACTTGTGGATGCGAAACGGCTCGCCGAATCGGCCCACCCGCTCCTGGCGATAGAACACCGGCCCCGGTGAATCGAGCTTGATCCACATCGCGATCATCAGCAGCGCCGGTGACAGCAGCAGCAAGCCCATGGCGGACAGCAGCAGGTCGAACAATCGTTTCGCCATGGCCCGCATCGTCAGACCAGCGCCGCCCGCACGGCCGCGATGACACGCTGCACATCGGCATCGGTCATGCGGGTGTAGAGCGGCAGCGTCACCATGCGCTCGTAGGCCTTCTGCGACTGCGGGAAGGCCGCCGGCTGCAGGTGGTAGCGGTCGCGCCAGTAGGGCTGCAGGTGCAGCGGGATGTAGTGCACGCTGCAGCCGATGCCGGCGGCGAACAGGCGCTCGATGAAGGTGTCGCGGTCGACCGCCGCACCATCGCCCAGGCGCAGCACGTACAGGTGCCAGGCATGCACATCGCCCGGCGCAGCCAAGGGCGGTGTGATCACCGGCAGGTCGGCGAAGGCCGCATTGAACTGCGCGGCGATCTGTTCGCGCCGGGCCTGGAAGGCACCCAGCCGCTTGAGCTGGTGCAGGCCCAGCGCGGCGGCAATGTCGGTCAAGTTGTACTTGAAGCCCGGCGCCACGATCTCGTAGTACCAGCTGGGCACCTTGGCGGTGAAGCGGTCGAAGGCGTCGCGGCTCATGCCGTGCAGGCGCATCACCTTCATGCGGTGGGCGAGTTCAGCGTTGCGCGTCACGACCATGCCGCCTTCGCCGGTGGTGATGGTCTTGTTGGCGTAGAAGCTGAACACCGTCGCGTCGGATTCCAGCGTGCCGATGAGCTGGCCGCCGCAGGTGGTGGGCAGCGCATGGGCGGCGTCTTCCACCACCTTGAGGCCGTGCTGATCCGTCAGGGCCAGCAGGCGCCGCATGTCGGCCGCGCGGCCGCCGAAGTGCACCGGCATCACGGCCTTGGTGCGCGGGGTGATGGCCGCTGCCACCGCATCGACGTCGATGCACAGCGTGGCCGGGTCGATGTCGACCAACACCACGTCGGCGCCGAGGTACCGCACCACCTCGGCGGTGGCGGTGAAGGTGTGGGTGGTGGTGATGACCTCGTCACCGGGGCCGACGCCCAGCGCCTCGAGCGCAAGATGCAGGCCGGCGGTGGCGGAGTTCACCGCCATCGAATGCAGGCTGGCGTCGCCCAGGAAGGCGGTGAAGTCTTCCTCGAAGCGCTTGGTCTTGGGGCCGGTGGTGACCCAGCCAGAGCGCAAGGTATCCACCACTTCGGCGATCTCTTCTTCGCCGATGTCCGGTAATGCGAAGGGCAGGAAGGGCAGCTTGTCGGTCATCGGGGTTTGGCGATCCAGCACAGGAGGTGCGTGCGCAGCAGCGGCACCGTGTTGAACAGAGTGTAGAGCGCAGGGTGCAGCCGGCTCACGGTGCGGGCGATCGGCGGCGCCAGCGTCACGCGCTGCGCCTGCAACTGCCCTTGCGGGAACAGCGCGCGCACGCGCGCGAGTGGCACGCCGCGCACATCGCGGTTACGCGGGTTGTCGACGGTGAAGTCGTACCAGAGCACGCCGCCACCGGGCTTGACGGCCGACCACATGCTGGCGGCCAGGCGCTGCTGGAAGCCGTCGTCGAGCAGCGACGAGAACACGGTGGACTGCAGGACGATGTCCACACTCTCGGGTGGCGGGGCGAGCAAGAGCGCATCGCCTTGCTGCAGGTTCACCGCATCGGGCAGGCGGGCGCGTGCTTCGACATGGCGCTCGGGCAGCAGCTCCACGCCCGAGAGGTGCTCGGGCGCAAACCCCATCAGCAGGCACTCCAGCAGGTTGCCCCCGCTGCCACACCCCACCTCGTGCAAGCGGAGTGCCGACAGGTCGGTGAAGCCCAGCCGCTTGAAAAGCGACAGCAGCGCGCGCTGCCGCTCCTGCCAGGCCATCAGCGCGCTCGGGTTGAGCAGGCTGTAGCGCGGGTCGCGTGGCGGGCGTCGCGCATAGCGCTCGCGCACGGACAGGGCTTCGTCCGATTCGTCCATGCCATCTACCTCGTGAGCCTGGCAAAGCGGGCACGGCCCGGGCCACCGCGCAGCGCGTCCCACCAGCCGATCAGCGAACCGATGCCGTAGCCCAGGTGATAGGCCGCGATGACGGCAGGGACGCGCAGCCACACCGCCGGGGGTTTCGATCGACCGGCGGCCAACGTCATCGCCAGCACGGCCAGACCGTAGGCCCCCGTGAGCAGCAGCAAGGGCCAGGCCGACCAGCCCACCAGCAGCACCGACACCGCCAGCAGCAGCACGAAGGCGCCTGGCACCAGGTGCCGCAGTGAGGCCGGCTGGCCGTGCTTCTTCATCACGAATGGTTTCC